>JBATRI010000627.1:0-13917 GCA_049292515.1 Geminicoccaceae bacterium
TGATGCCCCGGTGATCTTGCTCCAGCCCGTTGTTCAGGTAGCGGCTGGTCCGGTGCCGCACCTCTCGGCCCAGCTCGGTCCGGATCGCCTTGGGGTAGCTGTCGTGACCGTCCGTCGTGACCCGGTCCGGTGTTACCCCGGTGACCGCCTTGGCGGACCGGAAGAACGCCTTCGCCGCCGCCATGTCGCGGTGCTCGCTGAACATCACATCCACCAGCGCGCCGGAGCGATCGATGGCACGATAGAGATAGCACCAGCGGCCCTAGACCTTGAGGTAGGTCTCGTCGACGTACCAGCTCCGGCCGGTCTTACCGCGCCGGCGCCGCCGCAGGTCCTCGGCCAGGGCGGGGGTGAGCTTCGCTTCCCACGCGCGCACCGCCTCGTGGCTGAAGATGATGCCGCGGACGAGGAACATCTCGGGCAGGTCCCGCAGAGCGAGCTTGTAGCGCAGGCGCCAGAGTACCACGAGCGCGATGACGTCGCTGGGATACCGGGTCCGGTTCAGCAGGTTGCCGGTGCGTTCGTTGAACTGCTTGCCACACGCGCGGCAGCGGAAGCGTCGGTAGCCCTGGGCTGTGCGCTCGGGCCGCTCCGTCACCGTCTCTGATCTGCACGCGATGCACCGCATTCCCGTCCACCCTGCCGTGAAGGCCGGCCATGTAGCCAGGCCAGCCCTCATCGGCCAGGGGCTGTGGCGCAAGACCTGATAGAACCTTTTTGACAACCGAACCAAGAATTGCATTACGTCTGATACATGTTAGAATGACCTCCAGAAAATGATAACCGCCTAGCTTTGTCCCAGCGTTTGGGCACTATAAGTGCTCGAACTTTCTTTGTGGCGTGTTCTCTTGTACCGCATGCTCGGCGGGGTAGGGGGATGCCGCTGTCAGCGGAACCACGTTGGCTGGGGAGTTATAAACATGCGGGGCGAGACGGCAAGCGAGCTGCAGGGGATGGCATTCGAACGCGAGGGATCGGCGTGTCAGCGAGCGGTCGCGGGACGACGTCGTGAGTGCGCGGCCAAGTACTAACCCAGGTGCGGCTTATAGCTCCGATGCTCAATATTGTTGTCGGGACGGACGAGATCAGGCTCGGTGAGCGTTTGGCGATCTCCTTTCATCGCACTTTGCGCCTTCCCGAAGACGGGAAAAGTTACCCGTTGCCGCCGGGCTTAGGTCGCCTGCCTATCGCGCGCGCTAACCTGTCCGAGATGCTTGGCCATGAGCCTGAGGCGCTCGTCATCCCGCTTCACTGTCGCGAGGCAATGTGGATCGGCTTCGCCGCGGCGCCGTGGAAGCCGAACGCGGTCAAAGTCGTGCTAGGCGGGATCAACGCAGTCACTGGTGTGCCAGACGAGCCAGGGCTGCACCGGCCGCAAGACTATCTGGTCTGCCCTGACCAGCTGTGGCTCGACGGCTTTAATGCCGGAGGTGGCGCGATCCGCCAGTTCGTGGCAGTCAGGCTCGGGCAAGGCTACGCTGCAGAAGGGGGCCATGGTTTGTCTGAGCGAGGCGGGCTGCGGCTCAACGCTTTCGAGCCGCTCCCTGGCCGCTTCCCGGAAGAACCCCCGCCCAATCTAACGGGTCTGCGCTGCTCCTTGCGCCCGCGCGGCGTGGCCGAGGTGGCCCCCATGGGCATCGGAGCTGGGGGGCGCATGCGCCAGAAGCTCTACCCGGATCCATATGGCTTAGAGACCTGGGATCAGGCCAACTCCGGCGTAATTGAGGTCGTCATCGTAGATGCTGGCAGCTTTGCCGCGCTGACTGGTCTGCAACCTCCCGATATGCCGATCGACGCCGCGACCTATACGGCCCACGGCTTGCCTTGGTTTGAGCTCGACGACGCGGCACAAGATGCCGTGGCGCCGGCTGCGGGCGGACGCCTCAGAACTGTCGCCGAGCGAGACGCTCAGCTCGGCTGCGGCACCGGGATCGAACCGGGGCTCGGCCTAGCCGATCCCCAAGTCACGATACTGCCCTCTCGCCAGGGCAGCGCTGCAGCATCCTTGGTGAGTGGGGTTCGCCCCGTGCCTGAATCGGGCGCGGGGCAGGACCCGCCACCGTCAGCCTTCAGGCCTATGACCACGTCGAAACGGGAGACAGCTGAAGTGTCGGACTATGCCCCCGCCCCCAAGATTTGCTTCGACCGGATACTGCCGCGCGATCTGAATCGGCCGCTCGGAGTCGTCGGGTCGTCGCTCGAGGCGATTGTCGAGTTCAGGAAGCTTTGGCCCAATGGGTCGCGTCTACGAGTGTTATTCATGCAGGGCACTCACACCCAGCAGGACCTCGCCATGGAGCAGGCAGCTTGGTGGACCGAGCATGCCAATATCGAGTTTATGCGCAGCGAAGCGCCCGACTCCGAAATCCGGGTTACGTTCGACGCGAGCGACGGTGCTTGGTCGTTTGTCGGGACGGACTGTCGAGACATCCCGCAGGGGCAGGCGACCATGAACTTGGGCTTTCAAGACGGGGGCACGTCCGGCCATGAGTTCGGCCACGCCCTCGGCCTCGCTCATGAGCACCAGAATCCGGCTGGCGGCATCCAGTGGAACGAGCCCGAGGTGATCCGTTCGCTCAAGGGGCCACCCAACTTCTGGACAGAGGCACAGATCAGGCACAACGTCCTCAACAAGTATAGCAGCGGTCAGATCCGCGGTACCGCGTTCGATTCAGATTCAATCATGCTCTACGAGTTCCCAGTGAACTGGACATTGAACGGGGTCGGCACACATGGCAACGAAGAGCTTTCGGCGACGGACAAATCCTTTATCGCCCAGTGCTACCCACCTGGATCTGTTAACATCGTCACGCTCGGCGTTGATGCGGTCGCCGCAGCGGCTCGCATCGGGGCGCCGGCCGAGGAGGATCTGTTCGAGTTTGTGGTCGACCATGACGCCCGCTACGTCGTCGAGACCGGCGGCCAGACGGACGTCGTGATGAAGCTGTTCGGCCCCAACAGCCCGACGAGCCTGATAGGTGAGGACGACGATAGCGGCACCGGCTTCAACGCACGACTGGCTCAGCAGCTCGTGCCCGGCCACTACCTTGTTCAGATCCGCCACTTCAACCGGCACGGGGGCACTGGGGATTATACTATTCGGGTGACTAGCTAAGACCGCAGCCGACGCCAGGGCATCGAGGGCTTTTTGACGATTGCGGATCTCGTCGAGGAGAGGCCAGCATAGCATAAGCCAACATATGGCCGCCGCCAATCGCAGCTAGTCAGCCATGCTCTAGCGGCGCTGCCACTCAGCACAGCTGAGCACAGCAGAAGGGGAGTGCTCGCCCGAGGTAAATGGCAGCTCTTAGTCGGGCACCGTCATATCGTGATGTTTATTGGTGTTATACGCGAGCGGCAACGCAGGGAGGGGGCATGCTGGACGCTCAGCTCGAGGCCATTCAGACCGCACAGCGGCTGACCGGTCCAGAAGCGGATGGAATTGCACTGCGGTACGTGCTCGAGGCGCGAGAAGCGGTCGATCCGGCGGACCTCGCACCACAGATCGCAGCCGAGCTCAGTGCCAAGGTGACGGTCGAGGCGCTATTTGCGCCCCATGCTGATGCATCCCGACTTGATCGATTTGCGCTCCTGCGCATTCCGGGCCTCGACCTGCAGGCGCTGCCTGGCAGCCCGTATGAGATTGCTTATAGGCTGATCGAACGCTTGGACCTCGTGTCCGCGGAACCTGACATCGAGCTCGACGTCTTCCCGGTGCCGGAGACGACGGACCTGCTCGGTTGTTGGGTCGATACGCCCACACCTCCCGACCATGCCTGGGCTTTGCGCAAGTTGCGGATTCCGGAGGCTTGGGCCTTCTCTGAGGCGCAAAGCCGACCTGATCGCGGGGAAGGCGTGCTGATCGGTCAGCCGGATACAGGTGTGGCGACCCATGACGAACTCGTGGATGCCGTTCGCCGCGACCTCGGGATTGATCTGATCGACGAGGATACGGACCCTACCGATCCGCTGCAGATGGTGTTTCCATGGGACAATCCGGGACATGGCACGGGGACAGCAAGCGTTGTGGTCAGCCGCGGTATGGTCGAGCCTGCAGTATCGGGGGGCATGACCGGCGTAAGCGGGATCGTAACTGGGACGGCGCCCAAGGCGATGCTTGTGCCTATCCGCGCCGTCCGCAGTGTCACCCGGCTCACGCAAAGCCGGGTCGCGCAGGCGATTGATCATGCGCGAGGGGTTGGCTGCCATATCATTACGATGAGCTTGGGTGGGATCTGGAGCAGTGCGCTCGAGGCCGCGGTTGAGGCGGCGGTGCGTGACAATATCATTGTCATGGCGGCGGCTGGTAACTGCGTCAGCTTGGTCGTCTGGCCCGCTCGTTTCGACAGCTGCCTCGCCGTCGCTGGCGTGAACATCGACGATGCCCCGTGGATCGGCAGCTGCCGCGGTACTGCGGTCGACATCAGTGCTCCAGCAGAGCTGGTCTGGCGGGCGCAGCGCAATGCGCAGGGTGATCCCACGAACGTGGCCGGGGGTGGGCAGGGGACAAGCTTTGCCGTAGCGCTCATGGCCGGCGTCGCTGCCTGTTGGATCGCTCATCACCGTCGCGAACAGCTGATCGGCAGCCTCGGTCCCGGTGAGACGCTGCAGACCCGCTTCACCCGACTGCTGAAGGCGACGGCCCGACGACCCCCCGGCTGGGACGGCGCAAACATGGGGGCGGGCATCGCTGATGCACGGGCTCTCCTGGAGATAGGGCTCGGAGAGGAGCAGGCGGGTCCGGAAGCAACTGGCCCCGTTTGCGCGGGCGCAGGCGTTGCGGAACTGCTGCAGGAGATTGAGCCTGTGGTCGGCCGACCGGTGCACTTCCCGACCGCAACGATCGATCGCTTTCGCGCCGAACTGAGCTTTATGGCCTTCGCAAGACAGCTGGCGGCCCTACGGGCCATGCGCCCTGGCGCTGAGGCAGTAACAATGACGGCCGAACCATCGACAGTGCTACGCGCCGCCACGCGAGGCCAAATTGATACACTGGACGCCATGCCCGAAGCGAGAATCTCAAGCCTAGAGAGCAGACGCATGAGCACGATTGTGATCGATCCCGGGCATGGCGGCACCACTAAGATCGGCGGCTCGAGCCCGAACAATGCTACCGGTCCGGCCGGTACTCTGGAGAAGACGCTCACACTCAAGGTCGGACTGCGGCTGCGTGATCTGCTGAGTGCGCGTGGGCATCACGTCATCATGACGCGCGAAACTGATGTCAATCTCGGGCTCGCCGATCGCGCCAGCGTCGCCAAGACCGCCGCTGCCGATGCTTTTGTGTCGATCCATTTCAACGGTTGGCACGTCCCGACAGTCCAAGGGACCGAGACCCTCCTGCACGACAGCCATGGTGCCCACAGCCGCAAGCTCGCCGAGTCAGTGCAGCGGTCGATCCTCACAGTTACACGTCTTCGAGATCGTGGCGTTAAGGCGCAGCAATTGGGCGTGCTCAAGCCAACGTATCACCATCCGCAGACGGCCTGCTGCCTCGCCGAGGTGAGTTTCTTGACCGACCCGGTCGAGGAGCAACGGCTGAAGGGCGACGCTTATCTCGATGCCATCGCTGCAGGCTTTGTCGATGGGCTGGACGCCTATCTCGCAAGCCTGCCAGAGATCGCGCCTGCATTCGTGGCGGCTGTCGAGGCACGGATCGAGACAGAACCCCTGGAGCTCGCAGGTGGTCCCGAGCTGGAAGATGGCTACTCGCTGCCGCGGCCACGAGAAGCCTATCCAACCGTGGCCTCGCCTGGCTTTATTGCGCCGCCACGGGAGGTCATGGCCGACCGCCCATTTGCTGGGGTTGAAGGGCTGAACGTTGCCGATCCGGCGCGCCTCGTCAATGCGTTCCGCGCGCTACGACTGAGCAAGGCGGGTGCTATCGGAGCGGAAGCTATCGTCGGCACCGAATCCAATTTGCTGCCATTCAGCTTCTTGCTCAGAGGCGCTAAGCTCGGTCGCGCAGTGTGTAAAATCCAGGCCTCCGGTATTGACCATCTTGGCCGGTCCGGTACTTGGTCGGGCTCGGGCTTCCTCGTCGGGCAGGGATTGATCCTCACCAATCACCATGTGCTCAACAGTATCGAGGTCGCGCGCACTGCTACCGCAATCTTCGACTATCAGGCGGGCGAAAGCGGAGAGCTGTCACCAACCCGCGCATTCCGCCTAGCGCCAGACCGAGCGTTCGTCACAAGTCCGTTTCAGCTCTCCTCGGGCGCACGCGGCCTTGACTACACCTTCGTCGCCGCTGACCTCGACGTGCAGGCAGCGGCCGAGCTGCCCTCGATTCCGCTGCGCCGCGCGTCCTTCCTGGTGAACCCGCGCGACCGCGTGAATATCGTGCACCACCCGCAAGGCTGGCCCAAGCACGTCTCCCTGCAGGACAACGTCATCGCCGATGTGACAGATGTCGTCGTTCACTATACGACCGACACGCTTGGTGGCAGCTCGGGCTCTCCGGTGATGACCAACGACTGGCAGATCGTGGCGCTGCACCACTCGGCGGAGCCTAACCTGCAGAGGCACAATCCGTTGCGCGAGGACACACCACCTCAGGTCATCAATGAGGGCATTCGACTCGCGGCCATCGCTGCCGATCTCGAGCGGCGGGAGAGTGGGGCCGATGCCGCTTCAGCGCGGAAGGCGTTGGAGGTATTCGCCGGCGTCGACTCACGACTCGGCTATTTCGGGACGCTGGGCAGATCCACGGCACCCGATGCCCACGGTGTGGAGGCCGTTGTCGATACCTATCGGGGCAACGCGCACGATGTTGATATCGGCTTTTGGAACATCGAGTGGCTGACCAACCGTTACCATGAGAAGCTCGACAAGGTCGCTGAGATCATCGCCGACCTCAATCTGGACATCTGGGCGCTCAGCGAGTCCTCCCCTGAGGCAACACGCGCCCTCGTGGCAGTGCTCAATGCGAACTGGGGTATGGCCTACGATTGCGCATTTTCCGAGCCCGAGGCCGCAGCCGGCAAGCAGACAACGACACTCATCTGGAATACACAAACGATCAATGGCACGGCCGAAGCGTGGCCGGAGGATCTGGATGCGATCTTGCGCGCCGACAGCCGCAGTCTACCACCCTTAGGTCCCGAAGCGGTGCACGGTGCGGTGTTTCCACGCTATCCGGGCCTGTTCAAGTTCGCCGTGGTCGGTCGTGAGGTCGAGGGCGCCACGCCCTTCGACTTCTACCTTGTGCCCTTGCACCTCAAAGCCATGGGCGAAGGGCAGTTGCGCCGACGCCTCGCCTCCCAGCTCTTGGGCTATGCCGTCGACAAGCTGAGCGAGCGTACGGGCGAGCAGGATTGGATGATCGGCGGCGACGTTAATGCCACGCTCGCCAGTGAAGATTTCGCCGACCTTACGGGCCGTGGCTACACCCCGCTTGGCGCCGCCGACGAGCATGCCGGCGCCTTTACCTATTTGAAGGGGCCAAAGTCACTAATTGATCACGTCTTCCTGTCGCCAAACTTGAGCCGCACTTTCGGCGGCGACAATTTCTTCATCGTGGCTCGTGAGCGCAGCGACCTATCCTACATCACGCAAATCTCCGATCACCGCCCGGTGCTTGTGCGACTCAGCCTGAAGCGCACGCAGCCCATCGCCTCCCCCTACATGGATCAGCTTGGCGCTGCGCTGCCACCGGATCTGGTGGAGCGGCTTGCCAGTAGTGGCTTGGTCCTTGCCGCTCAACGTGCGCGGCCGCGCGTCACAGCCGAACCACCAGCTGCTTCACAAGATCCAGGTCCGACGTCGCATACCCGCAAACCTCGCAAACGTTAGGCGAGCCCGGCATTGTTGCATGGATATGATAAGAACCGAGCGATATCAATGGCTTATCCAAAACTGCAGATCTAATAAATCTCGTAGAATCAAATGGTTAGTATATTCATGCAACAACGCCCCCGAGCACCCTTACCGGGGAAACCGGTGTGTTGGTGCCGGTGCGGACGCGGCGCAGCAGGGTGGCGCGGCTGGAGCTATGATCGAAACTGGGTGATGGCGGTTTGAGAGAGGCGGCGTATCGAGGCGGGTAACCAGCCTGCCTGAACTCCCGAAGGAGCCGATACGCCATGAAGAGCGATAGCACTGTTGTCTCACTCTGTCAGCCCGACACGATCGAGGATCCGCTGACCGCCATTCTGAGGAGCGGCGCCCGCCGACTACTGGCCGAAGCTATCGAGGCGGAAGCCGAGGCGTTCCTAACAACGATGAAGGGCATGCAACTGCCGGACGGGCGTGACCGCGTCGTGCGGCACAGGCTGGGGCCGGAACGCCTGGTTCAGACCGGGATCGGCCCTGTCGAGGTGCGTCGGGTGAAGCTGCGCGATCGCGGCACCAGCGAGCGAGCCGAGCGCATCCGGTTCACCTCGGCGATCCTACCCCGATGGGCACGGCGGACACGAAGCCTGGATGCGCTGCTGCCGATCCTCTACCTGCGCGGCATCTCGATGGGCGACTTCCAGGAGGCGCTCGCCGCCTTGCTGGGCAAGAACGCGCCGAACCTGTCGCCGTCGGTGATCGCCCGGCTGAAGGGCGATTGGCAGACCGACTTCGAGCGCTGGCAGAAGCGCGATCTGTCGGCGCGGCGCTACGTCTACATCTGGGCTGACGGCGTCTACCTGCAGGCGCGGCTGGAGCCCCAGGCCGAATGTATGCTGGTGCTGATCGGTGCCACCCCAGAGGGTAAGAAGGAGCTGGTCGGCTTCCAGGTCGGCATGCGCGAGAGTGCGCAGAGCTGGCGGGAGTTGCTGGTCGATCTCAAGGCGCGCGGTCTGACCATCGCGCCCGAGCTTGCCACCGGCGACGGCGCGCTCGGCTTTTGGAAGGCGCTCGAGGAGGTGTCGCCGACCACCCGTCACCAGCGCTGCACCGTGCACAAGACCGTCAACGTGCTCGACAAGCTGCCCAAGTCCGTCCAGCCGGCCGCCAAGGCCGATCTACGCGAGGTCTGGACGGCCCCGGACCGTACGACGGCCGAGGCAGCAATCGCGAGCTTTGCCGAGAAGTATAGGGCCAAATACGAGAAGGCGGTCACCTGCCTGGTCAAGGACCGCGACGCGCTCTTGACCTTCTACGACTTCCCGGCCGAGCACTGGGATCACCTGCGCACCTCCAACCCAATCGAGAGCGTCTTTGCCACGGTTCGGCACCGCACCGTCCGGACCAAGGGCGCCCTGTCGCAGGACACGGCCCGGCTGATGGTCTTCAAGCTCGTCATGGCCGCCGCCAAGACCTGGCGCAGGCTGAAGGGCGAGAATCAGTTGCCGAAGGTCATCGATGGCGTCAGGTTCAAGGACGGCATCGAGGTCACCACCGTCGATGCCAAGGACGCCGCCTGATCAGGCCGTCACCCATATTTCTTCATAGCCCGCGCGGTGATCGGCATGCCCATGGCCGCGGCATGACGGGAACCGGGATTGCCGCCGAGCGCCAGGCCGATGCTCCGGTGCACGGCACGCAACCGTTCCGTCTGGCGGGCGCGCCAGCGTGGTGCACGGATCGGTCTGCTGGTTGATGATGGAGCGCCGGGTGGCGTAGGGAAACGCTTCCTTGCTGACCCGGGATGCTCGCCTTGCCCTTCAAGCTGAACCAGGACCGTCGCCACCGCCTTCCAAGGCAGACGCACAAGGTCACGAACTGGCCGGCATATGACGCCAGCTTGCGACAGCGCGGCAGCTTGACGGTCTGGTTCACCGATGAGGCGATCGAAGCGTGGGCGGCTGAACCACGCACGACCCGGGGCGGGCAGCCCTGGTACTCGGCACTGGCCATCCTGACCGCGCTGACGCTTCGGGCGGTGTTTCGCCTGGCCTACCGGCAGGCCGAGGGGCTGATCGACTCCATCGTCGGCTTGCTCGGGCTGGCGCTGCGCGTACCGCACCATACCACCCTTAGCCGCCGGGCCGCGACGCTGGAGGTGCCACAGCCGCGGCCGCATGCTGGCAGTCGCGGCTGCGCTGGTCCCTTGCATCTTCTCGTGGATAGCACGGGTCTCAAGCTATGCGGCGCGGGCGAGTGGCTGGCCGAGAAGCACGGCACACGCAAGCGCCGGTCGTGGAGGAAGCTTCATCTCGGCGTGGATGCCGCCACGGGCCGGATCGTCGCCTCGGCGCTGACCGGCCGCGAAGTGGACGATGGCGCGCAGGCCGGTCCCTTGCTCGACCAGGTGGCGGGCACGCTGGCCTCATTCATCGGCGACGGCGGGTACGATCAAGATCGCGTCTACAACAGCGTGGCGGTGCGCCATCCCGAGGCGGCCGTCATCGTCCCGCCGCGCGCGACAGCGGTGCCGAGCGAGATAGCCGAGGCCGAACCAACACAGCGCGACCGGCATCTCCAGCTCATCGCCGCGCATGGCCGGCTAAGCTGGCAGAAGATGTCTGGATACATGAAGCGAGCCCGGGCCGAGGCCGCCATCGCGAGGTGGAAGCAGGTGATCGGCGACGGGCTGCGCTCGCGTACGGACGAGCGTCGGGCGACCGAGGTGGCAGTCGCCGCTCATGCCCTCAACCGCATGCTGGAGCTGGGACGCCCGAGTTATGTTCGCATTGCTTGACCCCGAACGGGGTCGGGGTTGTTACGCCCACGTCCCTGATCCATGCACCACGGCGCCCCACGCTTTCTCATGCTCTCGATTCTCGCCCTTTCCTGCCAACCTAACCGAGAACGGCTCGTCCCGCCGGTTTGCGCGTCGGTCGTATGGACCGCCCGATGGCTTTGCACTAGGGTGGAGAGCCTCGCAGTAGAGACGGCTCAATCCGGCACGTCATCGTGATCGAGCCGGTGGTTCCGGGGAGGTGGGCGATGGCGCGAAGCTTCACCGTCCGACGCGATCGAGCTCACCCGGTCCCTGTGAGCAACGCTTGCGGCCGCCCGCCCTTGCGACGGACCGCCTCACGCTGAGTTCCGCACGCCCACCCGCAACGGAGCGTCCCGATGCCCGTCAAGCCGACCTATCCCGGCGTCTACATCGAGGAGATCCCGAGCGGCGTGCGCTCGATCATCGGCGTGTCGACCTCGGTCGCGGCGTTCGTCGATGCGTTCGCGCGGGGTCCGGCGAACCAGCCGGTGCAGATCTTCGGCATGACCGATTTCCAGCGCGAATTCGGCGGTCTCGCGCGGACCAGCGAGGCCAGCTACGCGATCCAGCAGTTTTTTCAGAACGGCGGCAGCGAGGCCTGGGCCGTCCGCGTCGTCAACGACGTCGATACGCCGGTGGCCGCCGCTTCATCAACCACGTTGCGCGTCCAGCCTGCGGCCGGTGCCAACGTCTTCACCGTCTCGGCCGGCCGGCGCATGGACGAGACCTCGGTCGCCGATCCTGGTACCTGGGGCGATCATCTCTACCTGGAGATCGATTACGACACGCGCGATCCGCGCAACCGCTTCAACCTCACCGTCAGCGAGATCGTAGCCAGCAACGGCCGACGCCAGACCCTGCGCAGCGAAACCTTCCGCGACCTGCTGAAGGCCGCCTCGGGGCCAAGTGCCGCGACGGAGGTCGTGAACGCCGGCTCGAACTTGATCCAACTCACCGGCCTTGCCGGCTGGCCCGGCGACCTGCCTTGTGCCACGGGCACCACCGGTGCCGAGATCACCGCGGCGATCCCCGCCTCGCCGGTGGCGCTCACGGTGCTCGCCGGCGTGCCGGGCAGCGCCGCGAGGCCCGTGTCGGTGACGCATGGGCTGGGTGCCTCCTCGAACGACCACGCGACGTTCCGTCCACTGCTGGAGGCTGCACTGCGCGCGGCGGCCGGTGCTGCGACCAGCGACGCCGAGCGGTCGCTCATCGAGGGCGCGGTCGTGCGCCTGATCGGCAAGGGCACCACCACCAACCCCTACCGCTACCAGATCCTCGCCGGCCGCGGCGACCCGTCTTTCGGCGGGGCGGAGACGCTGACGATCGCGGGTGCAGGCGCCACGGCCTTAGGCCTCACCGCCGCGACCGTGAACGCGCAACAGGTCAAGCTCGGCGGCGGCAGCGATGGCCTGGCCCCGACATCGGCCCAGGTGATCGGCATCGAAGCGGACAAGACCGGCATCTACGCGCTGGACCGCGTCGATCTCTTCAACATCCTCTGCCTGCCCGCGGCCGCATCCTTCTCCAGCGCCAGCGACATGCAGAGCGTCTACATGAAGGCGGCGAGTTACTGCGAAGCGCGGCGCGCCTTCCTGATCGTCGACACTCCGGAGTCGGTCGACACGCTGGCCAGGATGCAGACCTGGATGGCGCAGAACGACAAGCTCAGGCACCGCAACGCCGCCGTCTATTTCCCGCGCACGCGCATCTCCGATCCGCTGGCCGACGGTCGTCCGCGCAGCATCAGCGCATCCGGCACGATCGCCGGGCTGTATGCGCGCACCGACGCCGACCGCGGCGTATGGAAGGCGCCGGCCGGAACGGACGCGCGGCTGCGCAACGTGCTGGCGCTCGATTGTAAGCTGACCGATCCGCAGAACGGGGCGCTCAACCCCTTGGGCGTCAACTGCCTGCGCACATTCCCGGTCTACAGCAACATCTGCTGGGGTGCGCGGACGCTGGACGGGGCCGACGCGCAGGCCAGCGAGTGGAAGTACATCCCCGTTCGCCGGCTTACGCTGTTCATCGAGGAGAGCCTCTACCGGGGCACGAAATGGGTCGTATTCGAGCCCAACGACGAGCCGCTCTGGGCGCAGATCCGGCTGAACGTCGGCGCCTTCATGCACACGCTGTTCCGCCAGGGTGCCTTCCAGGGGACGACGCCAAAGGAAGCGTATCTGGTCAAATGCGACCACGAGACGACGCCCCAGGCCGACATCGACGCCGGGATCGTCAACATCCTGGTGGGCTTCGCGCCGCTCAAGCCGGCCGAGTTCGTGATCATCAAGATCCAGCAGATGGCCGGCGACATCCAGGTCTGAGGAGACGGCGATGGCCCAGTTCACGGTCAATGCGACCCGCTTCGACCCTTACAAGACCTACAAGTTTCGCGTGAAGTGGGACGGGCGCTACGTCGCCGGGATCAGCAAGGTGGGGGCGCTCAAGCGTTCCATCGAGGTCGTCCGCCACCGCGAAGGCGGCGATCCGTCGCTGGAGCGGGTCTCGCCGGGGCGGGCCAAGTTCGAGCCGATCCAGCTCGACCGCGGCGTCACCCACGACACCGAGTTCGAGGTCTGGGCCAACAAGGTCTGGAACTACGGATCCGGGCTCGGCTCTGAAGTATCGCTCAAGGATTTCCGTAAAGACATCATCATCGACGTCTTCAACGAGGCCGGCCAGAAAGTCCTGTCGTACAAGATCTACCGCTGCTGGGTGTCGGAGTTCCAGGCGCTGCCGGATCTCGACGCCTCGGCCAACGCCATCGCGATCCAGCACATCAAGCTGGAGAACGAGGGCTGGGAGCGCGACTACGAGGTGACCGAGCCGGCCGAGCCCAGCTTCGCCGAGCCGGGCTGACGTCCGTGCCGGCAGGCCTGCGGACGACGCTGCCGACCGGCCTTGTAGACGACAGGGGCCGCGCCACCGAAGCATGGCTGCGGCCGATCACCGGGGCCGACGAATTGCTGGTTCAGGAGCATGCGGCGGCCGGGATCATCCGCGGTGAGGTCGCCACGCTCCTGCTCGCGGCCTGCACGACGGCGATCGGAGCGCGCGCGCCGGTTGATCCGGATCTGGCCGATTCCCTCTGTGTCGGCGACCGCGAGGCGCTGTTGTTGCAGCTGCGCCGGCTGACCTTCGGCGATGCGATCCAGGCGGTCCTCCCATGCCCGGTCTGCGGCGAACTGCTCGATCTGGACTTGCGCGCAGGCGCTCTCCTCCTGGCGCCGAACCCGGGCGCAGCAGCGGTGGAAACCGTGCGGATCGAGGCGGAGGGCGCGGCGTGGCGGGTGACGCTGCGGCGGGTCACCGGTGCCGATCAGCAC
>JBATRI010000628.1:0-24254 GCA_049292515.1 Geminicoccaceae bacterium
CGGTAGCATCAGCGCCCGGTCGCGCGGGCGGCTGGCGGCGCGCTGCAACAGCTGCCGGGCCAGAGCCAGTGCCATCGGCGCGGGCTCCTGGTGGTTCGGCAGAGGCTGTGAAGCAGGTCGCTGCTCACCGCTGGCCACATGATGGCCCGACCAAGCAACCGCCAGGGCCGCCGTTGCCAGCAGGCTAGCCCTGCGGCAGGTCGATGGCAGCCTGGATCGGGCCAAGGTTGGTTTCAGCCTCAAGCTGAAGGGTGCGCGGTGCCGTCGCGACTTCGGCCAGGGGCCAAGCCTGCGACTGCCCTGGCAGCAAGTACGCCCCGGCCTCGATGGTCTGCACCGGCTGCGGTCGGCCTGGCACCCGCAGGATGATCCGCCGCACCTGCAGATGCGCTGTACCGCGATTGTCCAGCACAAGCCTGGGCGTGCCATCGGCGCGCAGGACCGTCCAGGTGATCAGAGGCGTTGCCCCCGGCGGGGTCACGAACACCGGCAGGCTGAGACGCAGGGCGAACCTGACCCCCGTGTCCTGGCCGCCGCCACGAGGAACCTCCGTGATCAGGAGCCTATAAGCCTGCTCCCGGTCGTTCGGCGGCGGCCCACGCAGGGCCACGCGGATGATCTGCTTCCCCTTGCCGGCAAGGGCAAAAACCGGCGGGACCGCAAGGATGTCGCGGGTCGGCTCGAGGTCACCCGTGGCCGGGGTCCGTGGCCAGGCAAATGTCTGGACCTGCAGCATCACGGCATCGCTGCCGTCGTTCTGCAGCGTCACGACCGCGGATCGGTCATCCGGCCCGAGTTCGACGCGCGTCGGGGCGACGCTGAGCGCCGCAGCCCGCACCACCGGCGAGGCTACTGCCAGCAGCGCCGTGAGGAGCAGGAAGGGGGCCATGCTCCGCCGGTTCAAAAGGTGAGCGTGATGTTGACGGTATCGGTGTAGGCACCGTCCGCGACGACCTGGCTTGCGGGGATGCGGCCAAAGACCGACACGGTCCCGGACTGAGTCCCGATCAGCACCACGCCATGGGCGTCAGCACCGGTTCCCCAGATCGCGTTTCGGGCTGCATTGCGGTAGATCTGGTAGCTGAGCCGGCTGGTACCGGAGCTCATCTGCCGGGCGTTGATATTGCCGCTCGTCCCACCATCCAGTGTGAAGGTCAGACTGCCGCTGCAATTGACATAGTTGATGGTGCCGTTGACGTCGAGATTGGCGGTCTGACCCGACGTATAGTTGCCGAAGTTCAGCGTGCCGCCGCTCAATGAGCAGGCACTGAGTACCGTGGCCGTGACCGTGAGCTGATCCGTGTCGGAACCGGCTCCGGCCGGCGCCGCCAATGTCAGTGCTACGAGCATCGAGGCTACGGCGAATGCCGCCCGCGACATGTTTGCCTCCACAACAGTACCGGACGAAATTCTACCTTAGCGTTAATTTTATTATCAGTAAATCGCTAATTTAGAGATCACACGTCGAGGCATTGGTTGTGCCGGGTCGGGCGTGCCGTGCGATCTCCTCCAGCAGGCTGGCCGCTGAAATCGGCTTGGTGACATAGCCGTTCATGCCCGCCGCCACACAAGCCTCGCGGTCACCGCGCATGGCGTTGGCTGTGATTGCCACGATCGGGATCATGGACTTGGCGGCGTCCGGTAAGGCCCTGATCCGCGCAGCTGCTTCGAGGCCGTTCAGGTTCGGCATCTGCACGTCCATCAGGACCAGCTGATAGGGATGATCGCGCACGGCCTGCACGGCGAGCAGCCCGTCCGACACGACGTCCACGGTGTGCCCGGCCCTCTGCAGGATGATCGAGGCCAGCCGGCAATTGACGGGATTGTCGTCCGCCAACAGCAGGTGCAGCCCCGGCTGCCGGCGCTCGGAGATGCTGTGGACGGTGACGAGCCCTGGGGTCGCCCCCTCCGATCGGGCGCGCAATGTACGCAGGCACTCCAGCAGCGTGTCGGCGTCCACCGGCTTGCGCAGATAGGCCGCGAACCCCGCCGCCTGGGCAGCGGCGGCATCGCCACGCATGCCCGAGGCCACAAGCAAAACCAGCCGCGCATGGCGCAGGCTCGGGGCAGCGCGGACCGCTGCCGCGATCTGCTCGGCGGACGGGTGGCTGAGGCTGCGATCCACCAGCACCAGGTCGAAGGCCGCGCCCCGGTCGGCTGCCTCGGCCAGGAGGCTGAGTGCCTGTCGCCCGCTGCGTGCCGAGCGGACCGCTAGTCCCCAGCATGAGGCGATCTGTGCCATCGTCTCGCGGGTTCGGGCGACCGGATCGACCACCAGCAGGCTGGCGCCGGCAATCGCAGCCGCGGCTGCCGGCTGCTCGGCAGGTGGATCCAAGGCCAGGTCGACACGGAAGGTGGTGCCCTCACCTGGCCGACTGGTGACCGAGATCGAGCCACCCATGGCACGGGTCAGCCTTTGAGCGATCATCAGGCCGAGACCGCTGCCGCCGAACAGCCGTGGCGTGTCGGCCTCGGCCTGGGTGAACGACGTGAACAACCGCTTGAGCGCCGTCGCGGGGATGCCCACGCCGGTGTCCTCGACTTCCAGGCTGAGGCCGATTCGGTCGGACCTCGCACTGGCCGGTTTGACGCGTAAGGCGATGTGCCCGACCGCCGTGAACTTCAGCGCGTTGCCGAGCAGATTCAGCACGACCTGACGTAGCCGTCCCGGGTCGACGCGTACCAGACGCGGGGTATCCGGATGCACCTCGCAGCGGAAGTCGATCTGGCGCTCCCGGGCCCGCGGCTCGACCTGCAAGCGCAGGCGGTCGAGGAACGCCGCCAGCTCGACGTCCACGGGTGACAGCTCCAGTCTGCCGGCGTCGATCCGGCCGAGATCCAGGATGTCGTTGACGATGGTCAGCAGCGCCTCCGCCGACTCGATCGCACTGTCGACATAGAGGCGTTGTTCGGCATCGAGAGGCGTGTCGCGCAGCAGCCGGGCCATGCCGACGACACCGTTCATCGGCTCGCGGATTTCATGGCTCATCATGGCCAGAAAGCTTGTGCGAGCGCGACTGGCACGCTCCGCACGCTCGCACAACCGCCGCATTCGCAGCAGCTGGCGTTCCAGCCACTCCCCGCTTGCGGCCGCCATGTCGCGCCGCGTCGTCCGATTTGCCGCCACGTCCATGCCCCCGCTTCGGACCAGCCGGACGGAGGAGATCGGATCCCTATCAAAATTAGGAAGGAGTGCGGCGATTTTTCAATCTAAAATTGAAATTAACTACGAACGCGCACTACAACTGGTTCTTCCAGCTGTCAGCAACCGTCCGAACTCGGCTACTCACGCACCACGATGAGATCGAGCCCAGGCTGGTAAAAGAGTTTCAGCCCACCCTCGAAAACCACGTAGCGGAAGCCCGAGACATCTTCCCCGGCCGCCATCTGGTGCTTGCCGGCTTCGCCCTCCGCCACTACCGCCACGTCGGCGCTGACCGCCAGTGCACGTAGCCCGGAGTCGTTGAACAGCACGACTTCACCGTTCTGGTCCCGCATCAGATCGGCAAGAGCCAATATCAGAGGTGGCTCCTCGCTACGCTCCTGATTCAGGGAGCCGATCGCCGCCGGCAGCAAATCCTCGGCTGCCGCCGCCGCATTGGCCTGGGTTCTAGCTGCTGAGGCCATGTTCATACCGTCCACTGTCGACCAAGGCCGGCGACTGATTGTGATGCAACCAGGATACCGACCCGACACGGCGCAGGCGAGTGCCCCGCCGGTATCCTTGTTATCGAGGTAACCTTAAGAATTGGTGAACACAAGCCGGTGGCGCCCCATCTACCGACCGTCGGCTGTCAATCCGAGCATCTACCATACCTGGTTACGAACTTCGTGGCTCGCGCCGCAGGCCGGGGGGCAGGTGCCGAAATGGCAACAGGCCGGGATTCGCTGTATTCGCGCCGGGTTCGGCCACGATCAGCACCTCGCCCGCCAGCGCCTCGAAGTCGGCGCGGAAATGCACCGAGCTCTTCAGCGCCAGTATCCGTTTGCTGGTCGGATCCACGCCCAGATGCTCGAGGATCGCTCGATCCGCGGCCTGAAGCCGTCTCGATGCCACAGCGACCTCAACCCCAGGTGCTGCGCAGGACCGCAGCAGAGCCATGGGGCCGAGATCCATCCGGTTGCCACCGTACATCGGCCCCGTGGCGGTGAACTTCCCGCTGCCGAGACATACCACCTCGAAGTCGCCCTGAACCGGCCTGACCCCCTCGGGTCCGTATCGGCCGCCGACAGCGAGACCGCGCAGCACGACGCCCGCGCCCGCCTGATGCGCGGCTGCGGCGGCTTCCGGGTCGCACAGCAGAGCGAATAGCGCGCCGTCGGCGTCGGCATCGATCAATGCGGCAAGCAGCCCGGTGGTGTCCGCACTGCCGCCTCCGCCCGGGTTGTCCTGCGTGTCGGCCAGAATGACGGGCTTGTCGTTGGCCGCCCGCGCGGCACACTCGATAGCCTCGGCCGCCCGCCACAAGCGTCCGGCGAAGCGCGGCTCGGCGGCGGCGAATGCCTGGGCCAGCGTCGCAGCCGCAGCCTCGGCGGAAGCCGCGTCGGCCGCATAGGCCAGCACGGACGGGCCGCAAACGGGGGTGTCCGCCGCGGGGAAGCCCATGCAGATCGAGGCCGACAGTGCGCCGCCGGCCTCGAGTTCGTCCAGCATGGCATAGAGCCCACGGCCGGGCTCGATCGTGCTGCACTGCCACGGCAGCGGGATCAGGAAATCGAGCCGTCGCCAAGCCTTCGCGAGGGGCAGACGCGCGAGCAGGCGCTCGATCAGCGGCAGGCATCGGGCACCCGTATCGGCGAGATCGATATGTGGATAGGTGCGATAGGCGACCAGAGCGTCGCTAAACGCAACCATCGCCTCGGAGACGTTGGCATGAAGATCCAGCGCCACCACGATCGGCAGATCCGGCGCGATCTGGCGAATGCGCCGGAGCAGCTCCCCCTCGCCATCGGGCAGATGCTCGGTGACCATGGCGCCATGCAGATCGAGATAGAGCGCATCCAGCGGCCCGGCTGCCACCAGGTCCTCGAGCATCATTCCCGCTAGGCGTTCGAAGGCGTCGACGGTGACCGGGCCGGATGGGCAGGCATTGGCCCATACCAGCGGCACGAGTTCGTGGCCCGATGCGAGTGCGGCATCGATGAAGCCGGTGATGGCCAGGTTGATGCCGGCCGTGCCGGCCAGCATCGACGCCCCACGCTGCAGTGCAGGCCACCCGTCGGCTTCGGCGAAGCGCTCGAAGGTGGCGGGTTGGGGGGCAAAGCTGTTGGTCTCGTGGTGCAGGCCGCCGATGCCGATCCGGGCCATGGTCAGTAACCCAGACGCGAGGCCATCCACGCCGGGTGCGCGAAGGCGGCCAGATGGACCTCCGGGGTGTAGTAGTGCAGCCCCGCGGGCACGCCACGCTGCCGCAGCTGCTCGAGCGGCACCTGCCGACTGGCGGCGGCATCCGAGGCAAACCCTAGTGCCATCGCACCGCCGATATAGGTCGGGACCACGGGCAGGAAGTAATCGACCAGCGCGTACCCGGCGGCGCGTTGGGCCGCCTGGGTATCCACCAGTTCTTGGGGACGGATCGACGGGTTACCGCACTGGGTCGTCATGATGCCCCCTGGGTTAAGCAGGCTTCGGACGTCACGGTAGAAGGGCTCGGTGAACAGGACGGCGCCGGGTCCTTGGGGGTCGGTGGAATCGACGATCACGACGTCGAATCGATCGCCGGCTTCGGCTGCGAACCGTGCGCCGTCCGCGATCACCACACGTGCCTTCGGATGGTCGAAGGCCCCGTCGCTGAGCGTCGGGAGCCAGCGCCGGCTGAGGTCGATCACGCCGGCGTCGATCTCGACTTGCGTCACCCGCTCCACGCCCGGATGCTTGAGCGCCTCGCGCAGGCAGCCGCCGTCGCCGCCGCCGATGATGAGCACCTCCCGCGCCCGGCCGTGCGCCAGTATGGGAACATGCACGATCATCTCATGGTAGCAGAACTCGTCGCCGGTCGTGGTCTGGACCACGCCGTCCAGCGCCAGCACCCTACCCCAGTCGAAGCTCTCGAAGATCACGAGATCCTGCAGCTCGGTCTGCTCGCGGTAGAGCATCTCCTTGACCCGAATGGCCTGGCGCCAGTTCGCGTGCAAACGCTCCTCGAACCAGTCCATCGGCACAATTCTCCTTGAGGCCCCGATTGCCCGCGTGCGGAGGCGATGGCAATCTCCGCCACCTTCGTAACCGGGAGGCAGGACAAGATGCAACTCGCCGCGGCAATGGGCCGGCTCGGCACCGAGAGTGCGTTCGAGGTGCTGGCGCGCGCGACGCGCCTGCAGCAGGAAGGCCGCTCGATCATCAATCTCGGCATCGGCCAGCCCGACTTCCCGACCCCGGCGCATATCGTCGAGGCGGGGATCAAGGCGCTCCGCGACGGGCATCACGGCTACACGCCGGCCAACGGCATCCTGCCCCTGCGTGAGGCCGTGGCCCAGGACATGGCGCATCGCCGGGGGATCGAGGTTCATCCGGATCGGATCGTCGTCGTACCCGGCGGCAAGGTCACCATGTTCATGGCCATCGCCATGTTCGGCGAGCCCGGCGCCGAGATCATGTACCCGGACCCGGGCTTCCCGATCTACCGCTCGCTGATCGAATGGACCGGGGCTGTGGCGGTGCCCATCGCATTGGAGGAACGCCGCGGGTTCGCGTTCTCGGCGGACGAGGTGCTGGGGCAGATCACGCCGCGCACGCGGCTGATCATCGTCAACAGCCCGGCCAACCCGACCGGCGGCGTGGTGCCGAAGGCGGAGCTGGACCGGCTGGTGGCGGGTCTTGCCCGGTTCCCGGGCGTGGCCGTGCTGTCGGACGAGATCTATGCCCGGATGTGCTACGACGGCGTCCCGCACGCATCGCTCACCGCCTACCCGGAGCTTCAGGACCGGCTGATCCTGCTCGACGGCTGGTCCAAGACCTATGCCATGACCGGCTGGCGCCTGGGCTGGGGAGTGTGGCCCGATGGCCTGGCCGAGCACGCCACGCGACTGGCGATCAACACCCACTCCTGCGTCAATGCCTCGGCGCAGTGGGCCGGGATCGCCGCCCTGAACGGGCCGCAGGAGGCCGCGGCGCGCATGGTCGAGACCTTCGAGAAGCGGCGCGGGGTCATCGTCGCGGCGCTGAACGCCATCCCCGGGTTCCGCTGCGTCACCCCCGGCGGCGCGTTCTACGCGTTTCCCAACATCGAGGGCACCGGACGTTCGTCGCGTGAGCTGCAGGAGGAGCTGCTGAACGAGGTCGGGGTCGCGATCATCAGCGGCACCAGTTTCGGCCGCTACGGCGAGGGCTTCGTGCGCTTCTCCTATGCTGCCTCGAGCGAGGCCATCGAAGAGGCCTGCCAGCGCATCCGGCGTCATCTCGAACAGTGATCCGGGCAGTGCCACTCACATGGTTGTAACGATCCGACCATAGAGCAGCGGCGGGGGACAACAGCGGCGCGAGGAGCCCCATGCACGGCATCACCATCCCCGCCCGGATCAACCTCGCTATCGCCGCCGGTATCGCCGCCGCAGTCCTGGGCGCCCTGTTCATGGTGCCGTGGCTGCTGCGGCAGGGCCACGGCCTCGCGGCATGGCTGCTGGTGCCGTTCGCACTGGCCGCCATCCCGCACTGGGCGCTGGTGCACGAGGCGGTGCATCGGCACCTTCACACAGATCCCGCCACGAACGAGAGGCTCGGCCGGCATCTCGCGATCCTGTTCCTGGCCCCGTTCGAGGCGTTGCGCTTCGGCCACCTGTCGCATCATGCGCTGAACGCGCGCCCCAGCGAGCGGCCGGAGATCTACGACCCACGTCGACGCTCGCACCTCCGGGCCATGATCGAGTTCTATGGGCGGCTGCTGGGCGGCCTCAACCTGGTCGAGATCGCGAGTGGCCCCATCAGCCTGCTGCCGCGGCGGCTTCTCCGCCCGATGGTGCGGCGCCTGTTCTACGACGGCACGCCCGATGCCTACATGGCCGACCGGGCGGAGCACGTGCTGTTGGCGCCTGCAACGTTGCGGCGCATCCGTTGCGACGCCTTGGCGATCCTCGCCCTGCTCGGCGCCGGCTTCATCGCCTACGGCGACGACTGGCCGGTCCTGGTCGCGGCCCTGCTCGGCCGCGCCTTCGTCGTCTCGATCATGGACAACGCCCCGCATTACGGCGGGCCGCTGGCCCAGCCGGACCAAGGCTACGACATGCATCTGCCCAAGCAACTTGCCGGATTGATCCTCCACACCAACCTGCACGGCACGCACCACCGGCATCCCAACCTGCCCTGGTCCGCCCTGCCCACGGCGTTCGCAGCCGACGGCCGCGCGCACGATGGCAGCTTTCTGCTGCGGCCCTGGCGCCAGCTCGGCGGCCCCGTGCCGATCGACGACGCGGTGCGACGCTAGGAACCCGACGACATGACACAGGCCTCCATCCTCGACCACGGTGCCGCCACGCACGTGCAGGCGACGCGGCGGACCTACGACCGGATCGCGCCGCTCTACGACTGGCTCGACGGGATCTATGAGCGCACCTGGAAGCGCCGGTTGCGCGCGGAGCTGTTCCGCCATGCCCGCGGTCGCATCCTGGATGCCGGCGTCGGCACCGGCTGCAATATGCCGTTCTATCCCCCCGGC
Organism: Geminicoccaceae bacterium; assembly: GCA_049292515.1. Taxonomy (GTDB): domain Bacteria; phylum Pseudomonadota; class Alphaproteobacteria; order Geminicoccales; family Geminicoccaceae; genus Benzoatithermus. The sequence continues at coordinate 8,652 of JBATRI010000628.1, forward strand.
GCCGAGGTGGTTGGCGTCGACATGAGCATCCGCATGCTGGACCGGGCGAGGGAGCGCGCGCGTGCGCTGGGGCGGCCGGTCACGTTGCTGCCCATGAACCTGCTGGCGCTGGATTTTCCGGACGCCAGCTTCGACACGGTGGCGGTCACGTTCGTTCTGCTCTGCCTGCCCGACGAGCTGCAGGCGCCGGCGCTGCGCGAGCTGCGCCGGGTGCTGAAGCCCGGCGGCAACATTCTGCTGCTCGACTACCGACTGTCGCGGAAGCCCGGGCTGCGCCTCTGGATGCGCTGCCTGTCGCCCTGGCTGAAGTGGGCCTTCGCCGGTCGCTTCGATCCCGCCACGGAGCGGTACCTGGGCGAGGCTGGCCTCGCTTCCACGCAGCGTATGTCGTACATGGGCGACGGCGTGACGATGGCCGTCCTGCAGCCGTCGGACACTTGAGCGGGAGGACGTCGCTGGAACTTGCAACCAGGCTTGTGGAGCTGGGTCTGGTGCTACGCGGCGGCTTCCATCCGCTGCCCGAGGACGACGTACCGGCGTTTTCGGATGGCGCGCCAACCCTCACGCTCCTCATGGTGGGCAGCGTCGGGCCAGCGTTTTGGGAGCGGGTGCGGGCGACCCCGGAGGCCGCAGGACCCGATCCGATCAACCGCTGGACGGAAAGGGTGCTCCAAGGCTTGGGCGATGCCGTGCTGTTCCCGTTCGGCGGGCCACCCTACCATCCGTTCCAGCGTTGGGCCCGGCGGGCCGATCCCGAGCTAGCGAGCTCACCGCTGGGCATCCTCATTCATCCAGAATTCGGCCTGTGGCATGCGATGCGTGCGGCCTTGCTGTTTCGCCACCGGCTGGAGCTGCCGGTAGCAAGCTCGCGGCCGGGCCCATGCGACAGCTGCGCCGACAGGCCGTGCCTCTCGACCTGTCCGGTCGACGCCTTCGATGAGCACGGCTACGCCGTGGCGACCTGCCGGACCTATCTCGCAACCTTGTCCGGCCAGCCTTGCATGATCCAGGGCTGCCAAGCCCGTCTCGCCTGCCCGATCGGCAAAGCCTATCGCCACCGGGGCAGTCAGGCGCAACACCATATGCGCGCCTTCGCGCGCGGGTGAGCTATTCGGCCGCTTGAAGCAGACTACCTGCGCTGTGCAACCGCTCGAGCAGTTCGGCTTCCTTGGCCTTGGCGCGCTTGACGTTTGCTTCCTTGACATGGCCGAAGCCACGAATCTCCTGGGGCAGCCGCGCCAGCTCGACGGCAAGGGCATGATTTTCCTGATCAAGCCGCTGCAGGATCTCGTCGAGGATCGCCTCGTAGTCGCGTAGCAGCCGACGCTCCTGCTTGCGCTCCGCAGTGTACCCAAAGACGTCGAAGGTCGTGCCGCGCAGGCTCTTGAGACGGGCCAGCATGCGGAACGCGCGGAACATCCACGGGCCGTAGCGACGCTTCTTGAGATGGCCCGTCGTGGCATCCCGGTCGGCCAGCAGCGGCGGCGCCAGATGGACCTCGAGACTGTCCCAACGCTCGAACTCTGCGCCGAGCTGTCGCAGGAACGAGCCGTCGGTCCACAACCTGGCGACCTCGTACTCGTCCTTGATCGCCATCAGCTTGAAGAGATTGCGGGCGACCGCCTCAGCCAGCCCGGTGCGGCCGGGTGTGCATTGGGCCTCGGACGTACGAATCCGCGCCACAATCTCGCGATAGCGGCTTGCGTAAGCTTCGTCCTGATAGGCCGCGAGAAAGGCGGTGCGGTGGTCGACGATACCGTCCAACGTCTTTGGCGCCGGCTGCTTGACGATACCTGCAACCGCCTCAACGGCGGCGAGGTCGTGCGCGGCCCGACGTCCCCACAGGAAAGCCTGCCGGTTGAAGCCCACCTGCACGCCGTTGACCTCGATCGCCCGCTCGATCGCATCACGGCCAAGTGGAATCAGTCCCTTCTGCCAAGCGAAGCCGACCAGGAACAGGTTGGCGCCGATGGTATCGCCGACCAGACGCGTGGCGAGCCTGCCGGCATCGATGAACGTGACCGGCCCGGCGGCCTGCACGATCGCCTGCTGCATCCGCTCGGCCGGAAAGGCCAGGTCGGGGGCCCGGGTGAAATCACCGGTGGTGGTGGAATCTCGATTGACGACCGCCGCGGTCACGCCCTGCCGCATGGTCGGGATAGCCTGGGGGCCGGCGGTCACGACGATATCACAGCCGAGGACTAGGCGCGCGCCGCCATTGGCCACGCGCGGCGCCCCGATCTCGTCCTGGGTCGGGGCGAGCTTCAAATGGGTAAGGACGGCACCACCCTTCTGCGCCATGCCCAGCATGTCGAGGCCAGCGACGCCCTTGCCCTCCAGATGCGCCGCCATGCCAAGGAGGGCCGCGATCGTGATCACGCCGGTGCCGCCGACGCCGGTGACGACGATGCCGTAGGTGCCGTCGAGGGCCGGCAACTCGGGCTCGGGCAGGACCGGGAAGGGCGCGTCGCCGGCCACCGCCATCTTGCGCAAGGTGCCGCCCTTGACGGTGACGAAGCTTGGGCAGAAGCCCTTTAGGCAGGAGAAATCCTTGTTGCAGGCGGATTGATCGATGCGACGCTTGCGGCCGAGATCGGTTTCCAGGGGCTGGATCGCCACACAGTTGCTGGCCACGCCGCAGTCGCCGCAGCCTTCACAGACCAGCTCGTTGATCACCACCCGCTCGTCGGGGTCGGGAAAGCTGCCGCGCTTGCGGCGGCGACGCTTCTCGGCAGCGCACGTCTGATCGTAGACCAGGGCCGAGACGCCCGGCACCTCGCGCAGGCGGCGCTGCACGGCGTCGAGCTGGTCGCGATGGTGGACGCTCACCCCTGGGGCGAAGCCCGTAGCCAACGGGTACTTGTCAAGCTCGTCGGTGACGACAGCGATCTCGTGCACGCCTTCGGCTTCGAGCAGGCGGGTGATCGACGGCACGTCCAGATTGCCGGTCTCCATCTTCTGGCCACCGGTCATGGCGACCGCGTCGTTGTAGAGGATCTTGAAGGTAATGTTGGCGCCCGAGGCCACGGCGGCGCGCACCGCCAGTGAGCCCGAATGGTAGAACGTGCCGTCGCCGACGTTCTGGAAGATGTGTGGCCGCGTGCCAAAGGGCGCCTCGCCCAGCCAGGAGGCACCCTCGCCGCCCATCTGCGTGAAACGGCGGGTATCCCGGTCCATCCATTGGACCATGAAGTGGCAGCCGATGCCGGCCAGCGCCTTGGAGCCCTCGGGCACGTGGGTTGAGCTGCTGTGCGGGCAGCCTGGGCAGAAATAGGGCAGGCGCAGCATGGCTGGGGTGAAGCCGGCGGCGGCACGCTCGGCCCGCTGCAGTGCCTCCAGGCGCTCACGCAGCTGGGCATCATCGCCCTGCTGCAGCAGCCGCCCGGCGATGGCGATGGCGATCTGGTTGGCGGAGAGGTTGCCATGGCTCGGCAGGAGCGGCGCGCCGGCCACATCCTCCTTGCCCTCGATCACCGGCCGCCGCGGCAGATGATAAAGCAGCTCCTTGGCTTGGCCTTCGATCAGGCCGCGCTTCTCCTCGACCACCAGGACCCGCTCGAGGCCGCCCACGGCCTGCTGCAGGGCCACCGGCTCCAGCGGCCAGGTCATGCCGACCTTGTAGACGAGGAGCCCGAGCTGCCGGGCGCGCGCGTCGTCGATCCCCAGATCGTCCAGGGCAGCGATCACGTCCTGCCAGGACTTGCCGGTGGTGATCACGCCGAGCCGGGCATCCGCTCCGCCCAGCACGACGCGGTCGAGCCGGTTGGCACGGGCAAAGGCACGGGCCGCGTCCAGCTTGTGGGTATGGACACGCCGCTCCTGCGCCAGGGCCATTCGCTGCCCCAGGCCGTTGTCGGGCCAGCGCAGGTTCAGCCCGTCGGGCGGCGGCGTGTAGTCGGTCGGCAGCACGATCGCCGGGCGTGCCGGATCGACCGGGATGGAGGCCGTGCTCTCGACCGTGTCGTGCACGCACTTGAGGGCCACCCAGCCGCCCGTGAAGCGCGACATGGCGATGCCGAGCAGGCCGTATTCCAGAATCTCCTGGACACCAGCGGGATTGAGCGTGGGCACCAGCGCGTCGACCATCGCGTACTCGCTCTGGTGCGCCGTCGTGCTCGATTCGCAGATGTGGTCGTCGCCGAGCAGCATGAGCACGCCGCCATGTGCGGCCGTGCCAAACAGATTGCCGTGGCGGATCGCATCGCCGGAGCGGTCGACGCCCGGGCCCTTGGCGTACCAGATCGCGAACACGCCGTCGTAGCGGCTCTCGCCGTCGAGCCCGACCTGCTGCGTGCCGGCGCAGGCGGTAGCTGCCAAGTCCTCGTTCACGCCGGGCCGATGGACGATGTGATGCGCGTCGAGCTGGGCTTTCGCGCGCTCGAGCTGCTGGTCATAGGCACCCAGCGGCGAACCACGGTAACCGGTGATGAAACCCGCGGTGTTCAGACCCGCCGCTAGATCACGCTGCCGCTGCATGAGTGGCAGCCGTACGAGCGCCTGGATGCCGGTGACGAAGATTCGCCCCTCGGTGCGGGTATATTTGTCGTCCAGACCGACCTCAAGGAGCTGCGTCACCGGCCACCCTCACTGTTTGGTTGCTCGCAGGCTAGCACGGGTGTCGCCGCGGGCAACGACGGCGGCGCTCACAGAATCGAGCGCAGCAGCCCGCCATCGACACGCAGCGCCGCCCCGTTCGTGCCAGATGACAGCGGGCTGGCGACGTACGCCACCAAGGAGGCGATCTCGGCCGTCGTCTCGAAGCGCTGCAGCAGCGAGCTCGGCCGTGCCGTCTTGAAGAACTCCCGCTCCATCGCTTCGAGCGTGATGCCCTGCGACTTGGCCATATCCTTGATGAACTGCTCGACCCCTTCCGAGCGCGTCGGACCCGGGAGAATCGAATTCACCGTCACCGCGGTGCCGATGGTCGTCTCGGCGAGGCCACGGGCAAGCGCCACCTGCATCGTCTTGGTGACTCCGTAGTGGATCATCTCGACCGGGATGTTGACCGCGGATTCCGAGGCGATGTAGACGATGCGGCCCCAGCCTCGCGCCTTCATGCGCGGCAGATGATGGCGCGACAGGCGCACCCCGCTCATGAAGTTGACATCGATCATCCGCGCCCATTCGGCGTCCGTGATCTCCTCGAACGGCCGCGGCTCGAAGATGCCTAGATTGTTGACCAGGATCTCGATGTCCGGGTAGCGCTGCAGCGCCTGATCCATACCTTCCGGGGTGCCCAGGTCAGCTGCCAGCGGCTCCAGGGTTGCCGTGGGGTGCGCGTCCCGAATGGCGGCCATCGCTTCTTCCACACGGCTGCCACTGCGGCCGTTCACGATGACGGTGGCACCCTCGCCGGCCAGGGTCTGCGCGATCGCGAGGCCAATGCCGGCCGTCGAGCCGGTGACCAATGCACGCTTGCCGGATAGTTGCAGGTCCATGGCGTTCCTCCTCAGCTGCAAGCCCCTATGTGGGCATGGCGGCAACGGCTGCCCAGGCTACTCTGCTGCCGCTGAGTCGGGACTTTCCTGCTGGCGGCGCCACATCTCGGCGTAGAGGCCCCGCTGAGCCAGCAACTGCATATGGCTGCCGCGCTCGATCACCCGACCGTGTTCCAACACGTTGATCTCGTCTGCATCGATCACGGTCGACAGGCGGTGGGCGATCACCAGCGTGGTGCGGCCGGTAGCAACGCGCTCGAGCGCCTCCTGCAGGGCCTGCTCGGTGCGGCTGTCGAGCGCCGAGGTCGCTTCGTCGAGGATGAGCACCGGGGGGTTCTTCAGCATAACGCGGGCGATGGCGACACGCTGCTTCTCGCCGCCGGACAGTTTCAGGCCGCGCTCGCCGACCTTGGTGCCGTAGCCGTCGGGCAGGCTTTCGATGAAGTCGTGAATCTGGGCTACCCGCGCTGCGGCCTCGATCTCGGCCTGGCTGGCCCCTGGCCGGCCATAGGCGATATTGGCGGCGACGGTGTCGTTGAACAGCACCGTATCCTGCGGCACGACCCCGATCGCGCGGCGCAGGCTGAGCTGGGTCACGGCTCGGATGTCCTGGCCATCGATGGTGATGGTGCCGCCGGTGGCGTCGTAGAAACGGAACAGCAGGCGCACCAGCGTCGACTTGCCGGAGCCCGACGGCCCGACCACGGCCACCTTGTGACCTGCAGGAATGGCCAAGCTGACGCCTTTGACCATCGGACGGCGCGTATCGTAGTCGAATACGACATGGTCGAACCGCACATCGCCACCGCCGACCTGCAGCGGCCTTGCATCCGGCCGGTCCTCGATCTCGGAGCGCAAGGCCAGCAGGCTGTGAATGTTCTCGAGGTCGGTCAGTGATTGGCGAAGCTCGCGGTAGACGACGCCCAGAAAGTTCAGCGGCTGATAGAGCTGGAGCAGAAAGGCGTTGACCAGCACCACGTCACCGACGCTGAGCGTGCCGGCAACGACGTGGCTGGTGGCCGAGATCATGATCCCGGTGACGCCGACGGCGATGATTCCCGCCTGACCGGCGTTGAGCATCGAGAGTGTCTGCTGTGACTTGATGGCGGCCTGCTCGTAGCCGGCCAGCGAGCGGTCCAGCCGATCCCGCTCGTAACCCTCGTTGGCGAACGCCTTGACCACCTCGTAGTTGATCAGCCCGTCGACTGCAGCAGCGCTGAACTCGTTGTCGCGCTGGTTCATCTCGCGCCGGAAACGCGTGCGCCAGTTGGTGGTGAAGATGGTGAAGCCGGCATAGGCCGCCACGGTGGCGAACGTGATGGCGGCAAAGGAGATCGGATAGCGGGCGAGCAGGATTCCCAGGACGAGGACGAACTCGAGAATCGTCGGGCCAAGGTTGAACAGGCCGGTCTGCAGGATGAAGCTCATCGACTTCACGCCGCGTTCGATGGCCCGGCTGAGCTCGCCCGTGCGGCGCTGCAGGTGGTAGCTCAGCGAGAGCGCGAACAAATGCTCATAGACCGACAGCGCCATCTGCCGGCCGGCCCGTTCGCCCACCTTGGAGAACATGGCATCCCGAAGCTCGCTGAAGATGGACGCACCGAGACGGGCCGAGCCGTAGGCCAACAACGCCGCCAACGGGATGGCCAGCAGACCGGGCCGGCTGACCTGATCGACCACGGACTTCAGGAAGAACGGTACCGATATGTTGACGAGCTTGGCGCAGATCAGGAAGCCGAGGGCAATCAGCACGCGCACACGCAGCTCGAACGGCTCACGTGGCCAGAGATAAGGCCAGACCAGCTGGCCGAGTTCCTTCCAGCCCAACTCCTGCCGTGCGCTCACCCACTGCTCCCGTTCGGTCCGACAAGGCGGCGGAGCATAGACGCGGACGCGGCTCGCAGCCATGGACCTGAAATGACACGGACATTGTCAAGGCGGGAGCGACACGCCAGAAGAGTCCACGGTCGGCGCAGGTGTCTAGCGGAACGGTCGCCGCCCGCGGCGATCCTGACCAGGGAGATGGGAATGGAAGTTGGTCTGTTCGTGCTGGGCATCTTGGTCGGCGTCGGCCTGTGCTGGTACCTGCAGGAACGTCTTCACCTGCAGGAGACGGAAGCACGCGAGGCCAACTTTCAGTCGCGTCTGACGGCGCTGCAGAACGAGCTCAAGGAATCCGATGCCGCCCTCGCCGAAACCAGGGACCGACTGATCGCGTCGCAGATGGAGCAGAAGGCGGCTGAGGCCGAGCAGCGGCGGGCGACGGCAGCGGTGCCGATGCCCGAAGCCGCGCCGAGTGTTTCAGTGTCCGCCCCCGACGACCTGACCCGGATCAAAGGCATCGGCCGAGTGATGGAGCGCCGGCTGCACGAGTTGGGCATCACCACCTTCCGACAGCTTGCCGAGCTGTCGCCCGGCGACGTCCAGCGCATCAACAAGACCTTGGATTTTTCCGGGCGCGTCGAGCGAGAGCACTGGGTCGAGCAGGCGCGCAGCCTTTCCGAGGCCTAGACGCTATTCTTCCGTCACAGCCCCTCCATGCCGGCCTAGATCAGGGGCCCAGAACGATCGTGCCATAGGAGGCGGCCAGCGCGGCCACGCCCTCCGGCGTGAGCCCGGTCAGTCGGGCGAATTGCTCCTCGATGCCGTCGGGCGCGAAGGTGGCGATCGTGCGAGTAGGCGCGGTCGTGCGGTTGATCCAGGCATGCGGCGCGCCCGCCGGGATGAGGACGAGGTCGCCGGGCGACACCTCGAAGATCCGGTTGCTGAGCCGGAACGTCGGATTGCCTTCCACGATATTGAAGGTTCTCCTCAAGGTGCGTGTGCAGCGGGGTAGCGCAGCCGGGTGCCGCGACGGACTCCAAGACCGAGAAGCGGCCTTGGACCTGCGCGCCGCGCTCGAGGGCATGGGACTGGCCTTCCTGCCCAAGTGGATGATCCGACAAGACCTCGCCGAAGGTCGTCCGGAGCCGTTACTGCCAGGGACCGTAAAGCTCAGCGGCTGGCCATTTGGTGTCTACCCGAGTCGGAAATACCTCTCGGCGAAGGTTCGAACCTTCCTGGACTTCCTCGTGCAGGACCACCGACTGAGATAGCCACTCCCAGTCCAGCGACAGGACCGGCTGTCTACTCGCTGGGTGGCAGCGGCCGTGCCAGCAGGGCCTCGATCGCCGCGTCGACGGTGGTCTCTCCGGCAACCACGGCGCGCACCGCTTCGGCAACCGGCAGATCGACACCGCTCCTGCGGCCGAGATGACAGGCGGCCTCGGCGGTAAAGGCGCCTTCGCTGAGCTTCTGGCCGGTAGCCAGCAGCTCCGCCGCGCTGTGCCCTTGAGCCAGCGAGTAGCCGAAGCTCGTGTTGCGAGATGTCCGGCTGGTGGCGGTCAGCAACAGGTCGCCCAGACCCGCCAAGCCCATCAGCGTCTCGCGCCGTGCACCAAGGGCCAGCGCAAGCCTGGTCAGCTCCGCCAGACCACGGGTAATGAGCGACGCGCGGGCATTCTCGCCCAGCTTCTTGCCCATGGTGACGCCAGCGGCGATCGCCACCACGTTCTTGAGCGCTCCGGCCAGCTCGACGCCCAGCACGTCATCACTGGGGTACGGTCTGAAGGCGGGGCTGGCCAACCACTCCGCGTACGTCAGGGCCTGTGATCTGGTGGTGGCGGCGATCGTAACCGCAGTCGGCAGGCCCTGCGCCACCTCCAAGGCAAACGACGGCCCGGAAAGCACTGCCACCGCCGACTGTGGGCGTTCTGCGGCGACGACCTCGCTCAGGCGCAGACCGGTAGCTTTCTCCAGCCCCTTGGCGCAGATAACCAATGGGGCGTCTGTCCGCGGCAGATCGCGGCAAACGGCTCGCAGTTGCTGTGCCGGCACCACCAGCAGCACTAGGTCCGCATCGGCCAACTCAGCCATCGTGGCAACCGGCAGGACAGCATCCGGCAGCCGTATGTCCGGCAGGTAGCGTGCGTTCGTGCGCGTGGCGGCGATGGCGGCGAGTTGCGCCCGATCTCGGCCCCAGAGATGGACGGAATGCCCGGCCCGTGCGGCAACGATGGCTAACGCCGTTCCCCATGCACCGGCGCCGACGACCCCTATCCTGGGCATCGGCCCGCAGCGGACCATGTGGTCGGGTCGGCGGCCAACGAAACATCCCCTTCAGCACACGCTGCGCCTAGCTAGCGCCGTCGGTACCCGGCGTCCAGCGGACCTGCGTTTTGCGACCACTCAACTGAAGTCGCAGACGATCTCCAGGCGTGCTCCGGCGTGATTGCGATACCGATCGGCCGCTTCATCGCGCGCCTTTGCGGCGAGGCCGCGGCTTTCGAACGGCCCCAGGCGCTCGACGATCACGGGCTTGTGCCCCACAACCGGAGCGGACGCCAAGACTTTGGCAATCACCCAGTAAACCACTGGTCACTTTCCTTCGCATCCCGCAACAGGGCAGCAGGGTACGAGGGAAGCACCTAACAATCCGTGAAGCCAAACTCAGGCGGTGCCGATGATCCAAGCCCGGTAAGGCTCCGTACTGTGACCCAGTCGGCGTTGAGTGCAACCCGCTGCGGAACGTGGTCAATTGGGAGAAATAGTTCGTGCGGATTGCCATTGTCGGCTCCGGCATTGCCGGGCTCACCTGCGCTTGGTTGCTGCATCGCCGACACAACGTCACGGTTTTCGAGGCTGATCCGCGCATCGGTGGCCACTCCAACACCGTAATCCTGCCCATCGATGGCACGGAGGTGCCCGTCGACACTGGGTTCATGGTCTACAACGAGCACACCTATCCGCTGTTGACACGCCTGTTTGCCCATTTGCAGGTGCCGACGGCAGCCACGACGATGTCGTTCTCGGCCAGCATCGGTGACGGGCACGTGGAATATGGCGGCGGTTCGGCACGTGCGCTGCTGGCTCAGCGTCGAAATGCGCTGCGGCCCCGCTTCCTGCGGATGCTGCTCGATATCCATCGGTTCAACCGCGCCGGCTGGCGCCATCTGCGCGAGGAGCCTGCCGATGGAGCGACGGTCGGCGAGTTTCTGGCGCGTCATCGCTTCGGCGCCGGCCTTGCCGACTGGTACCTGATGCCGATGGCAGCGGCGATCTGGTCGGCACCGGTAGCGCGCATGCGCGATTATCCAGCACGCAGCTTTCTTCGGTTTTTCGCCAATCACGGCCTGCTGAGCGTGACCGGCCAGCATGCATGGCGTACCGTGGTCGGTGGCTCCCGGTCCTATGTGGAGCGGCTGGTGTCCGAGTTCCGGCCCCGCATCCGTTTGAGTACGGCGATCACCAGTGTCTGTCGGCGGCCGTGGGGGGTCGAGGTCGCGGACGAACGGGGGGAGCGCCATCTTTATGATCAGGTCGTGTTGGCCTGCCATGCGGACCAGACCCTTGCCGTCCTCGACGATGCGAGCGAGCAGGAGCGCTCATTGTTGAGCGCCTTCCGCTACCAGCCGAATCGCGCCTTCCTGCATGCCGACCCGGCGCTGATGCCGCATCGTAGGGCGGTCTGGTCGAGCTGGAACTATCTCAGCCGCTCGGCCGCCGACCGGGAATCCGCGGTGTCGGTGACCTACTGGATGAACCAGCTGCAGAGCCTGCCCACGGCCCGCAACGTCTTCGTCTCCCTCAATCCGACGCGCGCTCCGCGCCCTGAGCTGGTGGACGCGGAATTCACCTATGCCCATCCGATATTCGACGCGGCGGCCGTGGCGGCCCAGGCGCGGATCGGCGAGATTCAGGGCAGTGGCGGCGTGTGGCACGCTGGGGCCTGGTTGGGACATGGCTTCCATGAGGACGGCGTGCGCTCGGGCTTCGCGGTGGCAAAGAGTCTGGGCATGGCGCCGCCGTGGGAGGCCCAGACACCGCAGCAGCTTTCCGGTGCCATGGGGCTGCCGGAAGGAGCTGCGGCGCAGCCCGCATGAGCACGGCCCCGATCCGTTCCTGCATCTATCAGGGCCGCGTGATGCACCACCGGCTGCGCCCCGTGCAGCACCGTTTTGTATACCGGGTATTCTCCGTCTTCCTCGACCTGGACGAATTGCCGGTGCTGAACGCGCGGCTACGGCTGTTCTCGGTCGAACGTCGCAACCTGCTGAGCTTTCGCGCGGCGGATCACGGCGACCGCGACGGCACGGAATTACGACCTTGGGTGATGCGGCAACTCGCTGCGTCGGGAATTGCGCTTGAGCAGCCGCGCATCATGCTGCTCTGTTTCCCACGCATCTTGGGCTACGCGTTCAATCCTCTGAGCATCTACTTCTGCTATGATGACAATCGGCTGAGCGCGATCGTTTATGAAGTGAAGAACACATTTGGCGGCCAGCATGCCTACGTTTTTCCCGTGCAGCGGGAGGAAAATCGACACCGATTGGCCGCGCATGGCTGTGACAAGAATTTCTCCGTCTCGCCGTTCATCGACATGGAAGCTCGGTACGAGTTCGATGTTGCGGCGCCGAACCAGCGCCTGTCCGTGGTGATCCGGGAGAGTGAGCGTGGGGCGCCGCTCCTCGTGGCGAGTCAGGTTGGCACGCGCCGGCCGCTGACCGACGCCACGATTTTTGCGTGCCTAGCTGTCGATTGTTTCATGACGTTCAAGGTTTTCGTTGGCATCCATATCGAGGCCCTGCGGCTGTGGTTGAGGGGCGTGCCCCTGCTCGCGCAGGCAACGAGACCGGCCTCGGCCGATGCCGACAGAACGAGATGAATCAATGACCGGATCCTCGAGCGACAGACCCAACGAATTTGTGGCCGCCGCCGCTCCCGGGCGCCGCGGTTCATATGCGGATGCACCGGGCTTGGCCCTGGCACTCAATCTGGCGGGGCGGCTCTATTGTGGCAGCCTCGAGATTCGTCTTCCCGACGGCACGACACGCCTGTTTCGCGGACAAGAAAGCGGCCCTGAAGCGTCGCTGTTGCTGCGCAATGGCCGAGTTGCGCGTCGTTACCTCACCGGTGGTGCGGTGGGCTTTGCCGAAGGCTACATCAATGGCGACTGGGACACGCCGGACCTTGCCACCCTGCTGCAGCTGCTGACGCTGAACGAGCACGCCTGGGGCGACGGCTACTTCGGCGGCATGTGGCAGCGCTGGCTTCGCCGGGCGCAGCATTTGCTGCGCAGCAACACCCGGACCGGCAGCCGCCGCAACATCCACGCGCACTATGATCTGGGCAACGAGTTCTTTGCGGCGTGGCTCGATCCTTCGATGACCTACTCGGCGGCCATGTTCGCGGATGGGGCAGCCGACCTCGAGCAGGCGCAGCTGGCCAAGTACCATGCTCTGGCCGAGCGCATCGCCATCAGCCCCGGGCACCACGTGCTCGAGATCGGCAGCGGCTGGGGCGGCTTTGCCATCACCGCCGCCAAGGAGTTTGGCGCCAAGGTGACGTCGATCACCGTATCGCAGGCGCAGGCGGAACATGCCCGGGAACGGGTGTTCAAAGCGGGCCTGACCGAGCAGGTGGAGATCCGGCTCCAGGATTACCGTGATGTTCAGGGCCGCTTTGACCGGATTGCCTCGATCGAGATGCTGGAAGCGGTGGGCGAGCGGTTCTGGCCGGCGTACTTCAACGGCCTGCGAGACCGACTTCGCCCAGGTGGGCGGGCCGGGCTGCAATTGATCACGATTGCGGACCAGTACTTCGACGACTATCGGCGCAATGCCGATTTCATCCAAACCTATATCTTCCCCGGGGGCATGCTGCCATCACCGGCCGTGCTCGAGCAACAGACCCGCGCCGCCAGCTTGGTGACGCAATCCACCCATTCTTTCGGCGATTGTTACGCGCGCACGCTCCAGCTCTGGAACGAACGATTCCAGGACGCTTGGCCACGTGTGCGTGCGCTGGGCTTCGACGAGCGGTTCCGCCGGATCTGGACCTACTATCTGGCCTATTGCGAAGCTGGCTTCCGCAGCGGGTCGATCGACGTGGTGCAGACGGTCCTGCGCCCGGCCTGAGCCGACGGCGATAGAGCTGCAGGAGGGCTGGCGGGCAATCGATTGGTCGGGGCGGAGGGATTCGAACTCTCGACATCCAGCTCCCAAAGCTGGCGCTCTACCAAGCTGAGCTACGCCCCGACAGGCGGGCCTTGTACGGCAGATCATGGTCCGCGTGCAATGGCTGGGTCTTGACGATCTTGGGCGGCGCCTGCCCTATCGTCGCATGAAGCTGCCGCTTGCCTTTCTGACCGGCCCCTGGAAGCTCGCCATGGGCCTGAACGCGCTTGATCTGGCCGATTGGCTGTGGGTCGACGAGCATTTTGCCGTGGAGACCGCCGAGCGAGCGGCACTGCTGGCGACACGCCCCGAGCTGGTATGCGCGATGTTGCCTGAGGCCAGGCCCGCCGTGACCGAGCTGTTGGCGATGGTGCGGCAGCATCTGGGCCTGGCGCCCGACCACGCTTCGGACTTGGCGGCCCTGGCCACGCTGGCGCAGGAGGATTTCTGCGTGATGCAAGCGCAGGCCGACGGCCGTTACGCGCTCACCGCGGCACTCTTGTGCTTTCCGGCCCACTGGCGGCTTGCGGAAAAACTGGGCCGCACGATGGGCGAGATCCACGCCCCGGTGCCGGGATTCAACGCCCGGCTGGGAGCCCCGGCGGACCGGTTCTTCACCAACCTCATGCCCGAGCGGCCGGTGTGGCGGGCCAACTGGTCGGTGGTCGAGAGCCCGGCATTGTTCCACCCGCAGGCACGCGAGCCGCTAGCCGACCTCACCGCCGAGGATGCGGGGCAGCGGCTGTGGCTGCGGATCGAGCGGCAGACCCTGCGCCGCCTGCCACGGACCCTGGCCGTGGTGTTCACGATACGCACCGTGGTCCGTCGGCTCGACGGGATCGCCGCCGAGCCGGGTATCGCCGCAGCCCTGGCGCAGCGGTTGCGGGAGCTGGAGCCCGGCATGGCCCGCTACAAGGGGATGCCCGCTCTTGGTCAGCCGCTGCTCAGCTACCTCGACCGCGTGGCGCAGCAGGATGCCACCGCCGCTCGGCAGTAAGGCCTTGCCAAGGCACCGGTAGAGCAGGCGCCGGGGGCTCTCGCCTGGCATCACGATCTCGGCCGGGGCGACCGCGAACCCGTGCCTGGCGTAGTACTCGGGATCACCCACCAGAAACACCAGCCGCCAGCCCATGCCTTCGGCCAATGCCAGCGTCGCCTGCGTCAAGGCGCGCCCGATACCCTGCCCCTGCCGTTCGGGATCGATCGCCAACGGCCCCAGGAGCAGCGCCGGCAGCGCGTCCAGCCACAGCGGCCAGAAGCGGATCGCCCCCACCAATGCGGCGCCAGCGTGGGCGACGTAGCAGAGCTCGGCCAGCGGCGGCAGACCGTCGCGATAACGATAGGAGGTCTTGCGCCGGCGGTCGGGGCCGAAGATGCGATCGAGCAGGGCTTCGACCTCAGGGCCGTCAGCAGGCCCTTCAGATGCGATCAGGAGCATGGGAGGAGGTCCACGGAGAACAGCGGATGATCCGATCACCCGCGCCGGGAAACCTCTATGATGGGGAGGTCAGCGAGCAGCCGGACGGGTGACGCGCGGGCAGAATTGCCGGCTTCGTCGTCGCTGATTAGCCGCGTGGGCCGAGTGCTGCTCGTTGGACATGCCCAAGTCGATATCATACGAGCGGCCGCTGTCAATCGTCGATGGCCCCCTCGCCCGGCATCGGGCTCGGCTGCTCGCCGCCGGGGTTGCCCACGGTGTGCAGCGGCCCGGGATCGTCACGTACCGACTGCGCATGCCGCAGAATCCAGTGGACCGTCGGGAACGCCAGGTCTGTCCACGGGATCTCGTGCCAACCGAGCAGCCGCACCTCCAGGCTCTCAGGCCCTGCCTCGACCGCGGCGTCCAGCAGGCGGGCACGGAAGAGCAGTTGGACTTGGTCGATCCGGGCGACGCTGTAGACTGCCAGCAGGCCATCCAGTTCGATCCGCGCCCGCGCTTCTTCCCAAGCCTCGCGTATCGCCCCCGCCTCGGCGGTCTCGCCCAGCTCCATGTAGCCGGCCGGGATGGTCCAGTACCCGGCGCGCGGCGCGATGGCGCGACGACAGAGCAGGAGCCGGTCACCGAGCGTGCAGACGCTGCCGACGACGATCTTGGGATTCTGATAGTGCACCGTGCCGCAAGCCGGGCAGACGTGGCGGTCGCGGTCGTCGCCCTCGGGGCGGCGCAGCTC
>JBATRI010000629.1:0-3698 GCA_049292515.1 Geminicoccaceae bacterium
GGGCACACCGATCGGCTCCGCGCCGGGCCCGATGGCGACCAGCCGCAGCCGGAGCTTAACGGCGGCCGGCAGGGACGCGGCCAGGGCCTCGATTGGCGCCGGGTCCGGGCCTGCGGGCGCCAGCAACACATGCTCGGTCCCACGCAACACATCGTGCAGCCGGAACGGAGCCGCCACGTGGGGCCGGGTCAGGCCCAGCACGTCGGGGGCGCGGTCGCCGGCGCGCAAGGGGCCGTCGCCGCCGTCGTCGGTGACCCAGGGCGTGCCGCGGTAATGGATCGGGAGCTGGGTGTCGACCAGCGGATCCGGCTTGGTCTTCTCGCGGCCGAGATTGAGGCTGGCGGCCAGCGTGCGCGCGATCACGTCCTCGCCGACCGGGCGGCGCTCGGCCTCGTAGGAGTCGAGCAGCGAGGCCGGAGCCGCCCCGGTCACGACCAGCGCCAGCTTCCAGGCCAGGTTGTAGGCATCCTGGATGCCGGTGTTCATGCCCTGGCCGCCGGTGGGCGGATGGATGTGGGCGGCGTCGCCGGCGATGAGCACGCGGCCCTGGCGGTAGGCGGCAGCCAGCCGCATCGAGATCTTGAACACCGATGCCCAGCGCAGGTCCTCGAGCCGCGGTGGGTCCGGCAGCAGCGCATCGACCACGGCCTGCAGCGTATCGATGCCCGGCACCGGGCGCTCCGACTGGATGCCGTGACCGTCGGCTGGGCCGGCGAGCTCGGGTGGCGCCAGCATCGAGACGCGGTAGCGGTGGCGCTCCGGCAGCGGCACGGCGATCAGCATGTCCGGTGCATCGTCCACCTTGGGGCGCAGCAGGCGCAGGGCCAGGCCGCGCGGCAGCTCCTGACCGGCCGGCCAGGCCAGGCGCACGTCGCCCAGCATGAAGCCCATCGGCAGGGCCTCGCCCTCGAACGGGATCCCCAGCAGACGGCGGACGGCGCTATGGGCGCCGTCGCAGCCGACGACGTAGCGGAACGTGGCCGTCTCGCGGGCTCCGTTGGTCGTCGCCAGGGTGGCGGTGACGGAGCCTTCGTCCTGCTGCAGCGCCTCCAGGGTGACGCCGCGCTCAATCCTGCCGCCCAGCCGTTCGAGCTGCCTGGTCAGCATCGCCTCGGTCGCCGGCTGCGGCAGGCCCAGCGTACCGTAGGGGACACCCGGGATGGCGCTGTCGACGTCGCGGGCAGGGGTGTCGGCAATCATCAGCCGCCAGCCGGCGAGCCACAGGCCGGCGTCGACGGCCTCGCGGGCCAGCCCCATGTCGTCCCAGACTTCGAGGGTACGTGGGGTCACGCCGATCGCCCGGCAGTAGGGCGATGGCTCCGCCAGCCGATCGATCAGCCGGCAGCGCACACCGTGGCGGGCGAGCTCGGCCGCCATGGTCAGCCCGACCGGCCCGGCGCCGACGACCAGGATGTCGGCGCCGCTCATGCTGTCGCTGCGTTCGGGGTCAGGCTGGCGAGGCCGGTCTCGATCGCGAGGCGCACGCCCGCCTGCATCAGCTCGAAACCCATCGACGCGAAGTCGGCGTCCCCATGTCGGTCCGCGAGCAGCGCTGCCGCCTGATGCGGCAGATACGGCACATGGATGAAACCGACGGGCAGCGCCGGGATGCGCGCCGCGCTGGCGGCCAGCGCGTGGTACATGACGGCGTTGCACAGGAAGCGGCCGGCGGTGCCGGACAGATGGCAAGGGATGCCGGCGGCGAGCAATGCATCGCGTGTGAGGTGCAGCGGCAACGTGCTGGCGTAGGCGGCCGGCCCGTCCGGGTCCAGCGGCCCGCGGGCGACGTAGCCGGCATTGTCCGGGATGTCGAAGTCGGCCTCGTTCACAGCGATGCGCTCGAGGCGAAGCATGCTCTCCCCCGGCCACAGGCCCAGGCACAGCACGAGGCGTGGCTCGGCCTCCTCGATCGCGGCGCGGATGGCCGGGCCGATGGAGCGCAGCTCGACCGCGAGGCAGCGGCCCTCGATCGGTTCACCGGCCACCATCTGGCCGTCGAGGCTGCGGGCCAGTTGTCCCGAGGGATTTTCGGTCCGCCCACCGTAGGCCTCGAAGCCGGTCAGCAGCACCGTCAAGAGTCTGCCCCGTCCCGCTTCAGGACCCGGTCGACGGGGTTCAGCCGCAGCCGATAGGCTTCGGGCATGCCGGAGCCTAGCAGCGGCCGCAGGTACATGCGGAAGGCGTCGGTGATGCCGGTGCCGTTGGGTGCGATGAACTCGTCTTCCATGGTGCGGGTCTTGCCGGCGACATCAGCCAGCGGCGAGAGCCGGTAATCGACCGAGTAGAAGCCGGTGCGGTGGATGGTGACCGAGCCGTCCCGGTCGCCCCACATCGCGTACTGCACGGCCTTCTCGGCCACCTCGCGGGCCTCGTGCCGGTCGAGGTCGGAGACGCAGCCGATGAACGAGCGCTGCAGGTAGCCCAGCGTGTCGCCACGGACCCGCTTCATGCCGAGCCTGGTCTTGACCGCATCGGTGAGCAGATCGGCCAGCGCACCGCTGCCCGAGAGCTGGACGTTGCCATGCGCGTCGCGCTCGACTGTTTTGGCGAGCTTCTCCGCGATCGCGATGCCGCTCGCGTCGTGGATGCCCTCGGAGACGGCGACGACGCACCGGCCCAGCCGGTCCATGGTGGCCTTCACGTCGGCCAGGAACTGGTCGAGCACGAAATCGCGCTCGGGCAGGTAGATCAGGTGCGGCCCGTCATCCTCGAACTTCCGCCCCAGGGCGGCTGCCGCGGTCAGCCAGCCGGCATGGCGGCCCATGACGACCGAGATGTAGACACCCGGCAGGGCCCGGTTGTCGAGATTGGCGCCCATGAACGCCTGCGCCACGAAGCGGGCAGCCGACGGGTAGCCGGGGCAGTGGTCGTTGCCGACCAGATCATTGTCGATGGTCTTGGGGATGTGCACGCAGCGCAGGCTGGAGCCGGCGGCCTGCGCCTCCTCGGAGACGATGCGCACCGTGTCCACCGAGTCGTTGCCGCCAATGTAGAGAAAGTAGCCGATGTCGTGCGCCTGCAGCACGCGGAAGATCTCGTGGCAGTATTTTCGGTCGGGCTTGTCCCGGGTCGAGCCCAGCGCCGAGGACGGTGACAGCGCCACCATCTCGAGATTGTGCGAGGTCTCGCGGGTCAGGTCGACCAGGTCCTCCTCGATCAGCCCCTGAACCCCGTGCCGCGCGCCGTAGATGCGGCCGATATGCTGGAACTTGCGGGCCTCGAGGACCACGCCGGCCAATGACTGATTGATGACCACGGTCGGCCCGCCGCCCTGGGCGACCAGAACCTTGTCCTGCATGGGACGTTCCCCCTGACCGATGCCGGCTGACCCGACCCCTCCTGTTTGGATCGGCCGATCCGGGTTGTCGAGGGTCTTCTCGTGGCGACGGCCGACGTGGCCGGACATTGCAACCGCACCGGCGCGCACCCAACCGCGACGCTGATGACAAACGGTTAAATTGACAAAAAGTGTTAATTGGACGCTTAATGGTTGTCCACCGATCGGCGACGATGGCCGCGTCCGATCACGGTCGCCTCAATGCGGAAACAATCACACGATGCCCATGAACGCGCCTCGAGCTGCGAGCCAATGGCATGAGGTCGGTGCGGTGCGCCGTGGCCGATGGACGAGGCGGGCGCACCGGCTGTTCGCGGGCCTGGCCGTGGCGCTCCTGCCGTCCGTGGCGACGGCGGCCGCC
>JBATRI010000630.1:0-7717 GCA_049292515.1 Geminicoccaceae bacterium
GTACAAGCCAGCAGCGCCACCAGCCCGGCAAGCAACCGGCAGCCCGCCTTCATCCGATCGATGCCCCCACCTCGCCTTGCGGCACGTCCCCACCGCGCTACCTAGATTCGACCGGCACCGGCGGCAACCGCTGGCTTGCGACGACCAGCGGCATGGCGGCCCGTAGGACACCGTGGGCACGAGGCCGTCGTAGCCGACGACCCACCGCCGCCATGACGAGGGTGAAGCCGTTCTCCTGGTTCGCCAGGCCGCTTCTTGCGCCAGCGGTCGTGCGCAGCCCAAGCTCTGTTCGCTGGAAAGCGGCGTCGTCCCCCAGCGAGGCCCGCCCGAGTACGGCTTCAGGGGCCTGGCGGGCGAGCCTACGCGGAGGTTCCTGGGACGAATCATCGAGGCGAGACGGCTTTAGAGCGGACCGTCCTCCGCACGCTTGGCTTCGCCCGCTCGGGCCTCCCAGGCCTCAGCTTCATCGCCGCGGCCGAGCTGCCGCAAGCAGCGGGCGACGGCTTCCAGGCTGGCCGCGAGGCTCGGCCTGTTCACCCGACCAAATCTGTCCCCACGTTCCGCGGCAGCGGCTGCTCACATATACCAAAGGCAAGCCACCTCGTGTCGATCCGTTCTCGCCAAGCAGTCACCGACCAAGTGCAGACTGACGCTGAGGCTCTCGTGATCCACCCGGCCGTGGACATCGCCGTGCTCCTTGTCCTTCACCGCGCGCTCGAACCAGGGCCGCGCCGCCTCGTACTGCCCGAGCTGCGACAGGCACCAGCCCACTAGGTGCACGCTGCTGCCCAGGCTCGCGTAATCCACCCGGCCATGAACGTCGCCCTGCTCCGCTTCCGTCACCGCGCGCTCGAACCAGGGCCGCGCCGCCTCGTACTGCCCGAGCTGCGAAAGGCAGTAGCCCACCTGGTGCACGCTGACTCCCAGGCACTCGTGATCCACCCGGCCGTGGACGTCGCCCTGCTCCGTCTCCTTCAGCGCGCGCTCGAACCAGGGCCGCGCCGCCTCGTACTGCCCGAGCTGCGACAGGCAGTAGCCCACTAGGTGCACGCTGATTCCCAGGCTCGCGTGATCCACCCGGCCGTGGACGTCGCCCTGCTCCTTCTCCTTCACCGCGCGCTCGAACCAGGGCCGCGCCGCCTCATACTGCCCGATCTCGTAGAGCGCGCGACCCAGAGTCTCCCCTTCGAAGGAGATTCCTGCCATGTCGGCGTCCCATCGGCCAATATCGACCGGATAGGACAGCAGGCCAGCCGCCAGCGTCGCGCGATTCGGGTTGGCTGCCAGCTCGCGCGCCACCGCGATCATGCTCTGTGCCTGAGCGTGCACGACGGCGCGAAGCTGTTCTGTTGCCCCCTCCGCGATCGGGTTGGCGCGCAGAAAGGACGCGAACAGCTGATGCATCCGCAGCTCGGCGCCTTCCTGCAGCAGATGCAGATCGAGACAGGCGTCCAGGTGCTGCTGGAACTCGCCGCCGCTCCACTTGGCCCCTTCCGCCAGATGGTGCTGCAGCTCGTCGCGCGGGATGCGTTGTGGATCGAGCCTGCACGCCGCGTGCAGCAGCAGCCGGGCCGGAGCATCGAGCTGCTGGTAGACGCCCAGGAAGCTCTCCCGGGCCTCCTGGCTCAGCGTGATGGAAGCGGCATCCAGCCGCCCGCGACGCGCCTCGTAGGCCAGGGTCGCGGAGGCCGGCACGATCTGGACGGGGAGCCCCTCGGCCAGCCGCGCCAGCTCCGGCCCGAAGCGCTGCGCCACCTGGGCGTCGGCGATGCCAGCGACCAGCTCGACCGATTCCGTCGGCGACAGCGGCGGCACGGTCAATTCCTGCCAGCCGGCATCCCAGCGATCGAGCGTGCTGGTCATCAGGACGTGGCATGGCATCCCGGCCGGTGGCAGCCAGGGCAAGACGTCGTCCGGCGCCCGCACATTGTCGAAGATCAGCAGGGCCGGTGCGGTACCGAGTGCCGCGAGCGTGCGCTGGGCCTGGTCGGCCAAGGGCATGTCGCCCGGAAAATCCAGGCCCAGCATGGTCGTGCCGATGCGGGCGAGATCGATGGCCAGCACCTGCCGGCCGGCCTCGACGATGAACCGGCCGCCCGGGTAGGCGTCGCCCTGCCGGCGCGCGAACTCCCGCGCCAACTCACTCTTGCCCACGCCCGGCTGCCCGTGCAGCACCAGGACGGCTTCCCGATCCTTGTCGTCGAAGGCAGCTGCGATCCGACCCAGCAAATCCTCGCGCCCGATGAATGGCAGATTGCGGCGCGAGGGGATGTTGCTACGGCTACGGCGTGTCGGTGCAGGCACGGCCGCCGGCCTGGCTGCTGCTATATCGTTCTCATTTGCCAGCCTTGGGATCGGGAAACTGCCGGTGAATTGCGGGCTTCGTGGAAAGACGCTGGGGTCGACCGTCCACACCTCGTGCGGTTCGTCCTCGTAGCGGATCGGAAAGACGTCGACCCGGCCATCATCCCATGTGACGTACAAGGCGCGATTAGGCCATTCGCTACCTTGGTAGGCAGCGCCTGCTGCCATGTGCAAGGCCTCGCCATGGACACCTGCAACGCTCTCGACGTCGGTCTTGTGCAGATGCCCGCGCAAGATCAGGTCCACGTTCGACTGAAGCTTTGCCCTTATGTTGGCTCCCTCCACATCATGGAGCCAGTCGAGCGGATGATGGACCAGCGCGATGTTGAGATCCGCCTTGAGCCCCTGCAAGTCCTCCATGGAGGCATCAAGGCACCGGCGGCCGACCCACAGCCTACCGTGATCGTGATCGTCCTGGCAGAACAGGGCACTGTTCAGCGGCAGGATGCCGATCCGGTGCGAGCCCACTTCGGCCAGCGCCACCGGCCCGCAGGTCGAGGTCTGTGGAAACGTGCGGATGCCGGCGAAGTAGGCGTCGTACCAGCGCAGAAACTCCCGCTGCTTCTGCAGCAGATGCGTCTTGGGGACGTCGGGGCCGAAATAGGTGTTCGCTTCCTTGCCGCTGCCCAGCGTCCGTGCCAGCCCGACCCCGAGGTCGCGGTCGATGTCGTGATTGCCCGGGATGACGTGGAGCTGCCGTCTCTCGACGCCCGCCGCCGCCAGCAGCGCGTCGAAGAACACCGTCGCCGCCTCGTACTCGTTCCGCTTGCCGCCATGCGCCACGTCGCCGGTGGCGAAGATCAGGTCCGGCCGTCGGCCGCGCTCGCGAAATTCCCGCACCGACCGCACCAGTGCCCGCAGGACCACGTCGCGCTCGTAGGGATCACCGCCCCGGAAATGAAAGTCGGAGACCTGGAGCCAGCTCGCCTTCATCTACGCGTCCCGACCATCGCCAGCCGACAACTGGGCCAGCAAAAACGTTGCCTTTTATCCGTCCTGCCGGACCAATAATTTCCCCTTCGACGGATACCACGACCCTACCCGTTGGTCAGCTCCGCCCATCGATCAGGCATTCGACAAGACACCCGACCGGCGGCGCATGGCCGCCGCCAACCGTCACGACGCCCTCCACGCGCTCGTACCGGGATGCCTGGTTCACGCATGCCTTGGCGAAGCAGGCGCCGGATTATAGTCCTTGCTTGGACTCAACTATAGGGGGATAAACTGCCGAGCCCATATGCCGAGGATTCCAATGATGCTCAGCATCCCGACACCTGGATCGAAGAGGCGCCGAATCGCACGCGCGAACCCGAGCCGGCAGCCACACCCTCGCCGCCTCCCGCGCGCCGGCCGGACCCGCAGTCCGTCGCCGTCGCGCAAGCGCGCATGTCCGCCAGTGCGGTCGCCGTCGCGCGCACGCGCGAACCCGAGCCGCCCACCCTTGGCCTGCCACCATTACCATCATCGTCGTGCACGCCCGAACCCGAGCCTACCGCACCCCTGAACCGTCATCAGCGCCGCCGGCTGGAGGCGCTGGCCCGGCAGGCGTCACGGCGGGCGGCGTGAGGCGGGGTCAGCGGGTCATGCGCTGGAGCAGCCAGTAGCTGGTGGGGTCATCCGGGCATTCGCCGGGGCCGCACTCGACGAAGGCCGAGACGCCGACCAATATCGTGACGATGAGATAGAAGCCCATGACGAACTTCTGCCAGCCGCCGGCGGCCCACGGGCGCAGGCGCTCGAACTGGCCCTCGAGCAGCAGCAGCAGGGCGATCCCGGCGATGATGACGAGGAACAGGATCAGGGCCCAGCTGTAGAGGTGCAGGCCCCAGAGCGGCGAGCCGTAGGCGCCGCTGCCCGGCACGATGTGCAGCAGCACCTGCCGCCCGGCCGCGGCGGCCCCGTAGAGCGCGCCCAGGATCACGAGCCCGTAATGCAGCGGTGCCGGGCCGAAGCGGATGTTGAGCAGCAGCCCGAAGCCGACGGCGACGAACCCCACCCGCTGCAGCAGGCACAGCGGGCACGGCAGCTCGCCCAGCGCCAGCTGCAGCACGAGCGCCGCGGCCAGCACCAGCGTCACCGCCAGCAGGCCCAACGCATTGAGATCACGCAGGAAACCGGCCGAGCCCATCGACGTCTCCTAGAGCGCCAGCGCGAGCGCGTCGGTCATATGATGGCGCAGCCACCAGGTCGAGACGACGAGGGCGGCCAGGAACATGACGATGGCCGGCCCGCGGCGCCCGAACAGCGCGAGGACGATGGCGACCGCGTAGACGGCGATGATTCCGGCCTGCATGCGTTGCTCCCCGCTCCGCAGGCGGTATATGCCGGCAGCAGCGCCGTGCGCAACGCGGCACCGTGGGGACAGGGCGATGCGACGATTTCTCTCCATCCTGTTCGGCGACGACCGGGCGGGTGCCGCCGAGGCCGACGGCTTCGCGCCCGAGCAGATGGCGGCGGCCGTGCTCATGGTCGAGACCGCGAGGCTCGACGGCGCCGTCCAGGACGCCGAGCGCGACCGCATCCAGGGCCTCCTCGCCAGGCGCTTCGGCCTGACGCCGTGGGTCGCCGCCCAGCTCGTGGCCCGCGCCGAGCGCACGGCCACCGAGAGCGTCGCCTGGCAGGGTCTGACCCACACGCTCAAGGAATCGCTGGACGAGACCGAGCGGGTCGAGATCCTGGAGATGCTGTGGGAGGTGGCCTACGCCGACGGCGCCCTGCACGACTACGAGGCCTCGCTGCTGCGCCGGGTCGCCGGCCTGCTGTATGTCAGCGACCGCGACAGTGGCGAGGCGCGGCTGCGCGTGATGGCGAAGCTCGGCATCGCGCGGTAGGATGGCGCCGGAGGTGGCGATGGGCGAAGCGGCGGCCCACCTGCTGACGGTGGACGAATTCCTGGCCTGGGACGACGGCACCGATCGCCGCCACCAGCTGCTGCGCGGCGTGGTGACCATGATGGCGCCACCCCAGGCGGTGCATGGTCGCTTGGTATCCCGCCTCGATCGGCTCTTGGGCCGCGGCCTGCAGCAGCCCTGCGAGCCTGTCACCGAGGCCGGCATCAAGCCCGCCCACCGCGGCGACACCTACTACCAGGCCGATCTGGCCGTCACCTGCCGCCCGCTGGAGCGTGGTCAGGTCTACCTCGTGGACCCGGTGCTCATCGTCGAGGTGCTGTCCCCGTCGACCGCGGCCACGGATCGCCTGCTGAAGCTCGACGACTACCGCCTGATCCCGGCGCTGGGCGACATCCTGTTCGTCTCCAGCACCCAGGTCCGGGTCGAGCACTGGCACCGGCAGGGCGACGTCTGGGTCGTGGCGGTGCGCGGCGCCGGCGAGCAGCTGCATCTCATCGCCTTCGACCTCTCAATCGACATCGATGCGCTCTATGCCGACCTGCCGATCGAGGCCGAGCCGGCGCCGGAGGCCGCCATCGGTTGACACGGTCGCCGGCATCGCTATAACCCGCCGTCACGCCCGACGGCAGCTGCGGCGCGCCGTTGTCGTTGTCTCGTTCCCAAGCCCCTCGCGGGAAGACCATGTACGCAGTGATCAAGACCGGCGGCAAGCAGTACCGTGTCGCCAAGAACGACGTGATCAAGATCGAACGGCTCGACGGCGACGTCGGGGCCGAGATCGTGTTTCCCGAGGTGCTGATGATCGGCGGTGAGAACCCGCTGGTGGGCGCTCCCATGGTGTCCGGCGCTTCGGTCACCGGCACGGTGCTCGAGCAGGCCAAGGGCGAGAAGATCATCATTTTCAAGAAGCGCCGGCGCAAGAACTACCGCCGCCGCAACGGTCATCGCCAGCTGCTGACGGTCGTGCGCATCGCCGACATCGCGGTCGCCTGAGCGGGCAGGAGAACGAGCCATGGCACACAAGAAAGCAGGCGGCAGCTCGCGCAACGGCCGCGATACCGCGGGCAAGCGGCTGGGCGTCAAGAAGTTCGGCGGCGAGCCGGTCATCCCCGGCAACATCCTGATCCGCCAGCGCGGCACCAAGTGGCACCCCGGCAAGAATGTCGGCATGGGCCGCGATTACACGATCTATGCCATGATCGAGGGGCGCGTGAAGTTCCACGAGCGTGGCGAGCGCGTCTTCATCTCGGTCGAGCCCGCTGCGGCAGCGGCCGAATAACCCATAGGAACTCGGCCCTGGGGGTTCGGCCCCTGGGGTCATGATACGTCATGCGCTTTCTCGATTCGGCCAAGATCTGGGTGAAAAGCGGTGACGGTGGCAGCGGTTGCGCCAGCTTCCGCCGCGAGAAATATATCGAGTTCGGCGGCCCCAACGGCGGCGACGGCGGGCGTGGTGCCCACATCGTCGCCATGGCCGACCCCGACCTGAACACGCTGGTCGACTACCGCTACCGCCAGCACGTCAAGGCCGAGCGCGGCCACAACGGCATGGGCCAGGAGCGCACCGGCAAGAGCGGCCAGGACGTCGTCCTGCGCCTGCCGGTGGGCACCCAGATCTACGCCGAGGACGGCGAGACCCTGCTGGCCGATCTCGTCACCCCCGGGCAGCAGGTCATGATCTGCCGCGGCGGCGACGGGGGCCGCGGCAACGTCCACTTCAAGACCTCGACCAACCGCGCCCCGCGCCGCGCCGACCCGGGCTACCCCGGCGAGGAGCGGTGGATCTGGCTGAAGCTCAAGCTCCTGGCCGATGCCGGCCTCGTGGGCCTGCCCAATGCCGGCAAGTCGACCTTCCTGGCCTCGGTCAGCGCTGCCCGCCCGAAGATCGCCGACTATCCGTTCACCACGCTGGAGCCGATGCTGGGCACGGTGGTGATCGGTCACGACAGCTACGTCATCGCCGACATCCCCGGCCTGATCGAGGGTGCCTCCGAGGGCCGTGGCCTGGGCGACCGGTTCCTCGGCCATATCGAGCGTTGCGCCGCCCTGATCCACCTGGTCGACGCGACCCAGGAGGACGTGGTCGGCGCCTGGCGGACCATCCGCGCCGAGCTCGAGGATTACGGCAACGGCCTGGCGGAAAAGACCGAGCTTCTGTGCCTGTCCAAGATCGACGCGCTGACGCCCGAGGAGCTGGCAGTCAAGCGGCGCAAGCTCAAGCGCGCCGCCAGGACCGAGGTCCACTCCATCTCGGCCGTGGCCCGCCAGGGGCTCGACCCGATCCTGCACGCCGTCATGGCCATGGTGACCGAGCGCCGGTCCGAGGCCCGCGTCGAGGCGGCGGCCGCCTCCGCCACGGTCTGATGGACCGGCTGCAGCAGGCGCTGCGGGCCCGCCGCATCGTCGTCAAGATCGGCTCTTCCCTGCTCGTCGGCCCCGACGGCGAGGTGCGCACCGCCTGGCTCGACGGGCTGGCGCAGGATGTCGCCTGGCTGCACGGC
>JBATRI010000631.1:0-11679 GCA_049292515.1 Geminicoccaceae bacterium
GGCCGGAAATGCCCCGCCTGCGCGGCGCCTGGCGCAGCCCTGCCGCTGCTGCTCCATGCCGGGTCAAGCCGATTGGCGCATCGAGCCGCAGCGGAATCCGTTGCCGTGCTCCGGCCGTCCACATAAGCGTCAGGTCGCCCCGACGACGAAGGCCGGCATCGTATGCGGGCCAGTTGCGAACGCGATATCGCGCCCGTGAGATACGATGACGACGGGCAGCGTTGTGCTTGAACGGCAAGGAACGATTCTCTCGTGGTCACCGGGCTCGCGTGCCTACGCCGATCATCGCTCGGGCTATGACGGAAGCTGGGTAACGACGGTCTGAGGAAGGTGGCGTATCGAGGCGGGTAACCAGCCTGCCACCCGACAGGCTGACGGCCGAGGCGACGATCACCACCTTCAAAGTCAAGTACGTGCCGAAGTGCGAACGGGCCGTCGCCTGCCTGCTCAAGGATCGTGAGGTGCTGCTCGCCTTGTACGATTCCCCGCAAGAGCGTGTTCGCCACCGTGCGGCATCGGACCGTGCGGACCAAGGGTACCCTGTCGCAGGAAACCGCCAAGCTGATGGTCGTCAAACTCGTCATGGTCGCCGCGAAGACCTGGCGCAGGCTGAAGGGTGAGACTCAGTTACCGCAGTAACCAATGGCATCAGGTTCAAAGACGGCATCGAGATCACTACCGTCGATACCAAGGACATCACCGAGTTCCCATAATGGCCCTTTCATGCGAGACAATGGCTTTCATTCTTTGAGTATAAAATCTAGCTCGACAACGACTTATGCATTTTCTACACAGTCCTATTCAGAAGCGTGCCACGAATATCTAGGATACTTGCACAGCCTTGACCAACGCATCGAGCAAGTGGGGCTGGCTCACCGGCTTAGCTACACTGGGTGCCTTGACCAGAGCAGGCTTTTGGAGTTCCGGACCCGTATAGGCGCTGACCAGGACAAATGGTATCCCCGAAGCTCGCAGCCACTCGGCTACCGGCGTGATCATCCCGTTGAGCAACTGCACATCGAGCAGTGCTGCCGCGGGCGTTATCTCGCACAGCAGCTTGAGGGCATCCTCAACCGTGGCCATCGGGCCGAGAACGGTGCAACCCGCCTCGAGCAGGATCTGCTCGAGATGCCAAGCCACAAGTACCTCGTCCTCGACAACGAGAACAGTCAATCCCTCCAGCAACATAGCCATGTCGGCTGTCCCAACCATCGTCGTCCGCCTTTTACGTAAGGCTCACGAGACGCCCAAGTTCCATGGCATCGATAGGAGCCGGATGCTCGAGCCCATTTCAAGGCCTCAGTTGAGTCGCACCGTGATTTTGGCCTGCAGACCTTGTGGGGCAAAGTTCAGCTCTGCTCCGCCGCCAAGCTCGCCCGCCGAAGCAAAGCGGATGAAAGTCATCCCGAAGCCATGCGAGCTAGGCGGAGCAACCGGCGGGCCTCCCTGTTCCCGCCAGCGCAGGTGCAGGTAGCGCCCTCCTGGCCGCTCCTCGGTTTTCCAGGCGAGCCGTAGGCGACCTTCAGGCATGGACAATGCTCCATGCTTGACTGCATTGGTGGCAAGCTCATGCAGGACAAAGGCAAGCGCCTGGACCTTCGTGCGCGGCACGTTCACCGTCGGTCCGGCCTCGATGGTGAGCAACTCGCCGCTGGGCCCATGGACATAGGGATCGAGCAAGCGGATGATCAGGGCCGTCAGATCGGTACCGGTTTCCGTCTGGAAGGCTGCCTCATGTGCCACCGTGAGCGCCGCCAACCGACCCATCAAGATGTCACGATATTCCTGCGCCGAGATGCCTTTCACCGCGGTCTGGTGGACGATCGCGCCGACCATGCCAAGCAGGTTCCTCACCCGGTGACGGAGTTCGCCAAGGCGCAGCTCACGCTCCTCTTCCATGCGGCGTTGGGCGGAGATATCGCGGGCGATCTTCGAGGCACCGATGATCCGGCCGCGTCGGTCGCGGATCGGCGACACGGTAAGCGAGACTTCCACCAAGGAGCCATCCTTGCGCCGGCGCAGCGTATCATGGTGATCGATGCGCTCACCGCGTCGAATGCGCTCGAGGATCAGGGGCATCTCATCCTCGCGACCGGGGGCGGCCAACACAGCGATAGGCCGGCCGACGATCTCCTGGGCCGTGTAGCCGAAGAGACGCTCGGCAGCATGGTTCCAGCTGGTGACGATGCCCGACAGGTCCTTGCTGGCGATCGCGTCGTCACTGTTCTCGACGATGGCAGCCAGAAGGGCGTGTTCCAAACCTAGGGGAATGGATGGTCCTTCAGAGACGGTGCTCTTAGGATCTGCTGGTCGCAGGACGTCTATGCCGCCACCGGTCATTGGGCCCACTCCAGATCGGAAAGTATGGTCTTCCTTCACGGTTCTGGCACGATCCTATCTCGTCCTTGGCCAGAATCGAACAAGCAATAAGGCGGCGCGATCATTGCCGATCACGGGCTTGCTCGTCGCATCCGGCAGCGTCGATCACCCGCAGGCCGGTCGGTAGCCTTACCGCCAATCTCGGTGGCTTGGCCGATCGTGTCTCCTCACCTTGGTGATATAGACGTGTCCTTTTGGCAAACGGTGCATAGTTCTTTCCATTGATGGTTATCCGCGCCTGCCCATGAAGTGATTCATGAGCAGCTGCAATCGCTACATTCGGTAACCCTGTAAATCGATATAGAGCTTGCTAGCTGGCCGGCGCATCAGAGACAGTATTTTCTTTCCATACGAGTAACATGAATTCTCTGATTCGGAGATTTTAGGCAAGCCATTGTTCCGGTTATTGTTGGTTTAGAGTTCAGAGCGTCATGGAAGAAGCGCTCGATAGAAGCTGTCCACTGCGGAGCACATGCGCCAAGAAAGGCAAGAAAATGCAGGCGATGATCCTCAAAAATGTGGAACATGATCTCAAGCCCGGGCGGGCGTATGGCCGGCGCGGTGGGTTGACCCTCGCCATGGTTGTAGCGTTGACCGTGGGCTTTGCACCCCGAGCCGCGGTCGCAGCCCCGTTGCCCGGCACCTTCAAAGGAGAGGCCTACGGTACCTTCGCCTCCGTCGTGGTCGGACCGATCGCAGCCGTCCTCGGCAAAACTGCCTTTTTGCCTTGTCCATGTCAGGGCACCAACGGTGCGACCCGGCAGTCCAGCGTGAACGCGCTGTCCGCCGGTACTGGCGGTAAAGTGCTCAAGGCCAACACCGTCACCAGCACGATCTATGGCCTCAAGACCACGACCACGGCGAAAACCACGACGACCTCGACCATCAGCGGTCTCAACCTGCTGAATGGCCTGATCACGGCCACGACCGTCAAGGCGGTGGCCAATTCCAATGCAACCGCCGCCGATATTGCGGTCAACGCGACGGGATCGACCTTCGTCAACCTGGTCGTCGCCGGGGTGCCGATCGCCGCCAACCCCACGCCGGGAACCCGCATCACCTTGCCGGGCATCGGCAGCGTCGTGCTGAACCAGGCGACAAAAACCGGCAAGAGCAGCAAGGCCAAGCAGATCACGGTCGAGATGCTGACCATCGAGGTCAGCGTCGCCAACGGCTTCGGCCTGCCGGTCGGGGCGCGGATCGTGGTGGCGCACGCGGTCGCCGGCTATGCCCGCAGCACCCTGCCGTTCGCGGTCGGTGGCCAGGCCTTCGCTGCCTCGGCCAACGCCGCCATCGGCAACGTGATCCAGACCAAGATCGGCAAGGCCGCCTTGGTGTCGATCGGTTGCGACGGCACGGGCGGCGTCATCAAGACCAACAGCATCGCCGATCTGGCTGTCGGCTCGATCTTGAGCATCGGCACCGGCGACACCACGGCCTTCGGCGGCAAGAATGGGGCCGGCACCATCGCCCGCACCACGGTCAAGGTCGAGAGCACGAACCTGCTGACCCTGCCGGTGGTGGGTGCGTTGATCAAGCTGAGCGCGATCACCGTCGTAGCCGAGGACAAGTATAACGGCAGCGTTCATACGCGTTCGACTGCTGGCACGCAGTTCGTCGGCTTGAAGATCGCCGGGATCAGCCTACCGGTCAGCGTTGCACCCAACTCGCGCATCGACTTGCCATTCGGCTATGTGGTCATCAACGAGCAGAAGATCCCGGCCGCCGCGAAGAAGGGGGTGATGTCCGTCAATGGCCTGCGGATCGTGATCACGGCCACCAACGTGCTGGGCCTGCCCGTCGGCAGTCAGATCACCGTGGCCCATGCCGAGGCTACCGCACAGCGCTGAACCCAAACGATTGGTGGTGGCCGGCATCTGCAGCGACCCATTCCTGTCACCCTGCCAGGGCGGGCGAGGCCGGCGAGAAAACCCAGGGCGGCGTAGACCGGGGCGGCCTGGCAGAAGGTCAGCGAGAGCCAGCTCACCTACTACTCGGTCTCGCTCGACGATCCTTCCTTCACCGCCCCGGTCTATGCAGCCCTGATCCCGACCGAGGCCGACCCCGACCGCTTCAACCTCGCCTGGTCCCGCCCGCGCAGCCAGGACGAGGACGGGTTCTAGCCCGCTCCGGGAACAGGCGCCCGGCCGCAAGGTCGGGCGCCTCGCGTGCGATCGCCTGTGTCGCCGGCCGACGGAGGCAAGGCAGGGCTCGTGCGAGGGCACGCCTACCCGCTTGTGCGCAAGCTCGGGATGCTGCCCGAGGTCGGCGTTCCGTCGTCCGCTGCCGGGCACGCTGTGCTGCCAGCGACGGCGGCCTGGCTGGCAGCCTCCTGATTGGCCAAGTCCCGTGCCAGCTGACAGAGCCTCTCCTGCTGGCGAAGGTCCGAGATGGCCAGAAAGTTGCGCACCAGATCGAGGCGCATGTGCTGCTGCTGTTTCGGGACATCGGCGTCCTCGTCACCGTAGCCCTCGTAGTAGTAATCCACCCCGACCCCCAGCGCCTGGACGAGAACGTGCAGCCGTGCAACAGGAAGCCGGTTCAAGCCTTGCTCGTACTTGTGCACCTGCTGGCAGGTGACGCCCATAAGCTCGGCCACCTGCTGCTGTGACAGCCCGAGCATGCGGCGGCGGTCGCGCATCCGCCGGCCGATGCAGCGATCAATCTCATCGGCTTGTCTGGGCTGCTGTGCCGAGTGATCGGACGAGACGGTGTTGCTGTCCATGCTCCTAGCGGCCATGCCTACGCATGAGATGCGTGGACCAAGTTTAGCAAGAACGCGAGACTCTACGGAAGAAGGCTACGACGGCACGGCTTTTCTGCCGAGCCAAGCCGCCGTTTCATCGGCCGCTCCGGCGGCCCGATCCGAGGCGTCGAGCGAACCGTCGGCCCAGGCGAAAGGTTGGCATCGCGGAAGGCCGATTCTTCTTCGGCCGCCAACGCGACCGGCTCGGCCCATGACTCCTCGGTTTTTTGGCCCGACGCTACGCCGACCTGGAGACGGCAGCGGCGGCATGGTCGACAGCCCTTGCTCTTGCCGCCCACCGCCGGATCCAACGCTGTCGGCGACGCGCTTGCCAGCTTGCCGCCGATTGCGATAGGGCGGTGGCAATCGGAGACAGGGCGATGCACAAGCTGGCGATCCCGCAGACCTACGTCTCTGGTGCGAGCGACGACGACCCGCGCCTGCGGGTGATCGCCGTGCAGCCCAGGGGCTCGGCCGAGGCAGCCCTGCAGGCCCTGGTCATCGCCGAGCGGGGCTGTGCCTTGGGTCTGGCCAGCCTCGCGCGGGCGCAGCCCGAGCTGGCCGTCACCATGTATCGGCTGATCGACGAGCTGGACGGGCTCGCCTACCGGCACCCCGAGCAAGGCCTGCTGCCGCTCGCCGGCGAGCCGTTGTGCCAGAACCTGCCCGCGGTCTGGCCCGATGTCGGGGCCGATGGTGCACCCGACCCGGACACGGTGGCGGAATGGCTCACCTGGTTCGGCGACGATGCCCAACGTTGGTGGGGCGGGCTCAGCGTCACCACCGACCGCGGCCACTGGCAGCTGGGCGACCCGCGGCCGGTGCGGACCATCCTCGCCGAGGCGACGACCTGCCGGATCACCCGGCAGCCGGATGCCACTCAGGTAACCGAGCTGATCCTGAGCCGGCTGCCTGCCGCCACGGCCGAAGCACTGCGTCAGGCGATCGCCGGGGTCCGAGCCGTGCACGAGTTGGAAGCACCGCTGTTCGCCGCGGAAGCCCGGGACCTACTGCAGCAGGCCCGGGCCCATGTGCAACTCGAGGCCCAGCTGCGGCCGCGGCTCGAGCCTCCGCCGACCAGCACACAGCCACGCCTGCCGATTGTCATCACCCACGTTCTGCACCCGGAGACGCCGACCGACGCGGACGAGCTGACCGGCGACATCCAAAGCCACAACGCGGAAGTGCAGAGCTTCGTGCTGCTGGAACCGATCGGCAGGGTCGAAGCAGCGCTCGATGCCTGCGTGCCGCCAGGCCGTGAGGCACGGCGGCGGCTGGACGAGGTGGCGCTGACGGCACCGGAGCTCGGCAGCCTCGCTTGCCGCATCGCCGATCATTTGGACGGGCTCGCCCGTACCGGCAAGGCGGGGCTGGAGCCGGTGCCGATGGCCGGAATCGTTCTGCACTCCGCCTTGGGCGAACTCCTACGCTACCCGCACGACGACCTCTGGGAGCAGGCGGTCACGCTTTACCGGGGCATGTGGCTGGCGGTCAGCTATCATCTGGCCGGTGTGCGGGTCGAGACCCCGGACGGCGGTATCTGGACCAGCAGCCGGCCGATGCGGTTGCGCGACGTGCTGGCGGGCCAGGAGCGCTGCACGATCACCCGACCGGAAGAGGGAGACGGCACGTTCGGCCATGCCTGCCTGGATCACCCCATCTCCAGCGAACTTTCCCGTCGCTGGCGGCGGCAAGCACTGCTACGTCATCCAGGGCTGGGCTAGCTGCTCGCAGCCAGGACGACGTAGGATTCCTGCCCCCTCGGCGCAGAAATCCCACCGCAAGGTTCGGCGCCCGGCACGACATCAACGGTAACACCGCGCCGCAGGATGCACCTGAGCTACGGGAAAATGACCCACGGCAAAAGCGAGCGGGAGAGCTAAGGGCACTGCTTGCTCGTGCGGACCGAAGTATGCTCATGACCCGAGGTCGAGCTCGTCCAGGGCTGCCCGAGCCGCCACGGTGGCCTGCACCAGCTCGCTGACCAGGTCGACGACATCAAGGCCACGAGAAGCCCGGTCCTCGATGCTCCCGGCCAGGGCCGACAGCCGTGCCAGGCCGAAGCTGCCGGCGGTGCCGCGCAGCCGATGCGCCTCCCGCTGCAACCGGACCGGGTCGTCCACGGCCTCCTGGAGCTCGGCGCAGCTGCGACTGGCACCGTCCAGCCCTTGCCGAAGCAGCCGTGCCACCACCGCCGGTGGCAGCTGCCGGGTCATGCCCGTGATCAGCTCATGATCGAGATCCGGCGCCGGCACACGAGCGAAGCTCACCTGGGCCGCGGACGGTGCCGGGGCGGCGGCAGTGTCCATGACGGGTAGTGCCGTGGGCGACGGCTCGCTGACTGCGACCGATGATGCCAGCTCGGCCAGGGCCGCCAGCAGCTCCGGCCAGACGATCGGCTTGCCCAGGACCCGGTTCATCCCCGCGGCCAGGCAGTGCCGGCGCTCGGCCTCCATGAGGCTCGCGGTCAGCGCCAGGATCGGGATGGTACCCACGGGCGGGGGCAGGGCCCGGATCCGGCGGGTGGCCTCGATGCCGTCCAGCACCGGCATCTGCACGTCCATCAGCACCACGTCGAAGCGCTGCCGGGACAGCATCGCCACGGCTTCGGCACCGTTGGTCACCAGGCTGACCTGGTGGCCGGCATGGGTCAGGCCGGTCTCGAGCAGGTCACGGTTGACCGCCACGTCCTCGGCCACCAGCACGCGCAACGGTGAGAGGGCGGCCGCCGTGGCGGAAGCACGCGCCTGCGGATTGACGATACGGCCTACGCCGAGTGGAACCTCGAACCAGAACCGGCTGCCTCGGCCAGGCTCGCTGTCGACGCCGATCCCGCCGCCCATCAGCAGCACCAGCTCACGGCAGATGGCGAGCCCGAGGCCGCTGCCGCCATAGTGCCGGCTGGTCGAGAGATCCGCCTGCATGAAGGGGCGGAACAGCAGGGCCTGCTGTTCCGCCGAGATGCCGATGCCGCTGTCCTCGACCTCGAAGCGCAAGGAGACACGCCCGTCTGGCAAGGGCCTACCACCTACCGTCACGCCGACGCCACCCCGGGCGGTGAACTTGAGCCCGTTGCCGATCAGGTTGACCAGCAGCTGCCGTAGTCGGGTCGGGTCCCCCAGCAAGGCCGGCGCCACGCCGTCCTGCACGGTGAACCTGAGCTCGAGCCCGCGCTCGACCGCCTGCGGGGCCATGATCGACTGCACCTGCTCCAGCATGTCCGCGAGTGAGAAGTTGATCCGCTCCAACGCCAGACCGCCGGCACCGAGCCGCGAGAAATCCAGGACATCGTTGATCACGCTGAGCAGATGCTGGCCCGAGGTCTGGATGGTCTGGACATAGGCCTGCTGACGGGAGGTCAGCGGCTCCCCCGCCAGCAGATCGGCCATGCCCAGCACGCCGGTCATCGGTGTCCGGATCTCGTGGCTCATCGCTGCCAGAAACTGTGCCTGGGAGTGCTCGCCGGCCTCGGCCCGCCCCTGGGCCGCCTTGGCATCGACCGCAGCCGTCGCGGCCGATGCCGCGGCAACGCGGAGGGCTTGCAGGGTATGGTGCAACAGCCCGGTCAGAACGCCGGCGGCCACGCCGATCATGACGACCAACCCGGTGGCGAGATAGACGTGCAGCCACCATGTTTGCAGAATCGCCGTCAGCGGGACGCCGGTGACGACCTGCAGGCCGAGGCCAGGCACGTCGGCACGGTCGACCAGATAGCCGCCGACCATGCCTGCGCCCGCGGGCAGCCAATCCGGGCTGTCGGCCCCCTCCAGGAACGGCGGTGGCACCGGCTCCTCAGCCTGGTTTTGCCAATGGTGCGCGTCGAGTGCATAGAGCCTGCCGGCGCCATCGAGCAGGGCCACGGTCTGCTCCGGCCCGGTCGTCAGGCTGGCGAAGAACGTCGCGTAAGGCTGCCAGCTGGCAGCCACGGCGATCACGCCGACGAACTTCCCCGCCGCATCGGTGAGCGCCCAGCTGATCGGCACCAGGCGCTGATAGGGCGGGAACCGGGAGATCACCGGCTCGCCGACAACCATGCCGAGCGCGTGCCCGTCGCGTTGCCACACGAAATAGCTGCGGTCGCTCACATCCGTGCCGATCGATCCGGGGGATGCGGCATAGCGGACGATGCCGTTGGCATCGATGCCGATGACCCGATGCAGGGCCTTGAGCTGATCGAACTGATCCGCCTGCTGCAGACGCGCATAGACGCCAGCCAGATTCAGCTCGCCGCGATAAAAGTCCGCGATGGCCAGCGACGCCACGATGTTGAGCGTGCCGAGACCGCGTTCGACAAAACCGGCGGCTGGAACGCTGACCGCGGTCAGATCCGCGCGTGCCTGATCCAGCAGGCTGGCGCGATCGCGCCAGAGAAAGCCACCCGCGACCGCAGTCCCGACGACCCAGATCAGCAGACAGGTCAACACGCCAACCGTGCGTGGGCGCAACGCCCCGAACCAACTGACCAGATACACCGGGGTAAGGCTTGCCAGCCACCGTCCGATAACGATGGCCACGCTCACCGGGGCTGGGGCGAGAGGGGGAGGATGGAATAACCCTTGGTGGCTTCGTTCGCGCTCGGCATCGCCGGCAGCCTGACCGCCATCCCCAGCGTTGCATCGTCCGGCCGATCCGTTCTCATCGCGTGTCCTTCTCTGATCTGCGGGTACGCGTGCAGTGGCGGAGCCGTCTGCCCGATGATGGCTGCGGCTCATGGTGCATGACAACCATAACGTGCATCGGGACGGGCAGGCGCAGCGCCCCATCAATCGGCCGCATCGGTGCTGCCCTGGAACGGTGCCGTAGCTTGGCGCTGCGGCCGTTGCGATATAGGCTGGCGAGGGGCTGAGCTATCATCGGTTGGGCTAGGGCGGTGGCATCTGGACCAGCCGTCGACCGGTGCGATTGCGCGGACGTGGTGGCGGAGCAGGAGCGTTGCACGATTGCTCGGTCGGAGCAGGACGATGGTAATAACGGCCATGCCTGCCTGGATTTGCCGATCTCCAGCAAACTTTCTCGTCGCTGGTTGCGCCAGGCCTGATTCTCGCCGTAGCTGAAAGTGGGTGTTTTCGACCCTCTTCAGCACGACACGGACCGGCCGGCTTCTGCCAACGAGAGGTCGCGGGGCAAGCCCCCGTCCCGGTCGGCGATGGAGCCTGGCCGGGCCATCAGCAGGAGACGAGCATGGGCCTGTTGCGCCAAGTGCCGAACCGCAGCCGCAAGCTGGCGATCCCGATCACCGAGGAGCTCGAGCAGCGCCTGGAGAGCATCAAGCGCCGCTGCCAGGAGCAGCACATGGAGCTGCCGTTCCAGGACGCGTTCGAGGCCTTTCTGGCCAAGCTGCTCGACGAGGCCGAGGCCGAGCTGGACGGCACCAGCCCGGCCCCGCGCCGGCGTGCCGTCCGGCCAGCTTCGACGGTCAGGAACGATGCCGCCGGCGAGCGTTCCGCATCCCCGCCGGCACCTATACCGATGAGCAACGGCCAGGCAATGCCGGGCTGATTCGGGCCACCACATCCGGGGCTCGGCAGGGCGTTCCTGCCGGCCTCGGGTGCGGGACATTCCCAGCGGGCAACCACCTGCAACGAAGGCACCGTCTCCCCTCGGAACCGCTGTCGGATTCCCAGCTGGAAAACCGCCGCGACAGACAGCGCCAGCCGATGTAGACGAGAGGGACTCCGTGTGCGTCCAATCCTCACACGGAGTCCAAAAGGCCTTGGGTCGTTGCTGCCTTCGAAGCCCGAGCGACCCCAAGAAATCACTGCCGAGTAGGCTGGAGGGGCTTTGCCCCGATCCAGCCGCGCACACACTACGCACACCCAGGTGTGCTGCGGATATCAGAGCGTCCGCTAACGACGACGGACGACTGCGAACGACCAACCCTTACTCTGCAATGCCTTAAGGCTGATATCAACCTCGACGGCGGACACCCACGAACCATGAGGCCGCCGATGATATCCAGCGGCTTAGCCTAATATCTTAGAAAAGCTCTAATCTCATTCCACAGTGTACTTTCGTTGTAGCTCAAACCGGCAGTTTTCGCCCGGTTTGAGCACGAGACGACCATAGGGTCTCCCGCCAGCCTTCCCGCCGCGAACCTCCAACGACGGGAAGGCCCGAATGAGTGAGAACAGCAAGCGATCGGTCTACGTGCGCTTCGACAAGGAGGTGCACGACCGGCTGCAACAGATGAGCCAGGACAGCGGTGAAAGCATCACCGAGCTGGTGCGCAACCTGGTCGAGCGCGCGCTCAAGGATGACACGCATGCCGAGCTGCTCGTGCAGACGCAGGCACTCACACGGCGTGTTGCGCAGGTCGAGCACATGCTCGGTCATGCCCTGCCGACACTGCACCAGCGGCTAGGTGGCATCGAGCAGCTGATCTGCAGCGCCGATGCCAACGCGGCCAGCCGCTACGCGCTCGACTTCGCCCGGCACTACGACCTGTTCAAGTCGACGCGCTACGGCATCTGGGAGCTGCAGACGATCATCGTCCATGTGCTCGAGTACGCGATGCTGACCCACGGCAACAGCCGCGAGGTGGCCTACAAGTTCCA
>JBATRI010000632.1:0-45387 GCA_049292515.1 Geminicoccaceae bacterium
GTCGGGTAGCGCCGCCGCTCGAACCGAGCCTGGCGCGCACGATGCTCCTTGGTCCACATCCCCACTACATAGGCATAGAGCCGACCCAAGCCGAGACCGCTGCCACATTCTCAAACGGGTTCTGAGAAACAGTGGTATGATTATGCACAGGATCAATGCGCCGCGGGGAAGGTTTGCGGTCATTATACTCAAGTCGTATGGAAAAGTCATCAATATGTAGGTTGCGGCAAAGCAATCTCTGCAAGAGATTTGGTATATTATGTCTGCAACTACTACGCGGCGGGTAACACCGGCGGCAGGCCCTACTAGAGGGTCCGTTAGCGCTTGATCCAATTGAAGACGGCAGCGAGGCTCAAGGCGCCAAGGAATGATGCGTGCGTCCTCTCCTAACGGGTGGCGACGGCACGCCACTCCTTGAGTCGGGACCAAAGCCGCTCGACGCGATTTCTGTGCCGATAGATCCAGTCACGGCAGGCAACCGGGGCCTCGTTCTTCTTGGTCGGTATGGCCGGTGTGGCGCCGAGATCGCGGCTGGCCTCGCGGAGCGCGTGGCTGGTCTAGCCGCGATCGGCCACGGCCCGGAGTGGCGTCCCGGGCTGGCAGGCCAGCAGGCCTTCGGCCTGGGGCAACTCGGCAGCTTGGCCTGGGGTGAGTGCCAAGGCGATCGCCCGGCCACGGGCGTCGGCGAGCGCCCGCGCCTTGGTCCCGTAGCCGTCTCGGAAGCGGCCAAGGGCATGAGCCTGGACATTCTCTTCCGGCGTCAGGTTCCCTCTTGGCGCCGGCGGCCTTCCGGTGCGCCCGCATGATGGTGCCGTCGAGGAAGGCCAGGCCGAGTTCGGGCGGCTGCCACTTTTGGGCCAGCTGGTGTGGGCGCTCCCAGACACCTAGTCGCGACCAGCGCATGAAGGTCGGCGCCGCCATCCATCACGGCCCCAAAGCGGCCGGAACAGCACGCCAATTGGCGCAATTCCGCAAGCGCCAGACCATTGCCTCGACGATTCGGTGCAACCAGCGGATCGGCTGTGGCGCCCACGGACGCACCTGGTCGAGCAGAGGCTCGAGCACCAACCACTGCTCATCCGTCATCACCTGCATCGGTCCATTGCTCCTGGCGTGAGTTGCCGAGATCAGATGGGGCCGACAGACCCGCTTGTCGCTGCAGCGCTAACGGGTCCTGGTCGTAGGGCTGCCCAGCTCATGGACAAGCCTCGCGCATATGTCCAGCAACCTTATGGCGCAGGCATTTTTGCCGACGGGGAGCCACGCCTTGGCTCAGCCGATCTGGTCCAGTTCGACGTAATTGTTCGGCGACAGGTCCTTTGCATAGGCGCAAAGGCCAGCCACTGCTTGGCTCGACGTCAGCGCGTTTGCGCGCCAGCAAAGCCCAGCCGCGCAAAAGGTCAGGACCGGGGCTGGGTCGATCCTGATGCGGTCCGCTATCGCGGCTCCCGGCTGCCCACTTGCCCGCTTGCAGGCGGGACCGCTGCCCTGACCGTCTCGAGCCGCCGCTCGGCCAACAGCAGCCGACGGCGGTGCAGATGGATTGTCGGTGGATCGGCTCTGTCCACGATCACGTCGTCAAGCCTCTTACGAGCCCGAGCCACCAGTCGCTCGTGCGTTGCTACGTCCGCCATCACGCACTCCCATCCCATCATCAACTGCCCGGAAATCGCTGCCTCGAATGGTCCTCCACCGACGCACAGGAGGCAATGATTGATCTTTCCCTGCCGCCGCAGGCGACATGCTCACCGGCTGGTCGACACTGACACGTCGACTCCGAGCCATTCAGTCCAAGCAAGCGAGTGGGCTTTCGACAGGCCTGTGCCATTTTTGAAATCCATTTGACTTGAAACAGTACGAGGCTAGCGTCGTTCTCCAGACCACGGGTAGGGGGATGGGGCCTGGATCTTCGCGGTACCAACCAGGAGTTCGGCCGGCCGTACAATCGGCGCATCGTCCTGGAGACGATCCGGCTGGCGGCGCCGATCACCCGCAGCGAGATTGCCCAGCGGGTCGGTCTCACCGTCCAGACCGTGTCGACGATTACCCGTGAGCTGGAGCTGCAAGGTTTCGTGCACGGCGTACGCGAGTCGCGCAAGGGCCGTGGGCATCCACCGACGACGCTGACTCTCCGCCCCGGCGGTGGCTTTGCCATCGGCCTTCACGTCACCCCGATCGGCGTCGAAACGGCGCTGATCGATCTGGGTGGCGCCATCATTGCCCGTCGCGGCCGCGCCGGCGCGCCCACCGATCCCGACGCTGCGATCGCGCTATGCGGCGAACTCGTCCGCGACATCCGGTCTCTCCGTCCCGACGGCCGCATGCTGGGCATCGGCATGGCCATACCCGGCCCGATCGGCGTCGATTCGATGAGTTTCATCGGTCCGACCACGCTTCAGGGCTGGCACGGTGTCCGCATCGCGGAGTTGCTGGAGGCAGCGACCGGCCTGCCTGCCTTCGTCGGCGTCGACCTCGCTGCGGCAGCGCTCGGCGAGCGGCTCTATGGGACCGGCCGCGCGTTTCGCGAGTTCTACTATCTCTATTTCGGGGTCGGCCTCGGCGGGACGATGGTGCACGAAGGCATGGCGCTGCGCGGTGCGTGTGGCAATGCTGGCGAGATCGGGCATCTGCCTGTGGTCCCGGGCGGCGATCTCTGCCCCTGCGGCAATCGCGGTTGCCTCGAACGCTATCTTTCGCTCGATGCGCTGGATCGCCGGCTGCGCTCGAGCGACCCTGGCGCTGATGTCGAGCGGGCGATTGCCGCTGGCTCGTCCATCGTCGACGGCTGGATCGACGAGGCGGCGCCGCTGCTGCGTACCGCCATCGTCACGATCGAGAATCTGTTCGACCCCGAGACGATCCTGATCGGCGGCCTCATGCCCGATGCGCTGCTCAGCCGTCTCGTCGCGGCGGCGGAGCCGCTGGCCCATTCGGTCGCAGAGCAGGTCGGACGAACCACGCCGCGCCTGACACTGACCCGCGGCGGGCATGAGGCGGTGCTGCGCGGAGCGGCGGCGCTGGCGGTCTCTGGCGTGCTGTCACCCCGGCTCGGCAGCCTATTCGCCGGCGACGACGAGCGTAGCTTTCGCGACCCGATCATGACCGGAACCGGCAAGCCGGAGGTTGCTGCATGAGCCAAACCGAGCCGCTTCTCCGCCTCGACGCGATCACCCGGAACTTCGGCGCCATCGAGGCCTTGCGAGGCATTAGCTTCGCGATCGGCCGCGGCGAGGTGGTGGCCCTGCTCGGCGACAACGGCGCCGGCAAGTCCACGCTCGTCAAGATCATCTCCGGCGGCCTTGAGGCGACCTCGGGCCGGTTGATCTACGAAGGCCGGGACGTGCGCTTCAGCTCGCCGGCGGAGGCCAAGGCGGCGGGCATCGAGACTGTCTATCAGGACCTGTCGCTCTGCACCAATGTGGACGTCGTGGCGAATTTCTTCATGGGCCGTGAGATCGTTAAGAAGTTCCTGGGTATCCCGATTCTGCAGGAACGGGCGATGGAGGCGGCCACGGCCAAGGCCATCGCTGATGCCGGTACCAGAATCCCGTCGCTGCGCACCAACGTCGAGCATCTCTCCGGCGGTCAGCGCCAGGCGATCGAACTCAACCGTTTCGTCCACTGGGGCGGCAAGCTGGTCCTGCTCGACGAGCCGTTCGCGGCGCTCGGCGTCGAGCAGACGCGGCGTGGCCTGCAGATGATCAAGCAGATCGCGGGGCAGGGCATCGGCGTCGTCATCATCACCCACATCATGGCGCAGGCGTTTCAGGTCGCCGACCGCATGGTCGTCATCCGTCAGGGCATGGTGGCTGGCGACGTTCGTACGACGGACACGACGGCCGACGAGATCGTTCGGCTGATCACCGGCGAGGCGGTGCAGCCTGCGTCGGCAGCAGCCGGGCCGGCGGTGATGAGCCGCCAAATATCCGGAAGTGAGCAACAGGGGAACTCGACATGAAGAGACTCTTGGCAAGCCTGGCGGGGGCAGCCGCCCTTACCGCCGCGACCTTCCTGACGCCCGCCTTCGCCCAGGAGAAGGGAACGGTCTACTATCTCGTTCCGACGCTGCTCGACGAGTTCCAGACCGGCTCGGTCTCGGCGATCGAGAAGTTCATGGGCGACGTGGGCTACAAGACGGTGACGCTCAACGCCGACAGCAAGACCGACGTCCAGCAGGGCCAGATGAACGACGTCATCGCGCTGAAGCCGGCGGCGATCGTGCTGGCCGCGGTCGACTTCAACGCGCTAAAGCCGCAGATCGAGGCTGCCCGTGCGGCCGGCGTCCCGGTGATGGAGTTCGACCGGCAGATCACCTCGACGATGAGCGATTTCACGTCCGTTGCCGGCACGATCGAGATCGGCGAGGTCGCAGCCACCGAAATCCAGCGGCTGCTGACCGAGAAGAACGGGGCCGTGAAAGGCAAGGTGCTGCAGGTCCTGGGCGACCCGGGCGACCCCTATACGCTCGACATCCAAAAAGGCTTCGAGGCCAAGATGGCGGCCTTCCCGGAGGTCACGATCATCTCCCACCCGGCCATGCAGTGGGAGGCGTCGAACGCTGGATCGATCGTTGCGGACCAGCTGCTGGCCAATCCAGATATCGATCTCATCTTCGTCCATGCGGCGCATCTGGCGGTCGCCGCGGTGGCCTCGCTCGAATCGGCCGGCAAGGGGCCGGGCGACGTGTTGCTCGTCTCCTCGAACGGGGCGCCGGTCGGGCTCGATCTGATCCGCAAGGGCTGGGAGCAGGTGGAGGTCGAGCAACCGCTCTTCGCCCAGGCTGCGGCGCTGGCCATGTTCGCGGACAAGGTCGTTGGCAAGGAGGAGATCAAACCCGGCACCTATGACGT
Source organism: Geminicoccaceae bacterium (assembly GCA_049292515.1). Classification (GTDB taxonomy): domain Bacteria; phylum Pseudomonadota; class Alphaproteobacteria; order Geminicoccales; family Geminicoccaceae; genus Benzoatithermus. The sequence goes on from JBATRI010000632.1 coordinate 4,851, forward strand.
GCTCGGGCTCAAGGGAACCCTCACGATCGAGCCCTGGGGCCCGAACATCAAGCTACCGGGAGCCGCGATCACCAAGGCCAATGTCGACGACCCGGGCTTCTGGGGCAACATGCAGACCCCGGCCACGCCCGTGGCCCCGGTCGAATAGGGGACCGGGCAGGACCCTCCCCGACGGGGACCGGCGCCGGTTGCTGATCGGCCGGCGCCGGTCTCCCCTTTGTGCGCCTGACTTACCGCGGAGCCGGACATGGTCTCTCCCCGCCGCCGAGCGGTCATCGAGTTCGTGCTCGATCATCTCGTCTGGTTCATCCTGGTCGCCGTGGTGACGCTGTTTTCGCTGACGGTGCCGAACTATTTCCAGATCGGCATCTTCGCCAACATCATCGAACAGTCGACCTTCGTCGCCACCTTGGCGATCGGCCTCTCGCTGCTCATCATCGCCGGCTACATGGACCTCTCGATCGAGTCCGTCATGGCGCTGGCGGCGATGATCATCGGCATTCTGTTCGCGCACTCGGGTGTCGGCCTCGGCATCTCGTTCAAGCCGGAATGGCTGGTCGTGCCGGTTTCGCTCGCGGTGGCGCTGGCGGTCGGCGCCACGGTCGGTGCCACCAACGCCTTCTTTGTCGTCCGTCTTAAGATGAACGCCTTCATCGTCACGCTGGCCGCCTATATCTGGGGGCGCGGCCTGGTCGTCGCCCTCTCCGGCGGGCGGTCTGCCCAGGAGATGCCCGGAGCGCTGCGCGTCCTCGCGATCGAGCGCTTCCTCTCCGTCCCGCTGATCGCCTGGGTATCGATCCTCACCACGCTGGCGTTCGCTTTCATCCTGCGCCGCACGCCATTCGGTCGTCACCTGCTGCTGGTGGGCGGCAATGCCACGGCGGCCTACCGTGCCGGTATCCGCGTCGACCGGCTGACCACCATCACCTTCATCATCGCCGGCGCCACTGCCGGGCTGGCCGGCTGGCTGCTCGCCATCCGCACCTCGGGGGCCACCGCCAATCTGGGCGTCGGCATGCTGTTCCAGACTTTCGCGGCCGTGGTCATCGGCGGCGTGAGTCTCAAAGGTGGAGTCGGCAGCCTGACCGGCGTCTATGCCGGGGTGCTGCTGCTCTCCTCGATCCAGACCGCAATCAACCTGATGGGCATGCCCGCCCATTATACACAGCTTATCCAGGGCGGCATGGTGCTGACCGCCGTGCTCCTGGATACCATCAAGCTCTCGATCCGAAAGAAGCTCGCCTGATGCCTGCATTCACCGACAAGAGACTGGCTGGCCGCACCGCGCTCGTCGTCGGCGCCGCACGCGGTATCGGCAGGGCGATAGCGGCGCGCTTCGTGGCCGAAGGTGCCCGGGTCGTCGTCGCGGACACCGAAGTGGCGCTGGGCCCGGCCGTCATCGATGCTCTGGGGGGGACGTCCGTCGCACGGTTCGTCGCGGTCGACATCTCCAAAAAGCCCGACGCCGAACGTGCCGTTGCTTCTGCCGTCGACGCCTTCGGCGGACTCGACATCCTGGTCCAGAACGCCGGCATCTATCCCTGGACGCTGATCGAGAACATCGAGCCAGAAGAGTGGGACGCCGTACTCGGGGTCAATCTGCGCGGCACCTTTCTGGCGGCCCAGGCGGCCTTGCCGGTGATGCGGGCGCGTGGGGGAGGTCGCATGGTCTTTACCTCGTCGATCACCGGCCCTCGGGTCTCCAGCCCGGGTCACGGCCATTACTCCGCGTCCAAGGCCGGCATCAACGGCTTCATCCGTGCGGCAGCCATCGAGTTCGCCGGCTACGGCATCACCGTCAACGGGGTCGAGCCGGGGAACATCCTGACCGAAGGGATGCAGATGCATCGCAGTGCGGAGTTCATTCGCCAGATGGCGGAGGCCGTGCCGCTCGGCCGTCTCGGCACTCCAGATGATATCGCCGGTGCCGTCTTCTTTCTCGCCTCCGACGACGCGGCCTACATCACCGGCACGACAATCGTGATCGACGGCGGGCAGATCCTTCCCGAAGGCAACGATTTTCGATTGCTGCCGAGCTGAGCGGGCCACCTCTTCGAGGTGGCGATGCCGAGGCTCTCGCGGTGGGGCGGGTATCAGAAATGGAAGGCAACCTGGACCCCGGTGCCCATCGGCCTCAGCTCCCAGGTCAGGCCGGCGCTGCCGGGAAATTGGGCTTGGTAGTCGCGCAGATCGCCGGTGGCGCGCCAGGGTTGGCTCCAGATCTCGGCTTCCCCGACGGCGATGCCGATCAACGTGGATCGCACGGCGTCGCCGCTGTCGCCAAAGGTCGCGATAGCTGCGCCGCCGATCAGGTTGGCGCCGATCGTGACGAGATGCCGCCTGAGATTGAAGCGGGTCTCGGCACGAGTTGCCGTTGTCAGCAACTGTCGCTCGCCGACGGCGAGCCGTAGCTGGCGGGCCGATCGGTCATCTCCCGGGACTTCGCGCATGGGTTCAGCGCCGAGGCCCGCAGCCAGGGGGTGTAGAAGAAGCGTCGCCATCTGGATCGTAGCCAAACCCGACTTGGCCGCGTCGACAATGGCACGCACGCGGTCGTCCGCCTCGTCCGCGCTTACGGCATAAATGGAGTTCCCGACGAAGCTGGCGGCGTAGGCGCCGCTCCAGCCCCACTCCCAGGCCAGCGCCGTCGGCCGACCTGCATCCAGGCGGCTTTCCAGGAAGTGGAGTCGTGCTCCGAGTTCGGCGTCGGACATGACTATCGCTTGTCCGGGCGTCGGCTCGGCGCCGTCACTCGAACTCGCCACTGCCAAGCACAATGCCGCGAGGACCACCACGGGCGTTCGCGCATAGATGCAGGCGAACCGTTGTCCGGACGCGTTAGGGTTCGTGCGTCGGCCGTAGACCCGACTGGTCAATTGACGTCGTGGGTAAGCGGCTCGGGGCAGCTTGCATCTACAGGATTGGGGCATTGCATGGCCAGCGTGCAGCAGAGCTTCATCAGCGCTTCGCTCAGGGCTGCCTGTGCCCCGAGGGCAGCACGGAGCGCGTTGATGGTATCTTGATCCCCAGGGGACAACGCCGAGACGCGTTGCGCTGCCTCCAGTTTCTCGTACGTGATCCGGCCGGCCTGGGTGGCAGCCTGAATCGCCTGCTTAACGTTGCTCTGCATTGGTTTTGCCTCCCCATTGCAGTCAACAATAGCGGCGTGCAAGGTTCCCTGGAAGGATGCTCGTGGGCCTTGCGCTGCAGGGGGGCCTACCAGCATCGCGGTGACCGGACTGGGTTCCTCGCTAGGACCGCGTTTGACGACGCGTGCCAGGTTTGAGCTTGGGCGGGGCATCCGCCGCGCCGCCAACCGTGCGGCGCCCCCGCCGCTCGGGCTCGGTCGGGGCGGGCTCGACACTTGGCGTGCGCTGCGCTTCTAACGCTTGGCGTTTAGCCTGGAGTCGGGCGAGACGCCTTTCCTCACGCACACGGAGTATTTCCTTCCACAAAATATAGCCAGGACCATAGCTCATCAGCTTTACTCTACAAAATACCTCCCGCTCTCGACACCTTGTGGTTTCGCCTTGTTGTGAGCTATAGTAACGTAGATGGTGAATTTGCGATCATAGTATTGCCGATCGCTGTCGTAAACCGCAGGCCAAACTTCGGCGTCGACACGAGAACGTGCCAACATATCATGTTGGACTGGCAACACCATAGCCGCTGCTTGTATAAATCGCCGCAAGTTGAAACAGGCGGTGCTCCCTCGTGGGGAAACCTCCTAGACCGTCGGCACTTTCTGCTCGGCGATTTCGACGGGATGGCCACGATGCTCGACGCGACGGAGGTGAAGCTGTCCATCGACGTCGAGCGCGTTCGGCGTCACGGTGAGAGTACCGTCGATCAGTTTCAGGCCGAGCATGGCGTAGGCGGCGCTGAGCATTCGTGCTGCCGCGCCGGTGTACCAGCTCCAGCCTCCGCGGTTCTCATAGCCTGGCCCGTAATATACGTCCGCTGGTTGCTGATGCGGCGGGAGGCCATAAGCATCCAGAAGCTCGGGGCCAGTCTTGCCGATTGGTGAGATTCTCGACCAGACGTCGAAGGCACGGGCATGAAGTTCTCCGGCCAGCCGTTCGTCGCCGGCCTCACGCGCCATTTCGTGAAGTTCGACCAGGGCATCGACGAGCCAGGAGGAGCCATGCGAATACTGGCCGCCATTCTCGCGCACCCCCGGTGGATAGTCCGCGATGCGGCCGGGAACGCGCGGCGAGTGCTCGCCGAACCAGGGCGTCAGCAGCAGGACGACATGCGCGCGCTCCAGACCGGCAAGCGCGTTCTCGACCGTGCGACGGCCGCGTTCGAGGTCGACGGCGCCCGACAGCACCGGCCAGGCGCCCATCAGCGCGTCGAACCATGAAACGGCGTCGCCATTGCCGGCGACGAGGCGCGGATAGCGGTCCTCGTGCCACATGCCGTCCAGTCGGGTGCGCAGGGCTTCCGCCTGAGCCCGGTACCGTGCCGCCGACTTCGCGTCGGTTTCGGGCAGTGCCGCGAAGCGCCGCAGCACGTCGTGCAGGAAGAAGCCGAGCCACACGCTCTCGCCGCCCGCGCCCTCACCGGCATGGCTCAGGCCGTCATTCCAGTCGCCGCTGCCGATCAGGGGCAGGCCGCTGGGGCCCATGTGGCTCAGGGTGAAGGCGATAGCACGGCGGCAGTGCTCCAGCAGGGAGGCGCTGTCGCGTGACGGCCGCGGCACGAAGTTGATGCCCTCGGCGCCGCTAGGGATTGGACGACCTTCGAGAAACGGAATCGGCTCGTCGAGAATGGCGCGATCACCGGTCTGGGCGACGTAGCGGGCGACCAGATAGGGCAGCCAGAGATGCGGATCGGAAGCGCGGTTGCGCGAGCCTAGGCCTGTGCCGCCCTCGGGACCGGGATGCCACCACTGCAGCACATCACCCTCGATGAACTGCTGACGGGCGTGCAGGATTATCTGCCGTCGGGCCAGGTCTGGTTGCAGCAGGAACAGCGGCAGCACGTCCTGGAGCTGGTCGCGGAAGCCGAAGGCTCCACCGCGCTGGTTGGGCCCGCAACGGCCCCACAGCCGCGCGGTGAAGAGCTGGTAGGGCAGCCAGTCATTGACCAGCCGATCAAAGGCGGGCTGGTTCGTCTCGATTCGCAGGTCGCCCAGGGTCTCCGCCCAATAGCGCTTCGTGTCGGCGAGTGCGTTCAGTGCCACCTCGAGCGACGCATAGCGCTCTGCCATCGCTTCGGCCTGACGCAGCTCCGCGACCTGACCCAGCACCACGGCGACCTGCACCTCGCCGCCGCCCGGCACCTCAATCTCACCGACGAAGCTCGCAATGCGCCGACCGTTGTCGCCGGTGGTGGCATCGCCCACACCATGCTCGACCAGATAGGGCCTGCTGAAGTCGTGGCCGGGCCCGCCAATGAATCGATCGCGCACATATTCCTGGTGGATCACCCGCAGCGTCGTGGCGACAAATGCCCAACCGTGCTTGAAGTCGTTGGTTGGATTGGAGAAATAGTAAGCTCCGCGGCCGGTGTCGGTCCTGACCTGGAGCCGTCCGACGCTGTCCTGTGCCAGCTCCGCGAGCGCCAGCTCGTAGTAAGGCACCACGCGGAAACGCTTGGGCGTAGCCGTGAGGTTGCGGATGGTGAGCAAGCGGATCTCGGCCGGCTGGTCCGGCGGAATGAACACGGTCTGCTCCAGCTCGACGGGGTCGCGGCGAGCCCGAAACGTGGCGTAGCCACGGCCATAGACGACCTCGTGCATCGCGTCCGCGCGTCGCTGCGGGACCAGGGTCGGCGTATCGATCCGGCCGGTGTCGAGATCCACGACGTAGAGGGCGCTGCCTGGCACCTGCGCCGGTACGGTGTCGAGCGCAAACGGTGTCAGCGCATTCTGCTGGGCATTGCCGGCAAAGGAGAAGATTTCACCGTCGTTGTGCAGCACGGCGCCGTGGCCAAGAGGGTTGGCCATGACGTGCGCCCATGGGCGCGGCGTGGTGCCGGTGATGACCAGTTCGGTACCGTCTACCGTGAAATGGTGCGGCAGAGTATCCGCTGTCGGCGAACGCAGGCTCCCATCCAGTATCCGCGTGCGGGCGAACGTCGCTGCGAGATGGGCCGGCTCGGGCGGGGCGATGCCCAGATGGTGCGCGATCCGGGCGGCGGCCAAGGTCTCGTCGGCGGCATAGCCGTCGACGACCTTGAGCTCGACCGTCCCGCGTGCCGGCAGCTCGACCGCCACCTGAAGGCTGGCAATAGGGTCAAAGCTGTAGAGCAGCCCCTCGTCGGCTACATCCCGTAGCCGACCGGTCGCCAGTGCTGCCGGATCGGCCAGCGTGCCTTCGCCGATGAAGCAGGGTCGCGCATCCTGGTAACCCACCAAGCGCGCGCCGGTTCGGCTCATCGCTCCCACGGCATGGAAAGCGACTTCGCGCGCGAACGGATAGCCGCCATTCGGCCCATGGGCAGGCTTGACGAGTCGGTTGCGGGCGATGATGGCGCCCAGTGCCCGCACGAAGCAGGTGCCGACATGTAGCGCATGATAGGACGGTGTGCGCCGGTAGCCGTCCCATCCAGCAACGGCCAGTTCCTGATAGGTGGTGAGCTCGATTGTCCGCTGGCGGTCGCTGTCGTTGTGAAGGCGGAGGCTCCAGGTCTCCAGCGGTTCGTCGGCCGCGACCTCGACCACTGCCTCGGCGCGCACGTCGTCCCGATCGTTGGCAAGGCGCAGGGACGTAGGGCTCGGCTGCTCGACACTGAAGCTGCTGCCGGCATGGCGGCGGGGCTGCCAACCCAGGGACCAGGCCACGCCACGGGTCTGCTCCGGGCCGGTCAGCTCGCGGAGGTAGAAGAACTTGCCGGTGAGTTGGAGCCGGTCGTTCGAGCGGCGTGTCAGGTCGAGTTCCGGGCTTCGATGCTCGGTGCGCAAGGTGCGGCTGAAGCTGCGGCCGTCGGCGGACATCTCCAGCGTATAGCTGCCGTTGCTGATCTGGAACCGGCGCTCGGGCGTCCACGGGACCGTTGGGCGCTCCGCTGCGGCTGTCGCGCCGCTGGTGCCAGGCGTCCGCCAGCGCACCACCATGGTCGCGAGCAAGGCCAAGCCAGCGCACAGACCATAGCCGACCAGGACTGTCGTCACCGGCGGCAGCAGGCCGGGCGCCGACGCCGCCTGCAGCCGCTCGGCCTCGCCCCAGACGTAATCCCACTCAGAGCCGCGTGGAATATAGAATGGGATCAGCAGCGGGGCCCAGGTGCCAAACCGGCGCAGCGCGTCCGGCACCACGCGCGCGCGGCCGCCATGGCCGATCCACCGTGCCGCCCGCTCGTCGCCGAGATCGCCGCCGATGAACGAGAGATTCACCAGCGTGGCGACACGCAGGCCCATGTGGTCGAACCAGATCAGTATCCTGAACCAGTCATATGCCAATAGACCCAGGAAGACCTGCAGGCTCCAGGTGCGAAAGGCCTCCGGCGACAGCCACCAGCTCTGCGCCGTAGCGACGGCGGTACGGACGGCACCATCCTGGTTGTACCAAGTCGGGTCCGGCGCCATGCGCAGGAACGAATAGATCACCGGCGCCATCCACAGGCCCCAGCGAAGAACCCGGATCGCCTGCTCCACGAGGCCCACCAGCCCGGCGGCGCTGAACAGGTTGCGAACCGGCCCCAGGCTCCGCTGCAGCAGGGCGGTCAGCAGCACGAGGTTGATGCTGAACAGCGGCGCCGCCAACGACCAGTTGATCACGCCCGATAGGGATTCGTTGTAGAGCAGACGGACACCGCCTTCGGCGGGACCCAGGCTCAGCGCGCCCCATTTGCTGAACAGGGGATAGATGACGTAGTCAGGCGCCGGCGCATGCACGATGGCGTAGGCGGCGAACTTGGCGGTGATCACGGCGACCTGGGCCGTATCGAGATACCAGGCGACGGCGCCGCCCACGATGCCGCCCAGGATCGCCCCCAGCACATACACCCGCCAAGTCTGCAGGAGCCGACGGTCGCCGTCGCGGATCGAGGCGAGGTCGCGCAGCAGGTCGACGCCCGCATAGGCCAGACCGCCGACCGCGGCGCCAAACAGAAATCGGACGCCGGGCTGCTCCGCCGACAGATCGAGCGACATCGCGATACCGGCGCCTAGGCCCACGAGGAGCCCCCGCCAATAGCTGAGCGGTTGCGCCGCGTTCATCCGCAGGCGGCTGATGAATGGAGCGCTGCCGTCGAAGCTCTCGATGATCGTCTGGCCCAGCGGGAACAGCAGCGCCCCCAGAACGGCGGCGGACACCGGTGGCGCCGAAGCGAGCAGGCTCATGGCCATCGGGCTGTAAACCACCGTGGCCGCCACATGGACCAGCAGCATGAAGACGGCGCTGTAGACGGCCCCCTTGGTCGCCCCTTCGCGCCAGTGGCGAAGGCAGGCCTCGCCGGTCGGCCGGCGGCCCCGGATCGCGTCGAGGGCCACGCCGGTGAGCAGAAACGTCTGCGCCCAGAGCCCGGCCAGGGCTATCGCCGCCATCGCGGGCACGGCCGGGATCTGGAGGATCGACGGCAGTGCCGCCATGGCCTCGCTCGCGCCGAAGCTCGCGAGGCGCGGCGTCAGGCTGGCAAAGACGGCAGCAAGCAACAGCAGGCCATGCACGCGCGGGCTGCGCGACCAGCGCCGGTCGATCAGCCAGCCGCCGCCGATGACGACCAGTTCGTTGAACAGCCAGAGCAGGACGATCCGACCGAAGGTGGCCTCGCCGTACCAGCCGAACCACCGGCCGATACCGATGCTGCGGCCAAGGTCGGCCAGGAGATGCGCCGAGGACAACAGGAACAGGCTGGTGAACAGATAGGGAAGGAGGAAGATCGCCGCGGCCTCCGGCCAGCGCAGCCAGCGGCCACGCCACAGCAGCGTCAGAAAACCGGCGCCCAGCAACATGCCGGCGGCGACGCCGCCACCGACGGGAGAGAACGACAGCGCCTCGTGCCAGGTAGGCGGTGCCTGCCAGACCCGCATGCCAAGATTGGTCGAGGCCGCGATGAGCCCCGTGGCCATACCCATCGGCAGTGCCGCCCACAAGGCGTCAGCCGGTGCCATCCGAATCGAGGCAGCGAGGGCAACGCCAGTGGCCGCCAGCAGGGCGGCGAGGATGCTCGAGCCCATGCTATCACTCAAGGCCACCAGCCAGACCGCCGCGACCGCCAGGGCAAGTCCGCCCGCGCTTGCGACCATGTCTTTCCAGCGGGTGCCGAGCATCTCGGCGGGCAGTGTCTGTTGGATCACGCGGGCCGGTCCCTGTCGGTCTTGGGCCTGGGCTGCGCAGTATCCATGCCGTCGCTAGGCGCGACTATGTGCAAGGTCACTGTTTGCACGCCATGCTGCGGTTTACGCCCGGTCTGTCACTGCGTTATCCGGGATGGCCCCGTTGCAGTCTTTTAGCCTCGCTGTTTCTGCTACCAGACGTGGTTGAACATCACCACGCGAAATCTCCTTATGATCGTGTTTCCAGCACACTTGTGGCTTCACCATGCCTATCCAAGGTTGGTCGCTCAACCGCTTGCTGTGGTAGACTCCCGCTGCGTCTCCAGCTCCAGCCACCGTTCCTCCAGCGCTGCCAGTTCGTGGCGCAGGCGCTCCAGCTGCTGCGTGGCGCGGGCGAAGCCGGTGGGGTCGCGAGCGTAGAAACCAGAATCTTCGAGCTGCCGTTCGACCTCGGCGATCTCGCTCTCGGCCCGGGCCATGCGCTCGGGCAGCCTGTCCAACTCGCGCTGGAGCTTGGAATCGAAACCACGGGGACGAGGCGCTACCGGTTGCGGTCGCGCCATTGGCGTCGCCGGTTTGGCCGCGAGCGTGGCCGTCGTTGGGCGCTGGGCCAGCCAGTCGCTGTAGCCGCCGGCATATTCGGCCACCCGGCCACCGCCCTCGAAGACGATGGTCGAGGTCACCAGGCGATCGAGGAAGTCACGGTCATGGCTGACCAGGAGGAGGGTGCCGGCATAGTCGGCCAACGTCTCCTCGAGCAGATCCAGCGTATCGACGTCGAGATCGTTGGTGGGTTCGTCGAGGATCAGCAGGTTGCTGGGCTGAGCCAGGATCTTGGCCAGGAGAAGTCGATTGCGCTCGCCGCCCGAAAGGGCACGGATCGGTTGCCGCGCCTGCTCGTCACGGAACAGGAAGTCGCGCAGGTAGCCGACCACGTGTCGCGACTGGCCCATGACCTGAACCCGGTCGCCGCCGGCCGGGCAGAGCGTTTCCCACGGTGTCAGCTCGGGATCGAGCTGCGCCCGGTGCTGGTCGAAGCGGGCGATCTCGAGGTTGGTGCCCAGCCGAACGTGCCCGCTGTCCGGTGCCAGCTCGCCCGTGAGGAGCTTGAGCAGCGTGCTCTTGCCGGCGCCGTTGGGGCCGATGATGCCGACTCGGTCGCCGCGCTGGATCCGCGTCGAGAACGGCAGCAGGACCGGGACGCCGGCGAAGCTCTTGGTGATCTCCTCGGCCTCGATCACCAGACGACCACTGACCGGGGCTGCCGTCGCCTGCAGCCGGACGGAGCCTTGCGGGGCGATGATCTGCTGGCGCTGGGTGCGCAGGTCCTGCAGCTGCCGCATGCGCCCCATGTTGCGGCGCCGCCTGGCAGTAACACCGCGATGAAGCCAGTGCGTCTCGGCCTCCAGCCGCTTGTCGAGCCGCGCCAGCTGGGCTTCCTCGGCGGCCAGGATCTGCTCGCTCCAGGCCTCGAAGGCGGCGTAGCCCTGATCGCTGGCATGGAGATGGCCACGGTCCAGCCACCAGGTCCTGGTCGACAGCCGGGTCAGGAATCGCCGATCGTGGCTGATCACGACGAACGATCCCGCGAACGCGGCGAGCCGCTCCTCCAGCCATTCGATGGTGGGCAGGTCGAGGTGATTGGTCGGCTCGTCGAGCAGCAGCACGTCCGGGTCGCCGACGAACGTGGTGGCGAGCGAAACGCGACGGATCTCGCCGCCGGACAGCCCCTGGGGCGTGCGGCTCGGCTCCATGCCGAGCTCCTCGAGCGCGATCTCGGCACGGTACCGGGCCTCTTCACCGCGCTCGGCTGCCGGCAGGCCCGCCAAGACTAGGTCGGCCAGTGTCCCGGCTGCCGGCAGCACTGGCTCCTGCGGCAGGTAGGCCACCGTCGTCCGTGGCCGGGCGAACATCTCACCGTCGTCCAGCTCGACCAAGCCGGCCAGGACCCGCAGCAGGGTCGACTTGCCGGAGCCGTTGCGGCCCACGAGGCAGATGCGGTCACCCTTGGCCAGCACCGCGGTGAGGCCGGCAAACAGCTGCTGCTGACCGATGCGCAGTTGGGCGTCGTTGAGGGCGAGAAGCGGTGGGGCCATGGCTCCGAAATCGGCGAGAGGTGGGCGTGTGCGCCGTCTCGGCGCATGCTAGACGATCTCGCACGCAGACAACGGGCCGGTTTCATGCACCAGGACATTATCGCGACGTTCGAGCGGCTGGGCGTTCGCGATGTAGAGGTTACCGCAGACGTCGACAAGGCGGTGGCCAGGGTTACCGCGATCTATGAGGCCGCCGTCGAGCGACTGCAGTCGGCTCTGCACCAATTCAGCCACGCAGGCATCACGCCGGGCCCGATCGATGCCTTCTATCCTTTCGTCGGTATCGTGCTGGATGCGGGGAACCTCAATCTCGACGGCAGGATCGCCTATGGCGCTCTGCACGATCCGGGCGTGTATGGGGCCACGCTGACCGATCCGCGCCTGTTTGGGGACTATTACCGGACGCAGCTGGGTCTGCTGCTCCGCAACCATGCGGTGCCGCTGGCGACCGGCATCAGCGACCGGCCAATCCCGCTGCCGTTCGTGGTCGACGAGATCGGCAGCGGCCTCACGCGGGAGCAGCTAGACGCGCTGCAGTATCTGTTCCCCATGCCGGACCTCGGCCGGACCGACGATGCGATCGCCAACGGCACTTGGCGCTCGAGCGGCCGCGAGCCGGCGCCGCTGGCCCTGTTCACCGCCGAGCGGGTCGATTACAGCCTGCAGCGACTGCACCACTACACGGGAACCCATCCCGAGCATTTCCAGCGCTTCGTGCTGCTGACCAACTACCAGCGTTACGTCGATCACTTCGTCACCTTTGCCCGCGACGCCGTTGCCACAGGCAGCGAGTACGACCGTTTCGTCGAGCCGGGCGACGCCATTGTCTACAACCAGAAGTTGCGCCCCGAGCCGGCTTCCGGCATCGCGGTGACCAACCTGCCGCAGATGCCAGCCTATCATCTGACACGACCCGATGGCCGCGGCGTCACGATGATCAATATCGGTGTCGGGCCCAGCAATGCCCGCACCATCACCGACCATGTGGCCGTCCTGCGGCCGCATTGCTGGCTGATGCTGGGGCATTGCGCGGGGTTGCGGCGCAGCCAGCAGCTGGGCGACTACGTGCTGGCACACGGTTATGTGCGCGAGGACAACGTGCTGGACCAGGAGGTGCCGCTGTTCGTGCCGGTACCGCCGATCGCCGAGGTGCAGGTGGCGCTGCAGGAGGCGGTGGTCAACATCACCGGCCTCAAGGGCTTCGACGTCAAGACGAGGATGCGGACCGGCACGGTCGCCACCACCGCCAATCGGAACTGGGAGCTGCGCTACGACGAGCTGTTCGCCCGTCTTAACCAATCGCGCGCGATCGCCGTCGATATGGAGAGCGCCACCATCGCGGCCAACGGGTTCCGTTTCCGTGTGCCCTACGGCACCTTGCTGTGCGTCTCCGATAAGCCGCTGCATGGCGAGCTCAAGCTGCGCGGCATGGCCAACACGTTCTATCGCGAGCGGATCAACCAGCATTTGCAGATCGGTCTGGAGGCCATCCGGCTGCTGCGCGAGGAGGGCGCCGAGCGGCTGCATTCACGTAAGCTACGCAGCTTCGACGAGCCGGCGTTCCGGTAGACCGGCGTAGGACGTCATGCATCGACCGAGTCGCGCAAGCGCGTTGGTGCCGTTGCGGTGCCGTGAAGCACTGGCGGGGCGCTGGTGAGGTGACCATCGGTCAAGGTCAGCACGCGATCAGCCAGCCGGGCCACGACGGCTGGATCGTGACTGATCACCAGCATGCTCAGGCCTGTGTCCCGGCGCCACTCGTTCAGCAGATCCAGAATTTCGGTCCGAGTTGCGCCGTCCAGTGCCGAGGTCACTTCGTCTAGGATCAGGAGGCGCGGCCGGGCTGCGAGTGCCCGCGCCAGGGCCACGCGCTGCTGCTGGCCGCCCGAGAGCATGCCCGGTCGGGCCGAGGCCAAGGCGCGGTCGAGGCCGACGCGGTCCAGAAGTTCCAGCGCCTGCCGCTCGGCGGCGCGGCGGTCCGCCACGAGTCCATAGGCTCGCAGCGGCTCGGCGATGATGGCCGAGACCTGCCAGCGCCGGTCGAGCGACCCCGCATGGTCCTGGAAAACGAGCTGGATCTCGCGCGTGGCCGGGAAGCGGCCGGACAGCAGATCACGCTGGTCGAACAGGATTTGGCCCGAACTCGGGCGCACCAGACCCACGATTGCTGCCACGAGCGTCGACTTGCCACTGCCGCTAGCGCCGACGACCGCCACGCTCTCGTCGTGCCCGATCTGCATACAGATCTCGTGGAGGATGCGGCGGCGGCAGGGCCGCGATCCAACCCTGCCATCGGCCATCGTGCGCTCGACGCAAACGTCTTGAAGCCGCAGCAACGGTAAGACGGGCGTGGCGCGCGGGCGAACCGGAGACGGCATCCGGTGCTGTCCGCGTCGGGCCGCGGGCGCGGAGCCCCCACGGCCCTGATGGCATTCGCCGGTCTCGATCCTGCCCCCGACCATTGTGCTCATGTCATGAGCCACCCGTGCCGCAGCCACGATGTCATGCGTGATGAGCAGAATGCCCAGTCCATGCGTGCGCGCCTGCGCGGCCAGCAGGTCCAGCACGCTGGCGGCACGGTCGTGATCAAGTGCTGCCGTCGGCTCGTCCGCCACGAGCCAGCGAGGCGACGTGGCTAGAGCCAACGCCACGGCGACCCGCTGTGCCATCCCACCGGAAAGCTGATGCGGATAGGTGCGGAGCATGGCTTCGGGATCCTGTAGCCCTGCTGCGGCCAGCAGCTCCAGGGCACGGTCGTCGGCCTGTCGACGTCGCAAACCGGCAACGACCGAGAGGGTTTCGCGCAGTTGGCGGCCGACGTTCTGCAACGGGTTGAGTGCTGCGAATGGGTCCTGCGGAATCAGCGCCAGTTCCCGGCCGCGCAGCCGTCGCCACGCTGCCTCGTCGAGACCTTCGATGCGGCGACCATTGAGACGGATCGCACCCGCAACGATCCGGCCGGACGGTGGCAGGAGACCGAGCACGGCTCGGGCCAAGGTGGATTTGCCCGAGCCGCTGCGACCCACCAGCGCCTGGATCCTGCCGGTGGCGACGCTGAGGCTGACCCCGGCGACCGGCTCGATCACAGCCGCACCAGCTCCGAGCACGATGTGCAGCCGGTCGACCTCGAGCAGTCCGTGGTTTCCGACGCACAGCTGATTAGGCGTCATGACGGGGGGCCCGGTCCGCAATCCAGCCAATGGTACCGATCAGGGCCAACAGCGCCAGGGCCGGCAGGACGGATGTCCACCATCCGCCACTCAGAAGATCGTCGGTGCCGGATCGGATGAGGCCACCCAGTGAGGGCAGGGTAGGCGGGAGGCCCGTGCCCAGATACGACAGCGTCGATTCGGCGAAGACCGCCTGGGCAAGCTGGGCGATCGCCAATGCCGTCAGGGCCGGGGCGATGTTGGGGAGGACGTGACCGATGAGGACGCGCCTCCGTGATTGCCCCATCAGCCGAGCGGCTTGAACGTACGGCAGGCGCTCCTCCACGTGCGTCATCGCTCTGGCGGTACATGCGTAGGGGCCCCAGCCGACGACCGCCAACGCTACGATGACGGTGGCGATGCCGGCTTCCTGGTTCCATTCGACCGGCGTGAACTGCCTGAGGACGGCGGCCAGGATCAATGCCACCAGTACCGGATGCAGCGCCACGGCCGTATCAGCCAGCCGCATCGCCAGCTGCTCGGCGAGACCGCCCGCGGCGCCGGCCCAAAGCCCCACCAGCGTCCCCAGCGTCAGCGACAGCAGGACGGGCGTTGCGCCGACCAGCAGCGACAGCCGCAGGCCATAGAGGATCGCGGAAAGAATACACCGGCCCTGGCCATCCGTCCCCAGCGGGTAGGATAGGCTGCCGCCTTCCTGCCACCAGGGAGGCTGGCCGGCAGCCATCAGGTCGAGACGGCCGAGATCGGTCGGGTCCTGTGTCGCCAGCAGGGGGGCCACCAAGATCGCGAGCAGAAGGGCGAGCAGCAGGTAGCCGGCTCGATGCTCGGGAGAAACCGCCAGGAAATTCGACGTCACCTATGACCCACCATCGACCCCCGGGGCCCTAAGCCGACCCGGCGCGGATCGCGGGAGGCAAGGATCAGATCGATCAAGGCGTTGATCGTAACGAAGGTGAGGCCGACATAGATCAGGTAGCCGCCGAGCAGCGGCAGGTCGCCGAACAGGGCGGCCTGGACGAAGAGGCTGCCCATCCCAGGCCATTGGAACAGGGTTTCGGTGACCGCGGTGTAAACCAGTAACTGTCCCACCTGCAGGCCCAGCAGTGGCAGTATCGTCGGCATGGCACCCGGCAGGGCGTGGCGAAGGAGGACGCGCCACGCCGGCAGGCCACGTGCCCGGGCGAACAGGACATAGGGACGGGCCAGCTCCTCGCTCATGGCGGCCCGAACGAGACGGCAGAGGACCGCACCTTCGTAGAGAGCGAGGGTTACAGCCGGCAACAGCAGCGAAGGCCACCCGGATGGGGCGGGCAAGCTCGTGGACCAACCCAGGACCTCGATCGTCGGCCCGCGGCCGAACGACGGCAACCATGGCAGGGCTACGGAGAACGTCAGGATGAGGCAGGTGCCGGTGACGAACGTCGGGACCGCAGCGCCGATCAGCGCCAGCGTGCCCACGATCTCTCGCACCGGCCCGGGGCCGGCCGTAGCGAGCCAGATGCCGAGCGGGACACCGGTGAGCAGTGTCAGCGCCAGCGCACATACGGCAAGATCGATGGTGGCGGGCAGGCGTTCGGCGAACAGTGCCGCGACGGGACGACCGTGGCGATAGGAGACGCCGAGGTCGCCGGTCCCGAGACGGCCGAGGAACCGTGCGAGCTGCAGGCCGAGAGATTGATCGAGGCCGAGCTCATGCCGCAGGGCCGCCCGGTCGCCTTGTGTGGCCTGATCCCCCAACATATTCACGACCGGATCGCCGACAAACCGGGTCAGCGTGAAGGCCACAACGGCGATCAGTAGTAACACGACGAGGCCATGGCCGAGACGGAGGGCGAGCGAGGTCAAGCGGGCAGGCTCCGCAAGCTCACCTGCCAGCATTTGCCGGGAGTGGCGGCAGGCAGCTTTCGGTTCCGTCCTAGGCCATGACGGCTTTCATTCAGGTTAACAGCATCCCCCACCAAACACTTTGCTGTTGCCGTCCGCCTTGACCTGGAGAGCGCGGATCACCATGAACTACGCCGGCGGCAACCGCCGCCGGGCAAGCGCGGGAGTGCGAATGGCCAAAGAAGACCTGATCGAGTTCAGCGGCACCGTCACCGAGGTGCTTCCCAACGCGATGTTTCGCGTCAAGCTCGAGAATGAACACGACGTGTTGGCCCACACCTCGGGCCGTATGCGCAAGAACCGGATCCGCGTGCTCGCCGGTGACAAGGTCACTGTCGAGATGACACCGTATGATCTTACCCGCGGTCGCATCACTTACCGTTTCAAGTAAGTTGGCTGCACTCGTTTCGGTGATCCTCGCTTCATCCTCCCCAAGACGCTTGGCATTGCTGCGGCAGGTCGGCATCGAGCCCGACCGGATCGTGCCGCCGGATGTCGACGAGACGCCGTTGCCGCGCGAACTGCCGCGTGCTTATGCTCAGCGACTGGCGCGTGACAAGGCGATGGCGGTGGCAGCGCGGATAGGGCGGGAGGCTGGCTTCATCCTCGCTGCGGATACGGTGGTCGCCTGCGGCCGGCGTATACTTCCCAAAGCCAGCTCGGCGGAAGAGGCACGAGCCTGCCTCAAGCTGCTGTCCGGGCGGCGGCACCGGGTGCATGGGGGAGTTTGCGTGCTGGCGCCCCAGGGGCGCGAGGCCGAGCGCCTGTCAACCACGATGGTGCAGGTAAAGCGCCTGACCGAGATCGAGACTGCCGCCTACATCCATAGCGGTGAATGGGAAGGCAAGGCTGGGGGCTACGCCATTCAGGGCTTGGCTGCGGCCTTCGTGCCGACGATCAGCGGCTCCTACAGCAATGTGGTGGGCCTGCCGCTGGCCGAGACGATGGGCCTGCTCCAGGGCCTGGGCTGGAGTCGGACGTGACTACCCATGTCGTGCTCGAGGATACCGGCTTCGGTATTCGTGCCGCCGTCCTCCTGGACGGCCATCTGATCGAGATCAAGGACAGCGATCGGGACGACCCGCGCGTCACCGATGCGCTGTTCGCGGCCCGGGTCACCTCCGTTGATGCCAAGCTCAATGCCGCTTTCGTCGATTGTGGCCTGTCGCGTCCGGGACTGCTGGTCGCCAAGGACGCGCGCGCGGTGGCTGGCGTCAGTGACCGGCGGCCGATCCGTGAGCTCGTGCACGAAGGGCAGCGTCTCCTGGTTCAGGGCGTGCGTGAGCCGGTGGACGACAAGGGTGCGAGGTTCACCACGGACATCAAGCTGTTCGGCAACGCGCTGATCCATACCCCATTCGGCCAGAAGCCCGATGGTTCGCCGCAGCGGGGCAGGCGGCAGGGAGAGCAGCTGCGCGAGCGCGGCCGCACCCTGTTTCCAGGAGGCGATTTCGCTCTTCGTCGCCACGCCGCCGAGCTGTCCGACGAATTGCTGCGCGCGGAATCGGCCCAGCTCGTCGCTCGTCGGCAGGCGCTGATGGGGCTCATCGCGAACGCCAAGCCCGGCCGGCTGCCGGCGCCCGAGACGCCGCTCGAACGCCTCATGCGCAGCCTGATCGATCTGGCGCCGGATACGATCTCGGTTGCCGACGGCGCCCTGGCACGCGATGTCGAGCGTCTACTCGCCGCTTCGCCGACCCTGCCGGCTTTGGCGGTGGTGCAGCTTGAGCCGGACGAGTCGGCCTTCGCGCAGACCGGGGTAGACGCAGCGCTGGACCAAGCGCTCGGTATAGAGGTGCCACTGCCGCGCGGTGGCCGCCTGCTGATCGAGCCCACGGCCGCCTTCGTTGCGATCGACGTCGATGGTGGCGGCCGGGCCCCGCTGGACGTGGACCTCGAGGCGGCAGCCGAGATCGGTCGGCAGGTCCGGCTGCGCAATCTCGGTGGCACGATCATCGTCGATTTCGTCGATCTGCCGACCAAGCCCGAGCGGCAACGACTGGAGGAGGCGGTGCGCAAGGCGTTTCGCGGCGATCCGGCGCCCGTCGAGATCCACCCTATGTCGTCGCTGGGCGTCGTGCAGATCAGCCGGGCGCGACGGGGTCAGGCGTTGGCCAGCCTCTTCCTGGTGCCTTGCGCGCGCTGCGGCGGCAGTGGACATCGTGCCTCGCCCCGTGCTGAGGCGGAAAGTCTGTTTGTGGCCCTGCGGCAAAGTCGCGGTCAGGTGACCGGCATTCGTGTGGCGGCGCCGCTGCGCGCGTTCCTGACCGGTGCCGGCAAGGCCGCTTGGCGGCACGCGGTGGACCGTTTGGGCCTTGAGCCGCCGCTCCAGGTGGACGCGGCATTGGGTGCTGTGCCGTATCTGATCGAGGAGCGTCAGCATGCCCGCTGAGCCGCCGGCTGCCTCACGCGGGCAGCGCCGGTCACGCTGCCCGATCTGCCGTCGGTTGACGCTGCTGGAGTTCCGGCCTTTCTGCTCGGCCCATTGCCGTGACCAGGATCTCGCCAATTGGATCGGAGGCCGCTACGCGATCCCGGCGGCCACAAGCGAGGCGGACGACGAGGACGGGTTGGGCCCTACCGGTCAGGGCGGCTGAAACGAGCCGGCGATCGCCTGGAGGTGCCGTCGGCGCTGCTCGTTGGCAGTCCGTATCGACAGAGCCCAGCGCCGCTCGCCGTCAGCCATGAGACGTAGATCGACATACACACCGAGACCGCCGCCGCCGAAGGTGCAGTGCATGTCCCAGCGCTGCCGGGCCTCATTGTCGGTCGGCGAATCACAGGCAGTCAGCGGTAGCGCCGCCACGCCGGCGAGAGCGCTCTGCAGCCGTGTCAACGCCGCACGCGCGGTGCTGCCCGAGAACGGGCTGTCCGGGTCGTCGGCAAGACCGGCCATCGACCCGGCGAAGCTCGACGTGTCCAGCGTCATCTGCCGTTGCAGCCATGCCCGCGGGTCGGTCCAGGCCAGATCGTCGTCGCCCTCCCGGTCCAGAGGCCGGATCGTCAGCCGACTCAAATTGGCAAAGGCGCCGCCTTCAGGTGCGACGGCAACGGAACCAGGAGGCATGGACGGTGCCGGCGCACAGGCGAGATGCAGCTCTGCAGGTATGGTCACATTGGCGCAGAGGTCCTGTGCCACCGCCTGCTCTGCCGCCACTACCAGGAGTGCCGCGCGGAACAGGCTGCAGGTCAGGCGGCGACGCGTCGCTTTTCCGACCACAATACCTGCATCACGCTGACGACACGGCCGAGGCGCTTGGCGACTAGCGCCGCCTGATCGGCATCGAGCCCGTCCAGCTGCGCATCGACCATCAGCTCACGCCCACCTGGCCCGCCACACTCGATATGGCAGCGAGACGGCACATGGCCGAACAGAGCGAAGACCTGCATCACGCGAGGGAGCGCCGAGGGCTCGGCGTCCGTGTGGACGGAGAAGCAATAGGTAGCGGACATTTGGGATGATCCGTTCTGGACGATGGGCAATACGGCAGTCCCGGCCTCACGCGGAGACCGGGTCCGTAATTCGCTTCGTCCGGATCACGTCCATGTTCATGACGCCGTTGTTTACGACCTGCGGACGTTCGTGGTCAAGCCCGCAAGCACCTCTACTCCGGCACCATCGGCCCGAGCAGCTGGCGCAGGTAGGTGCGGCCCGGCTGCGACACGCGGTAGCGACCCTTGCTGACCAAGAACAGGCGCTTGGCCAGCAGCGACTGTTTCACGCACTGGGACGGGTTACCCAGCTTGATGCCCTGCTCGAGCAGGCGACGATTGGCGTCGCTGGTACCGAAGGCATCGTCGGCGCTGGTCATCTGGACGTAGAAACCCGCCGCAAGCATCTTGTCGACGTCGGTGGCGCTGGACGGTAAGCGGAGCAGGAACTCCCCGAAGCTGCCCAAGGTCGAATCGACGGCGGCGGGTCGCGGCGGCTCGTCGACCACGGTCGGCAGGCTCGTCGGGGCGGCACTATCCAGCGATTGCAGCAGGTCCTCGATCCGGTCGACGAAGCTGCGCACGAAATCCTCGCTGCCCTCGACCTCGAATTCGCGCTGCGCAAGGTTGATCCGCAGACGCGTGTGCTGATCCAAATTCGGCCCTCCAGGCACGATGCCCAACCACCGTAGAGCGTGATTCCGCTGAGCGCAATCCAGCCTTGAGATCAGCCTCCATCAACCGATCAGCAGGCGTTCCAGGGCGATGCGGATCTGCGGTGGGATCGGGGTCGGCCGCTGCGTGGCGCGATCGACGAAGACATGGACAAAGTGGCCGTCGGCGCAGGCATCAGGCTCGTCATTCCGGAAGATGCCGATTTCGTAGCGGGCACTGGACGTGCCGAGCCGGCCCACGCGCAGGCCCGCATGCACGATGTCGGGGAAACCCAGCGAGCGATGGAATCGGCAGCCCGTCTCGACGGCCATGCCGACGACCGTTCCGCCGTGGGGGTCGAGGCCCCCCTCACGCATCAGGTAATGCCCGATCACGGTGTCGAAGTAGCTGTAGTAGATGACATTGTTCACGTGGCCGTAGATGTCGTTGTCCATCCACCGCGTGGCGATGGCATTGAAATAGCCGAATTCGAGCCGAGCGGGCGGGGTAGGGCGGGACATGGCGGCGCTCCTTCCTGCGGGTCAGGCGCGCCCGGCGCCAAAGCGCTCCTCGACCAGCGCCAGTAGGGCCCGTAACGCCGTGGCCTCGCCGCCGCGGGGTCGACCAGGGCGGTTGTCGTCGTTCCACGCGAACATGTCCAAATGCGCCCAGGCGTGGGTGGTTTTGACGAATTCCTGCAGGAACAGCGCCGCCGTGCTGGCACCGGCGAACGGCTTCATGCTGGCATTGGCGAGCTCGGCCACCTGGCTCTTCATGTAGCCGAGATAAGGCGCGTGCAGCGGCAAGCGCCAGAGCGGGTCGAGGCTGGCGGTGCCGAGTCGGAGCAGGTCATGCGCGAGATCGTCGTCCGGCGTGAACAGGGCAGGCAGCTCCGGCCCCAATGCCACCCGCGCGGCACCGGTAAGCGTCGCCGCATCGAGGAGCAGGCGCGGACTCTCGGCATCGGCCGCCACCAGCGCATCGGCCAGCACCAGCCGGCCTTCCGCGTCGGTGTTGGTGATCTCGACCGTGATTCCGTTGCGCATCGTCAGCACATCGCCCGGCCGGAATGCCGCGCCGCCGATACTGTTCTCGACGGCCGGGATCAGCAGGCGCAGCCGCAGGGGCAGGCCCAGCGCCATGACGCACTGGGCGAGCGCCAGCATGACCGCGGACCCGCCCATGTCCTTCTTCATCATCAGCATGTTGCTCGACGGCTTGATGTCGAGGCCGCCCGTGTCGAAGCACACACCCTTGCCGACCAGGGTCACACGTGGTGCCGTGGGGTCGCCCCAGGTGAGGTCGATGAGGCGGGGCTCACGCGTGCTGGCGCGACCCACCGCGTGCACAGCGGGGTAGCCGGCGTCGAGCAGCGCATCGCCGACTATGATGCGGCATTCGGCTCCGAAACGCTCCGCCACCGCCGCTACGGCGTCTGCAAGCTCTGCGGGGCCCAGGTCGTTGGCGGGCGTGTTGATCAGGTCGCGGGCAAGCCACGTGGCCTCGGCAATGTGGGTGGCGCGCTCGACGCCGGCACCCGCCGGCAGGACTAGGCGAGGACGCGGCCCATCGTCCGGCCGATAGCGACGGAAACGATAGCTGGCCAGCGCCCAACCCAGCACAGCGTGTTCCGCTGGAAGACAACCGGCCTCAGCAGCGATGGCCCAGTCTCCTGTCGGCAGGGTCCCGGGCAATGAGGCCACATCCCAAAGCTCCGCAGGATCGCTGCAGGTCAACAGTGCTTGTTCGAGGGCACCGCTGCTGCCAGGCAGAAGCGCCACGGCACCGGGCTTCGCCTTGAAATCGATGGCCTGCAGCCAAGCAACGGTTACGGGCGGGGCGGTGGCCTGCCATTGCGGGAACTGGGCCGCGGTCACGGGCGCGACCATCCGGGCAGCGCTGCCGGGCGGGGCGAAGCAGTCCAGCATCGATCGTCCTTTCCTGGTGGCGCGGCTCAGCGGATTCGCTGCAGTGCCTGCAACAGCCGCTCACGCATCGCCTTGGCCTCGTCCCGCCGTTCACGCTGCTGCTCGACAACTTCGACCGGGGCGCGGGCGACGAAGTCGGCGTTGCCCAGCTTCTGCTCCAGCTTGGCGATCTCGCTCTCGAGCTTGCCGACCTCTTTCTCGAGCCGTTTGCCCTCGGCCGCTAGGTCGAGCACGTCACCGACCGGCAGGCTGAAGGTTGTCTCGTCCACCACGACGTTCAGGGCCTGCGGCGGTATCGGCAGGTCTTCGACGACGATCCGGTCGACCCTGGCTAGGCGCTGGATGGCGTCGCGATGCCGATCGAGGCGCGCCATGGTCACGGCGCTGGCGCCGTGCTGATGCAGCGTCAGGCGCGCGCCGGGCGGCACGTTGAGCTCGGTCCGGGCTGCGCGGATGGCGCCGATCAGCCGGACGAGCCAACCCAGCTCGCTCTCGGCCTCGCTGTCGACCAGTTCGCCGCCGAGCTGCGGCCAACTCGCCTGGATGAGCAGGCCACCAGGGCGGTCGAACAGACTCTGCCACAGCTCCTCGGTGACGAAAGGGGCGATCGGGTGCAGCAGATGCAGCGCCTGGCTCAGTGCCCAAGCCGCCGTGGCGCGGGTCTCGGCCTGGGCCCGCGCGTCCTCCCCGAACAGCAGCGGCTTTGCCAGCTCGACATACCAGTCGCAGAATGTGTCCCAGAAGAAGTGGTAAAGCCCGAGCGCCGCGTCGTTGAACCGGTAGGCCTCGATCGCCCCGGTGACCGCTGCCGCGGTTTTCTGGGTCTCGCCGATGATCCAGCGGTTGAGCGGCTGGGCGCAGAGGCGCGGGTCGAAACCAGGGTCGAGCCGCGCCTCGTTCATCTCGACGAAGCGGGCGGCGTTCCAGAGCTTGGTCACGAAGTTGCGGTAGCCCTCGACCCGGCTCGGGCCGAACTTGACGTCGCGGCCCTGTGCGGTGGAGGCCAGCAGCGCCAGCCGCAGCGCGTCGGTGCCGTAATCGTCGATCAGCTGCAGCGGGTCGATAACGTTGCCCTTGGTCTTCGACATCTTGGCGCCACGCTCGTCGCGGACCAGGCCATGGATGACGACGTCCTTGAACGGCACCTCGCCCATGAAATGCAGCCCGAGCATCATCATCCGAGCGACCCAGAAGAAGATGATGTCGAAACCGGTCACCAGCACGTCGGTGGAATAGAACCGCTCGAGCTCGGCCGTGCGCTCCGGCCAGCCCAAGGTCGAGAACGGCCACAGGCCCGAGGAGAACCAAGTGTCGAGCACGTCCTCGTCGCGGCGCAGCTCGACCGGCCGCCCATAGTGCCGGCCGGCTGCGGCCTCGGCCTCGGTCTCGTTCTCCTCGACGAAGACCTGGCCGTCCGGCCCGTACCAGGCCGGGATCTGGTGCCCCCACCAGAGCTGGCGCGAGATGCACCAGGGCTGGATGTTGCGCATCCACTCGAAGTAGGTGTTCTCCCACTGCCTCGGCACGAAGCGCGTCCGACCGTCTTCGACCGCGGCGATCGCGTCCTGGGCCAGGGTCTTGGCGTCGCAGTACCATTGGTCGGTGAGGAACGGCTCCAGAGGTGTCCCGGAGCGGTCACCGTGGGGTACCATGTGCCGGTGACGCTCGATCGCCGCCACCAGCCCCAGGGCCTCGAGATCCTCCACGATGCGTCGGCGCGCCGCGAACCGGTCGAGTCCGCGATAGGCTTCAGGGGCCGCGGCGTTGACCTGCCCCACCTCGTTCAGGATCGATATTGCTTCCAGTGCGTGCCGCCGGCCGACCTCGAAATCGTTGAAGTCGTGCGCCGGCGTGATCTTGACCGCACCGGTGCCCTTTTCGGGGTCGGAGTAGCTGTCGGCCACGATCGGAATTCGGCGGCCGACCAGCGGCAGGATCGCGAACCGACCGTGCAGGTGCCTGTAGCGGTCGTCGTCGGGATGGACGGCCACGGCCGTGTCACCCAGCATGGTTTCCGGCCGGGTCGTGGCGACGGTGATGTACTCACCGTCCAGTCCTTCGATCGGGTAGCGGAAGTGCCAGAGGAAGCCATCGACCTCCTGCTGCTGCACCTCCAGGTCCGAGACCGCCGTCTGCAGCTGGCAGTCCCAGTTCACCAGGCGCTTGTCCTTGTAGATCAGACCGGCCTTGTGCAGGCTGACGAAGGCGCGTCGCACGGCCCGGCTCAGCCCTTCGTCCATCGTGAAGCGCTCGCGGCTCCAGTCCGGAGAATCGCCGAGGCGACGCATCTGCCGGGCGATGGTGCCGCCGGACTGGGCCTTCCATTCCCAGACCTTGGCGACGAACGCCTCGCGGCCCAGCTCACGTCGGCCGACATTGCCGCCGTCGGCCGCCAGCTGCCGCTCGACGACCATCTGGGTAGCAATGCCGGCATGGTCCGTGCCGACCTGCCAGAGCACCTCGCGGCCGCGCATGCGGTGGAAGCGGACCAACGTGTCCTGGATGGTATGGTCCAGCGCATGGCCCATATGCAGGCTGCCGGTCACGTTGGGCGGTGGCAGCATGATGCAATAGGGCGCCCCGCCGGCGGCTTTGTTCGGCGCGAGTGCTCCGGAAGCTTCCCATTCGCCGTAGATTCGCGTCTCGACCGCACCCGGCCGGTAGGTCTTGTCCAACATGGAGCGAGGGATTCCTCGATGGTCGATGCGGGCCGGCACCGACGGCGCCGAGTAGCGGGCTGTGTAGAAGAAAGCCGGTGTTGCGGCAAGGCGACGGGCTGATCGGCGTTGCGCTCGCTCGATCTCGCGCCGATGCTCGCTTAGGGCTGGCCTGTCGATCGCAATCCTGGAAGGGTCATCGCTCTGCCGACGCTGGCCTTTGACGGCGGCCTCAGCGCTGCTGAAGGCGCCAGCGGACGACGGTACGGCCGACAAACTCGCCATTCGCGACTTCGGCGGACCAGGCCCGGCTGAAGCTGGGCGTGCGACTGGCGGGTTGCTGCTCGGGTCGCAGCGACCGGAACTGGATCTGCATGGGCACGGTGACACCCTCGCCGACCACGACGGCCTCGCCCGTCCCCAACGCGGGCAGGGCACCGATCAGCCAGTCGAACCCGTCAGGCAGGGCATTGCGGACGAAGTGCTGATCGCGCTCGTTGCTCAGGCGCAGCGCCACGATCGTGCCGCACTGCGCGAGACTGCTGGCCGAGAGCTCTGATGGGCGCTGGCTGACGAGGCACAGGGCCACCCCATACTTGCGACCCTCTTTTGCAATGCGGTCGATGGCGCGCCTTGTCGGCTCGAAAACAGGCGCGCCATCGGCTGGCACATAGCGATGAGCCTCCTCGCAGACCAGCAGCAGCGGCGGGCTGTGCTCGCGTTCGGACCACAACGCAAACTCGAAGATGAGCCGGCAGAGCAGTGAGACGACGATGTTGACGACTTCGGATGGTACCCCGGAGATATCGATCAGGGTTACCGGCTGGCCAGCAACGGGCAGGCGCAGCAGTCGACCCAGGATCGCCTCGAAACTGTCGCGCAGGTAGATAGACTGAAACATGAAGCTGTAACGCCGATCCTCGCGCACGCTCGCCAGGCGGGCCAGCAGGTGGCGGTAGGCAGCAGCACCCTCGGCCTTGTTCAAGGTGCCCATGGCTTCCTCGATCACCCGAGCAAGGTCCGAGAGGCGATAAGGTACCGGCGTGTCGACGGTGATGTGGGCGGTCTCGGCCGCCGCACCCAGATAGAGCTGCTTCGCGCGCACGATCGCATCCTTGAGGATGGCCCCCTCGGCATAGGCGCGACTTGCGTCGCCAGAAGTCAGCACGACGGCGATCTCATCGAAGGTGAGCAGCCAATAGGGCAGCTCCAGGTTGGTCGGGTCGAGCCGCAGTGCGCGTTCACCGAATGCCGCCGCGTACTCATTGTGAGGATCGATGACCAACATGTGGGCGAACGGGTAGGTGTCGAGCAGCGACTGCAGCACGACGGTGACAGCGCAGGATTTACCCGAGCCTGTACTACCCAGGATGGCCAAATTCTTGCCGAGCAAGCCGTCGATGGCGAGACAGGCCGGCAGCTCATGGTTGTGGCGCAAATGCCCGACCACCACATGGGCATCGGCAGGCTTGGCATAGACAGCTGCGGTCTCGTCGCGGCCAGCGCGGAAGATGGGCGCGTCAAGCGTTGGATAGCTGGAAACACCACGGCGAAAGGCACGCCCTCGCGGCCCGTGATTCACCTCGCCCAGCATCTGGATCTCGACCGCAGGCCGATCCTCGTCGCGCCGCCCCTTGCGAAGGCCGTGCACGATGCCGAAGGCGCGGCCGAGCACGGTCGGTATCGCCACCAGATCACCGATCACGACAGGCGCGGTGCCACCACCGGCAAGGCCGAGCAGCAGTCCGCTGACTGTAGCGCCCTGCATGGCCACGACGTGCCCAACCATCTGCCCGGCGTCGCCAATGCGGTGCTTGTCCACGACTGCTCCAGCTTCGTCTGCGCCAACCTGATCCGGTCTAGCGCCGACGCGGTAAAGAGCCGGTTAACGAGGGCTGGGGCTTGTGCCGGTCGGAGCCGAAGACATCAAGTCACATCAGTTCGGCACGCCGCGCCAGTTTCTTGACCTCCTGCTCGACAACTCGCTCGACAATCTCGGGCAGATTCTTGTCGAGCCAATCCCGGAGCATCGGTGTCAGCAGGTCGACCACGAGTTGCTCGACCGTGACGCCGGACGCCTCCTTCTTGTCGTCGGTGGTGGCTGCGCGTGCCAGCCGAGCGAAAGCTTGCGTGCTGGCGTTGGCCACGAGCGGAGAAATCAAGGACTCGGCGGCAGACGCGGGCATCGGTCTTGGCTCCATGGCGGCAGTGGTCGGTGTGACGGCAGGGGGCGGAGCCGGTGGTGGCGGCTGCGTCGAATGCGCCACGGCTGGAGGGGTCACTGACGGCCCCGGCCCGCCTACGACCTCGGTCAGCTCCAGGACATCGTCGTCCTCGTCATCGGCCATTGCTTGCATGACATTGGCGCCACCGGTGGCATTGGCCGAGCCAACCGCTCCGCTGCCGGGGTCGTCCTCGGCGATGATGCGGCGGATCGACGACAGGATTTCCTCCATCGACGGCTCCTGTGCGGTCTTGCTGTCAGCCATGGTCCCATCTCCCGCAACGCTGCGCCGGCCGCCTTGCAACCGACCACGATACCTTACCCAGCTCGAGCTCGAACGGCAGCAGCATGCCTATTCCGCTCCCAGTTTTGGTCCAAGGCCAAACCATCTTCGTCTCACGTCCTGATAGTGAACCTCTGGGTCGTAATAGGCGACCGTCAGCGCCAGATCGCGCGCCGTCAGCCGTCCGACCGCAGCGAGCAGCCGGTAGGCTGCGAGCACCCGCTCCCGTTCCGCGCGGACCAGATCGACCTCACCCGCGAACCGCTCCCGCTCCGCGTCTAGCACATCGAGCACGGTGCGTGCTCCCACCAGAGCCTCCTGGCGCACGCCCTCGACGGCGAACGTTGCCGCATCGACCTGAACCTGCAGCGACCGGATCGAAACCTCGGCAGTCTGGGTTGTCTCCCAGGCCGCGGCGATCTCCGCCTCGGCTGTCCGCAGTGCGTCGTCGACACTGTAGCGTCGCTGTGTCAACAACTCCTTGCTCTGGCGAACCCGAGCGTACTCGCCGCCCCCTTGATAGAGGGGGACGGTGAAGGTGGCGCCAATGGCGGCATTGGCGCCCGACCGGCCGGAACTGCCACCGTCGTCGGCATAGCTGAGTTCGGCGCCGACGGTGAGACGGGGCTTCATGCTGCCCCACGATACGGCGATATCGTTGCGGGCTGCCGCCAGTTCGAACGTTGCCGCTTGCCATCGCCAATTGGCTTCGACGCCGGCCAGGGCATCGTCCAGCGTCGCCGGCAGGCCATCCGGCACCGGCGGCAGGTCCAACCTTGGCGGTTCCGTACCGGCCAGCCGTCGATACTCGGCCGCCGACGCCTTAAGCGCGCCCGCGGCCGCGTCACGCTCGGCAATGGCTCCGGCGTGGCGCGCCTCGGCCTGGTAGATGTCGGTGGTGGTGACGTCGCCGAAACGCTCGCGATCACGGGTTGCATCAAGCTGGATGCGGAGACGGTCCTCGTTGCCACGGGCGAGTTCGAGGATCGCTCCGTCGCGCGCCACAGCCGTGAAAGCGGCCACCGCTTCGAGCAGCACGTCCTGCTCCAGCTGGGACAGCCGTGCCCGTTCGGCGTGCACGCTGTTCTCGGCACGGCGACTCGCGGCGGTGATCGTGCCGCCACTATAGATGCTTTGAGTCAGGGTCAGCGCCTGACGCTGCGTCGGCAAAGCGTCGCCGGTCGCATTGTAGGCCACGGAATTGGTGGTGCTCGCCTGCGGCCGCCCAGGCGCCAGCGCCTGCGGTATCAGTTCGTCCGCCGCCCGCAGGCTGGCACGGCTGGCCTCCAGGCGTGGACTACCGACATAGACCTGACTCAGCATGTCGCTCAAGGTTTCCGCGCCAGCCGCCGACGGCTCGAACAGGGGCACCGAAGCGAGCACGAGCCGTGCGACGGCGAGGTTCATGACCATGCTATAGCATGGTCTTCGCCTAGAGCGCTATAATCTAGATTGATTATCTACCTAGAATAGAAATGACACTCACGTCAGAACTGAAACTCCGGCTCGTGCCGCAGGCCCGGCAGGCGTGAGACCTGAGCGTCGAATGGCGTCACTCGACCGATGGCACCGTTGATCTTGCGCGCGACGGTGATCTTGCCGCTGCGGCCATGCTCGACCACGGTCGCCAGCCGCCCCTGGTCGCCAAGCTGATCGAGCAGGTTGGTGGGTATGCTCGGGACGGAACCAACGAGGATGATCAGGTCGAATGGGGCCTGAGCTGGATGACCGTCCGCGGTATCACCTGCCTGCAGGACGACATTGTCGCATCCGCGTTCGCTGAGCAGGGCTTCCAGCGTTTGGGTTGGCTCGCCAGGCGGCAGCAGCAGGAACACGGTACCGGCCAACCGCGACAGCACCGCTGCTGCGTAACCAGTGACGTCCCCGACAACCAGCACCACATCTTCGGGCTTCGGCTCGGAGGCCTGCAGCAGTTTGCCCAATGCCAGCGGCTCGATCAGGAAGCGGCCCTGTCCGAGTGCGAGATCCTCGTCGCCGTAGGCGCAGCCACGCAGTGACTTGGGCACGAACAGTTCGCGCGGAATGTCGCCCATGGCATGAAGCACGCGCAGGTCGTCAATCCGATTCGGTCGGAGCTGGTTCTCGACCATGTTGGCCCGGGCGATGGCGGCATCGATCATGGCAGCTCCGCGGCAGGATGAAACGCTGATTCAGCGCCTGGCGGTTATACTGGCTGCGTCCAACCTGAGCAACGGCGGCCCGGAGGCAGAAAATGTCGCTGGGCATTGACCGAGCGCCGCGGGGGTCTTTATAGAGAGCGGCGCCGGCGGCCCGGTGGCAGAGTGGTCATGCAGAGGACTGCAAATCCTTGCACGTCGGTTCGATTCCGGCCCGGGCCTCCACCGGTAAAAGGGCTGGCGGTAGCTCTAGCGTTCTGCTAGGCACGGCCGCCTGAGAGAGAGCTGATCCGGCGTGGCGCAGCGGTAGCGCAGCGGACTGTTAATCCGTTGGTCGTAGGTTCGAATCCTACCGCCGGAGCCATCTTCTTCAAATACTTAGCCTAGTCGTCGCCGTGGCTCGCGGACTCCGTTTTCGTCCGCGCGCGGACTCTTGCGCCGGCCTCGGCCGTTGCTGCGGCCTTTTTGGCTTTGGCTGTCTTGCGGCGGTCGGCGCGGACGAGCTTGGAAATGGCGGCCTCCGCCTGGGGGCGGCTCGCCACCCAATAGGTGTCCAGGATCCGCTGCGTCTCCGCGATGCTGTGGCCGGTGATCGAGGCGATCTCGCCCGTGGTGCAGCCGGCCTCGGCGAGGTTCACGACCGCGGTCCGGCGGGTGTCGAGGAAGGTCAGCCCGACGAGGCCACAGGCTCGGGCCGCGCGGCCGAACGACTGGCTGAACCAGTTGGTCGTGAAGGGCGCGCCGCGCTCGCCCAGCAGGATGACGATGCCGGCCTTGGCGACGTCGCCGAGATAGGCGGCGAGTGGCGCGCCGATCGGCAGCGAGACCAGCTTGCCTACCTTGCGCTGTCGGATCGTCAGCCAGCCGTCCTTGATGTCGGACCAGCGCATGTGCAGCACGTCGTCCTCGCGCTGTCCGGTCCATAAGCCCAGCATCAAGGCGAGGCGCATCGCCGGCGACGCCTTGTCGGACGCCATGAACGTCGCGATCGCCTCGTCGCTCCAGTAGGCCTCGCGCTTAGTGAGCTTGAAGCGCCGGTGCCGTAGCGCCGGGTTGTCCGCGACCAGGCCCTGCTCGCGGGCGTAGCTCAGCAGCAGGGAGAGGACCTGCAGCCGCATGTTGCCCTGGCGGCCGGGCTTCAGCGTGGCGCGATAGGCGGCCACGGCTCGAGGCGTGAACCCGGCGACGAGCTGGGCGCCGAACGGCTTCATGAGCTCGGTCAGATGCCGCTCGTAGTCCTTGCGGGTGCGTGGGGCGAGCTCGCGCCACCGGTCGCTCTTGCGGTAACGGTCGACCAGGGCCGCAAAGGTGCCGGGCCGATGCTTCTCGCCGACAGCCCCGCGCAGGCCGGCGCGCCAGGCATCGAGCTCGGCATTGCGGACCTCGCAGTCAAGCAGCGCCTGGCGCTTTTCGTCGGCAGTGCCCCAGAGCGCCCGGTCGATCGGCAGGCGGATGGTCGGGAAGGCCTGGCGGTCGCGCGCGGCGGGCTCGTGCCAGTAGCTGAGGGCGCCTGCGGCACTGCGGCGCACCCGCCAGTAGCGAGGCAGGCCGCGCTGCTTCCGGCGCTTGCGCTCAGGCGCTGAGTCGCTGGATGGCATCGAGGATCCCAGCCTCGGCTCCGGCCGGGTCGGTGGTGGCGGTCTCGCCCATCACGGCACGGAGCTGGGTCTCGGTCCAGCGTCTCCGGCCGGCGACCAGGCGCGGGGGCGGAATCAGCCCCGTCCGCAGTGCGCTCTGAAACTGCCGGATCTCCAGGCCCAGCCTTGCCGCCATCTGCGCGTCGGTCAGCATCTCGTCGTGGGCAGCCATCAGGTCCACTCCCAGAAGCCTTGCGCGCCCCTGGCCGGCACCGGCTCGTCCCAGCGCTCGACCTGCAGTAGGGGCCAGCCCCAGTTGTGGGCGCACGTGGACGGCTCGAGCATGTTGCCCAGCATGGCAGTGCCGAGGCCGCAGCTCAGGCGCATCGCGTAGCCGCGATCGGCGGCCGCCTCGAGGAAGCCGCGCACGGTGGCGAGCCTGTCCGGCGAGCTGGGGCCGATGGAGGCAATGAGCCCGGCGTCGTCGGCAGCCAGCAGCTCCTGCACGCCGCGCTTTGCCGGGTGCTTGCCGGCATGGATCACGATCCGCTGCCCGATCATCCGGTTCGGCGCCGGCCAGCTGCGGAACTCGACCGACTTCCAGCCGTGCGCGATCAGGCTGGCCCAGGGCTGGTGGATCGTGAGGGCCTTCATTGCCGCGAAGCAGTACCGACGCAAGCCGAGCACAGATCGGGCTCGACCCAGTGGCACGGCGGGGAGCAGGCGACCGCCTCGGTGCAGCCGCAGCCGCGGCAGAAGGGGCCCACACTAGCCGGCAGTGGCGGGTCGTCCGGATCAATCGCCGGCACGGCCTCGGCCACGAGCTCGACCAGGAGATCGTAGCAGTGTCGATCAGCGGCCTCGAACGCGCGGGTGACGGGCGTGGCGCGGCTGTCGTCCAGGCTTTCGGCGTTGAGGCCGACCCAGGCCGCCGCGATCTCGATCGCGGCGGCGCCGATCGCCGCCTGGGTGTCCGCCGGCAGCTTGGCCCATTCGGTCGTGCCATCAATGCGGGTGAGGGTGTCGGTCTGGCTCATCGGTTTGCGAGCTCCAGTAGAACATCGGCGTGGCAGGGCTTGCCATCTAGGCGGCACCAGCACGCAAGGTTCTTGCCGCGCAGGTTGTGAAGGTGGTCGCGGGCGTAGCGGGCGGCCTCTTGTTGATCACCCAGGGACGCCTTGCACGTCAGGACAAGGAGGCCACTCAGCAGCATCTTGTAGAGCTGGACGCATTCCTCACGCGTGCCGTCGCGGCCGACCACGAAGGGGTTGCCCCATGGCCCGGGGCGGGCGCAGTTCACGGTGCCTTCCGGCAGGCGCCAGTCCTTCACGCGGCGGAGCTGGATGCGTTCAGGCACGGGCGGTGCCCTGGTCCGGGTACTGGTCCCATGTGCGACCGTCGAGCGTGCGGCCCGCGCGCTTCTTGCCGGTCATGCGCACCGTTGCTCCGTCGGGAAAGGCGTAATGATCCCCCGGACCCTCGACCTCGCTGACGGAAACCCACTCGCCGTTCTGCTTGAACAGGAACGGCACGCCGGCGGCGGTGCACTGGTCGCGCAGCGATCGCGCCCAGTCCGGGTGCATCGGCCGAGCGCCGGTGCCGCTCTCGCCGCCGGTGACGACCCAGTCGAGGCCGGGCTTGCACCTGTCATCATGATGGTGATGCGGCTCGCGCGGACAGTCGGCACTGCCGATGCCGCGATGCGTCCCGCCGCAGCCGCGCTGCCCGCCCATCCAAAGCGTGCCGCCCTTGGTCGAGCATAGATCGACCGGGCCAAGCAGCGGCTCGGCGCTGATCCACCGGACCGCGGCCGGGGTGTCGAGCAGGACCGGGATGCGCTCGTCGGCCGTGGCCTGGTCCTCAACGGACACGCCAAGCCAGACGTTGGGGAGCGGCCATGGCGGATCGTCGCCGGACAGGTAAGGCGCCGTCGCGCGCAGGTCGGTGGTGCGCCGGGCAAGTGGGTCGCTGTGGCGGTCGGCGAGATAGCCGATCATGCAGTCGATCCGCTCCAGCAGGTCGGGGTCGGTCAGATAGGCGAGCATGCGCTCCGGCCGTTTGCTAAGAACCTGAAAAACGTGCTGCGGCGCGCAGGCCATGACGGCGAAGATCTCGTCGATCCACTCGTCCGGGACCGACTCGTGGAACAGGTCGGACATGCTGTTGACGAAGATGCGGCGCGGCCGTTTCCAGCGGAGCGGCTGCTCGAGCATGTGCTCGACGAGCTCGACCTCGCCGGTCCAGCGGGCCTCGCTGGTGCCGTCGGGGCGGGTGACCCTTTTGGCCAGGCCCTCGTAGGGCTGGCCCGGGCCGCTGAATCGTGCGGCCACGGTCTCGGCGTAGCAGTGCCGGCAGCCCTCCGAGACGCGGCTGCAGCCGCGCAAGGGGTTCCAGCTGGCGTCAGTCCATTCGATGCCGGTGCGGTCACCCATAACGGCGGTCCTCGCACTTGCCCTCGATCCGGGTCAGCCAGTTGAGCTGCGCCACCGTCACCAGCGCGCGCTCGCCGTAGGTTTCGAGCTTGGTCGCGAGGTCCTGGACGAAGTCCTGCTCGCGCTCGTCGAGGCGGTCGGCGTAGGAGACGGCGCGCAGCAGGCGCTTCTGCAGCTCGGCGTGCCGGGCGCCGATCATGTCGCGGTGGGTTTTCATGGCTGCCCCGGAAGGAGGCCGCGCAGTGTGGCCAGCTCGCGGCGCAGTTCATCGTTCTCCGTCGCGAGCGAGGCCGCGATGGTGAGGTGCCGATCAATGTCGTGGCGCAGCGCTGCAAGTTCCTGCTCGCGCTCCCCGGCGAGGGCGGCTTCGTCGCTCCAGCGTGCCTTCCAGTAGGCGACCTCGCCGCGCAGTCCGGCGACCAGCCGGTCGACAGCGTCCTGCCGTAAAACCTCGGCGCTGCTCGTCGGGAGGAACTCGCGGGGAGCCTCTGGGGTGCCGTCAGACGTAGTCATGTGCAAACCTCGATATCAGGGGGTGATGACGTAGGCGGGGCGCTTGACGCCGAGCTGGGGGTCGCCGCGCCAATGGGGCGACACGAGGATCACCTTACCGCGATAGAGACGCAGGTGAGCCCTGACCCAGTGGAGAGCGCGGGCCGCGCCGTGCCCACTTGCTGGGGTCACAGTTGGAGGCGTACCCGCGATCGCAATACGGACTTCTTTGTAGGCCAGGAGCGGCCATTTCCCACTGCGGGCCCGCGCACGATTTAGACGGTTAAAGTCGACTTCTCGCAGCTCGTAGCGACCCGGACTTGAGAGAAGGCATAGCGTTGCGATTATGACCCTCCGCAAGTCTGACATTAGACTGTCCGGATGATCTTCTGACCATATGTGGCTGAAGAAAGGACTGGGTTGCGGGCGTTTAGCCAACGTAATGAACGGCGGCGTTTTTAGATTGCAATCTAAAAAGGCTGTCTCAACAGAAGACCGCGGTTTGGCATCTGTGCCAGCAATACAGCAAAGTGCAATATCTCCCTCGACTAGAGAGCCGGTTCGGCTCTTAAATAGCAATCCTACCTCACAATTGAGGCCGACAGCAGGAAGCTTCATTTCGAGCCAAGTGGCTTCCCCAGGCCAGAATACGTATCGGGCGCTTTCCTGTATGTCCTTCTTACCCGCAATCTCAACGAGGAGCTCGGCCGTGCTGCCTTCAACGCGAAAGCGTGGAGCGCTCCGTATGAGTTCGTGAGTAGCGCGAGTGAAGTTGGGGTCGTTGGCGATCCAGTCGATAAGCAAAGGCTTGTGGTTCATTCAAGGATCCTCCGGGCCGCCTCCGCGCTCAGCACGCCACCAGCTCCGGGGTCACCCAGCTTCTCGGCGTGTCCTCGCCGAGCGCCTCGAGCATGCTCAGCACGCCTTGCTGCTGGCCGGGGGTGAGGCTGGCGATGCGCTCCTGGAGCCTGCGCTCGATCCGCGACTGGCGCAGGCTGGCCGCCGCGAGCGGCAGCTCGCCGAACACCGCCTCGGTGAGCGTGCCGAGGTCGACCTGAAACTCCGCGACCAGCACCAGCAGCTGGTCCGCCGAGATCCGGTTCTGCCCCTTCTCGTACTTGTACATCTGCTGGTAGCAGACGCCGAGCAGCTGCCCGACCTGCTTCTGGCTCAGGTTGCGCCGGTGACGCTCCAGGCGCAGCCAGGAGCCGAGGCGCGCATTGATGTTGCGGACGCG
Organism: Geminicoccaceae bacterium; assembly: GCA_049292515.1. Classification (GTDB taxonomy): domain Bacteria; phylum Pseudomonadota; class Alphaproteobacteria; order Geminicoccales; family Geminicoccaceae; genus Benzoatithermus. The sequence goes on from JBATRI010000632.1 coordinate 40,278, forward strand.
GGCGTTGATCTCGGCCCGGGCGGCGCTGCGCTCGCTCATGGCAGGGGCTCCGTCGGCATGGCGTAGGGGTCGGGCTCGGGGATGGCGATCAGCCGGTCGGTCGGCAGGATCGTGACCCGGCCGTCGAGCACGCAGGACGTGGCCGGCAGCTCGCGGCCTTCGACCCGCACCGTGGCGCGGCCGACGACACGGGTGAGGCGGATCCCGCCGTCCACGAACAGCCAGGCATGGGTGCCGCGCTCGGGCGGCTCGGGTGGGTTGGTGAACTGGCGCTCGAAGCTGGTGCACGCCCTGGCGTCGCTCATGACAGCCACCGGTCGACGACCAGCTTGCAGAGTGCCAGCGAGGCCAGGAATATGACGGTGTCGGCCCAGATCCGGCCCAGGCGCAGGGGTGTCTTGGGCGGTGAGGCGGCGGGGACGTGGCTGGTGATACGGAATGCGGCGTAGATCCGCTGATGCGTCCGCCAGGCCTCCGCCGCGGCGTCGATCGCCGGTTGCGCCCGGTCGTGGCTGCCGCCGTCGACCCAGCCGTCGCGCTCGTGCAGCAGGCCCAGGGTGTAGCCGCCGTAGGGCGAGCACTCCAGGCGCCACAGCGTGTCGGCCGGCAGGGCCGACAGGTCGACCAGCGGCGTGTCGTCGTCCGGGCCGCCGGGTTGGACCAGGCGCAGGTGTGTGGCCATCACGTCACCTCCGGGCGGTCGCCTTCGGCCGGCGGCGCCGCGGCGGGAAGAAGGCCGAGCCAGACGGCCATGGCCTCGATCTCGCCGGCGCCGGCATTATCCAGAGCGTTCGCCTTCTCGAAGGCGCCGATGAGGATCAGTGCCTCGCACGGCGTCAGCCGACCCGAAAGCGTCCAGCGACGCTCAAGGCTCTCGGCGTCTGCCTGGAGCGCCTTCAGCGGCGGCGGGAAGCTGAGGACAAGGCAGTGCCACTGTCTCTCCTCGTGCGCCGCGATGGAGAGCAGCGCGGCGCGGAGGCGCGCTCGATCGAGGTTGGGGAATTCTGGCGGTCGGCCGTCCCAGGGCGGGTAGCGCTTATCGAGGTCGGTCGAGTTCAAGTAGATGCTGCCAGTGACGCAATGGAGGTTCACGTGCAGATCATGCTCTTTGGTGACCTCACTTCCGGGCACGCGAAGGGCATGAGCGCCCGCATCACGCCATGTGAAACGATGCGGCGGGTTGACTTCGGGTGTCTCGTCGGTGTCGGGGAGGTATCTGCCGGCCCGGTGGCAGGCGTCCATCACCAGATCGCGGGCGGCGTTCCAGTCGACCAGCTGGCTGCCATCGCCCGGGCAACGGTCGTACCACCACCGCTCCGGGGCCAACCAGAGTAGCTCTTTGCGTGTCAGGTTCCCGGGCGTCAGCAGCCACTCGCGTCCGTCGGTGGCGCGGCGGACCGCGTAGCGGCCGAGGTCGTAACCGAGGGCGACGAAAGGAAATGGCGCGGTCGCTTCGGCGTTGGTGGCGGACGGCGCTGGGTTGGGTTCGTCGGGCATCACCTAGTCCTTTCGGCCATGTGACGGAGTGGGGGATTGTCGGGAGGTCAGGACCGCGCGCAGGCTCGCCCGAGCGGCGAACAACGCGGCGGGGAGGGAAGCATGGAGACGGGGACAGCAACCCTGCGGTTTGCGATCGAGGGCAGCCAGGGGGACGAGTACGAGGTGCTGGCGTGGCGGGACGGCGCCGAGCTGCTGATCACCTGCACCTGCCAGGCGGCCGTCAATCGGCGCCTGTGCCGGCATCGGGTCATGCTGCTGAACGGCGTGGTCGACGATCTGCTCGGCGACAACGAGGACGATGTCCGCCTGCTGAAGGACCTGCTGCGCGGCACGACCATGGAGGCAGCCCTGCAGCGCTTCGCGGCGGCGGAACGCAAGCTCGAGGTCGAGAAGCGGGCGTTCGATCGCGCCAAGGCCGACCTAGGGCAGCACCTGGCGCTGGGCTTCCAGCGCCCTTTACGGCGGGCGGCGACTTGAAGAAGGTTCGCCGCACCGAGAAGCTCGACATCACCTTCGGCGCCGACCGCTACGCGATCGGCTGGGCGTTCGACGTCATCGACGCGTTCCGGACGCCGCTCGACATCCAGCTGTCGACACTGGTCGACCGGGAGAAGAGCAAGGCCAAGCGGGCGCAGGACCCCGGGGCCGATCCGGTCTACCGGCACGTCTGGACCCGTGGCGTGCCGCCGACGCTCGCCTTCGAGCAGGGGCACGTGTTCTACGAGCCGCACGGCCCGCGGTTCATGCGCTGGGGCGACGCGCTCGCCATCCTCCGCCGGGTGGCCCAGGTCAGCGCCGCCGCGCCCGACAGCATCGGCAGCGGCGACGGCTGGGTCGAATTCCGGCTGTGGCAGGTACGGGACGCCCAGCTCGGCGAAAGCGTGCAGCACCGCTGCTCGCAGGCGGCGTTCGCCCAGTTCCTGCGCAACGGCGCCCTGCCCGGGTGAGCGCAGCAGCCCGGCGGTGACCGCCTCGATCGCGAAGGCGGCCGGCAGGAGGCCCGCAAGGGCGACGACCTGCCGGATATCGTAGCGGTTGCGCGTCAGCTCTGTTGGGTTGGGTTCGTCGGGCATCGTGTCCCCGCTGGGTTGTGGCGGGGTGGAGGATCACTCATTAAAATGAGGTCGTCAACAGATACCTCATTTTAATGAGGTCGATTCTTGCCGCCGCGTGGCTGTACCGCTATCGTCCCTGGTGACCTACAGCGGAGCGTGCGGGATGGCGGAAGACGCCTTGGTCAGGGCAGAGGACTGGGTTGCAGGCGTCCATTACGAACGGCTCGGCGAGCCGCAGCCGCCGGAAGAGCACCAGGGAAGATTGGATCCGAGCCGTCCGCATCGCATGCGGCGACCCCCGCCAGGGGACGAAGAAGTAAGGCTGGAGTGCCTCAAGATCGCGGCGAGAGGCCGCCTATCGGGAAAAGGCCTTCTGGTGGAGGCGGAGCGGCTGTTCGACTATGTCGTCAGGAACGGCTGGATAAAGTAGCGGCCCGGCCTTACTGCACCTTCGCGAAGCCCTTGGACTCCATGCAGAGGCTGTACAGGTCGACGCGCTGCACGCCGACCGAATAGGGGCTATCCCAAGCGGTCATCGGGACCGCAGCCTGGGATTCGTAGCGGCATTGCTTGTCACCCATCTCGACTGACAGGTTGCCGCTGTCCTTAGTCGCCATGAAATTCGGGCGGTTCGGCACGCAGCTGGTCATCAACAAAACGGCAGTGATTGCGCCAGTAAACTGAAGCATACGGTGCATATGGTTGTTCTCACGTTCTAATATGTGTCGATGTCTCAAATAAAGGTCAGCTTTCGACCAGGTCTAAGCGACGCTCGATACGGGCGACACGCCCATCCAGACGGTCGAGGCGGTGGACCAGTTGCACGACGTCGCCGTGCAGGCCCACGGTCTCACGGCGCAGCTCGAGCAGCCCGGTTTCCACGGCCTGCATGCGCTGGGTGAGGCCGCCCACCGCGTCCACGAGCTGGTCGAGCTTGCCGTCGAGGCGGCGCAGATAGACGAGGGTGATGTTCTCAGGCTCGCTCACAGCTAGCTGACCTTGCGAGAAAGCGGCGGAGGCGGACCCCAACTTCTGAGCAGCTCGTTATTCTCTCGTGATACAATGCCATTCTTCCGCGTTTCTTCGGTGTTTGCTCGTAATTCTAGTAAAATCGCTTGCAGGGTTTGCAGGATTTCGCGTCCGAGCGGGAAATCCTCTCTGGCGTCCTGGCTGGATGGCTCTATTGAGTCGACGCCGATGATGTCCCGGAGCTGGATACTCTCGTCATTCAAGAGTTTACGCGCCCCGGCGACGAGCTTCTGTAGCGTCCGCATTTCTATAGTCTTATCAGGGCCGCCTTTCATGAAGGCTGCGAGCGTGCCCTGCCCAAGCCCAGAGGCGGGGGACCACCTATACGGCACGAGCTCATGTTTCTGCATAAACTCGCTGAGTTTGGTCCGTACCTCATCGCTAGTCATGCCGCATTTTTGTGAGGGCCGCATCCCAGGCGCAACCTCATCGTTATGAGCTGCATTGCAAACCTCATTTAAATGAGGTAAGCCGTCCGCCATGATGATTGAGCGGACATTCCTGCGGTTGAGGAAGCGGCTATTGGCTAGCGGGCTGCCGTGTCGGCGCGTCGCGGAGAGTTCCGGGCTTGCCGAGAACACCGTCGTCAAGGTGGCGCAAGGCAACTCACGCGTGACCGTCGATACGCTGCGGCGAATCGAGCGGGCCTTAGACGAGTTCTCCGCGCTGTCGTCGCAGGGGAATGCGTCGGAGTCACAAGAGGTCGGCTCCTGATGCTCGCCATCTACAGCCTCGGCGCATCCGACCAAGTCGGTCCTAGTTCCAATGTCCAATAGCTCGTCCCGCGCAGGTTCAGGCGCCGCCTTGGCCGGCGGGCACTCGTTGGCCGATGGGTCGTCTCCTGAGGCCGACCCTATCGGCGTACGCACGGACTGTGCGGCGCGGGAAGACGAACCTGTATCATCGTATGCTCTGGTGCGGCGATGATGGTGGGCGTCGAACATGATGACGTTGCCGGCGTCGGGCCCGGTCGGGCCGGCGCTCTTCTTCGGTTGAAGCATCGAAAAGGTTCCCTGCTGGCGGCCCGTTATACGGTCGGGCCGGATGGCCACGCTCGCAAGACCGGGGAGGCCGGTCAAGACGTAAAACCATTTACGCCAGCATCGATCGCCGGAAAGCGGCGTCTGTCGTGTATAGCGAAGGTAAACTTTCGCATAATTCTCAGCGCTTACTTAGGACAGTTTCGGCAAATACAACGGATCGACTTGAACGTGCCTCTTCCCCGGCTCGGTGCCACGACCGTCATGCCCCGACCCGTGCAGCCCTGCGGTCACAGGTTCTTCGGCTAAGCCGGCAGCAAGCTGGCACAACGAGCGAGACGGGGACTGAACATGGCAGGAGTCTGCCCAACAACTCAACCACAAGGCTTCGTACTGGAGCTTGAGGTTGCGCCGAGCGCGATCCTGCGCCTGTGCCGGCAGGTGATGCGCCAGCTGGACCCCGCCGCCGGCGAGGTCGCGACGCTGCGGGCCGGCATCCAGCTGGCGGCCCTGGTCGAGGCCGCGGGGTGCGGACCCGTCAACGAG
>JBATRI010000633.1:0-11075 GCA_049292515.1 Geminicoccaceae bacterium
CTGCTGCTCGCCACGCCCCTCGCAGCGGTGGTCGGCTTCGCCTGTGCCGGCCTCGGCCTCGCCAACACCGTGCCGGTGCTGTTCGGCGCCGCCGGACGGCTACCGGGCCAGCAGCCGGGTGCGGCGATCGCCGCCACGGCCAGCATCGGCTATCTGGGCTTCCTGGTCGGGCCGCCGCTGATCGGCTTCGCTGCCCAGGCAACCACGTTGGGCTTGGCATTGGGCATACTGGTCCTGGCTACGGTCATCGTGGCCGTCTTCGCGTCGCTGGTCCGGATCGCCGATCAGGCAGGCTGACCCGCTCAAGCTCAGGTCATACCATCGGTACGGGGCGCGGCTTCCGGTTGGCGTCGATGGCGACACACGTGAATCGCCCCTGGGTCACCTTGATTTCCTCGCCGGTATGTCCCCGCCTGGCCCAGGCCTCGACCTGCATGGTGATCGAGGTCCGCCCGATTCGGACCACCTCAGCGTAGCAGCTGACGATATCGCCCACCAGCACCGGCTGGTGGAAGGTCATGGCGTCGACGGCGATCGTCGCGACGCGGCCGCGGGCGCGGGTGAATGCCATGGTGCCGGCGGCGATGTCCATCTGCGCCAGCAGCCAGCCGCCGAAGATGTCACCCGACGGGTTGGCATCGCCGGGCATCGCTAGCGTCCGCACGGCCGGCTGCAGGTGGCGGAGGTCGGACATCGGTGGACTCGCGGGCTCGTGGTCAGTTTGCATCAGCGGGCGGCGTCGGGGGCATGATCAGCACGAACTCGGTGCCGGTGGCGCGCGACCGCAGGTGGAGGTCTGCCCCCAGCTGGTTGGCCAGGATGCGGGTGATCCGCATGCCCAGGCCTTTGCTCGACTTGGCATCGAATCCAGGCGGCAGGCCGGCGCCATTGTCGGCCACCGAAAGCTGGATGCGGTCTTCGTCATCGCGGCCGAGGCGCACCTCGATGGAGCCTGTCTCTCCTTCCCCGTAAGCGTATTTGGCAGCGTTGGTCACCAGCTCGGTCACCACGAGGGCAATGGGGATCGCCCGGTCCGTGATGATCTCGACCGGTCCCGGCACGTCGACCAGGATTTGGCGCTCGCCGGTCGCCGCCTCGAGGTCGCCGCACAGGTCGACCAGATAGGCTGCGAGGTCGATCGATCGCACCTGGTCGCTGCGATAGAGTCGCTGATGCGCCCGGGCGATTGCCGTGATCCGGCTGGACGCGTCCCGCAGCTGATGCCGCACGGCCTCGTCGTCGGCGGAACCCGCCTGCAGATGCAGCATGCTGGCCACCAGCTGCAGGCTGTTCTTCACCCGGTGGTTCATTTCCTGCAGCAGCACCTCGCGCTGGTCGAGCGATGCGCGCAGGTTGGCCTCCATCCGCTGCCGCTCGATCGCCATGCCGAGCAGGTTTGCTGCCCCCTGGAGAAAGGCGATGTCGTGCTCGTTGAACTCACCGTCCGAACGGCTGTCGACCTCCAGCACACCGAACGGCTTGCCGTCGCCCTGCAGAATGACGTTCATCGCCCGGCGGATGCCGTTCACGGCCAGCAGTTCCGGGGTGCGGAAACGCTCCTCATGCTCAAGGTGATTGGAGATCACCGGCTTGCCCGTGCGTAGCGCGAAGCCTGCGGGTGAGGCCAGATCGTCACCGACCTTGGTCGATCCCACGACACCTGGTCCCCAGCCGAGCCCAGCGCGCACCAGCAGGCAGTGCTCCGCCGGCAAGTGCTCCAAGACCTTGCAGAACTCGGCCTGGAGGCCCTCGGCGGCGAGCCTCGCCGTCTCCGCCAGCAGGTCCGCGAAAGGCGTTCCCTTGAGCGCCAGCACCCCGAGCTCGGTCAGAATCTCCTGCTGCCGAATGCGCAAGCGCAAGGCTTGTTCGGTCACCTCCATTCCTTCCTCTCCGCTGGGCTTGGCCTCGATGACCGGCTCTTCGGCGTGCGACGTGCTGTTCATGGGGGGTGGTTATCCAGCCTTCGAGACGTTTGGGCCAGCCGGTATCGCGCCTGCGACGAGGGCGCTGGCCAGCGAGCATGTCCCGGATCGAAAGCGTGCGCTAGATGTTCTGTGTTTGTTCATGTATTCATGCATGACCGCTTGACCTGTTGCATCCCGAGCGACCATCACTTTGCCGCGCGCGTCATGAGTCAATGGCATCATTCCGGCCGACGCGGCGCCAGAAACGGAACGGAGCGCATGACCGACCTGCTCGATCTAGCCGGCGAGCGGACCAGCGGCGCCAGCTACACGGCGCACGACATTGAGGTGCTCGAAGGGCTGGAGCCGGTCCGCCGCCGCCCCGGCATGTATGTCGGCGGGACCGACGAGCGTGCCCTGCACCACCTCGTGGCGGAAGTCCTGGACAACGCCATGGACGAGGCTGTGGCTGGCCACGCCACGCGGATCGAGCTTGAGCTCGCCGCAGGTAACCGCATCACCGTGCGCGACAATGGCCGTGGCATCCCGATCGATCCACACCCCAAGTTCCCGGACAAGAGTGCCCTCGAGGTCATCATGACCACGCTGCATTCGGGCGGGAAGTTCGGCAGCAAAGCCTACGACACCTCGGGCGGGTTGCACGGGGTAGGCGTCTCCGTCGTCAACGCGCTGTCCTCAGAGCTCGTGGTCGAGGTCGCTCGCAATCGCACGCTCCACGCGCAGCGCTTCGCACGTGGCCTCGCGCTCGGGCCCCTGGCCACGATCGGCGCCGCGCCGAACCGCCGCGGCACCATGATCAGCTTCGTCCCCGACACCGAGATCTTCGGCCCCAGTGCCCGCTTCCGGCCGGAACTGCTGCACCGGATGGCGCGGAGCAAGGCTTATCTCTATCGCGGCGTCGAAATTCGTTGGCGGTGTGATCCAGCCCTGCTTGAGGCCGGGTCGGCCGTGCCGGCGGAGGACAGCTTCCATTTCCCGCAAGGGCTGGCCGATTTTCTCAAGGCGCTGCTCGGCGGCCGCGACCTCGTGGTGGACGACCCGTTCACCGGCGAGGCGGCACTGGAGCAGGGTGCCCGAGTCGAGTGGGCGATTGCCTGGCCGATTGACGAGGAGACCTACACCGGCTGGTACTGCAACACGGTGCCGACGCCGCTGGGCGGTACCCATGAGGTGGGCCTGCGCAACGCCTTGTTGAAAGGCCTGCGGATCCACGCCGAGCGGGTGGGTTTCAAGCGCGCGGCGGCGGTGACGGCCGAGGACGTTATGGGCGGCGTGTGCGTGCTGCTGTCCCTGTTCATCCGTCAGCCGCAGTTCCAAGGCCAGACCAAGGAACGCTTGGTCTCGGCCGAAGCCACCCGCTTGGTCGAGAACGCGATCCGGGACCGGTTCGAGCTCTGGCTGGGCAGCCATGCCGCGACCGCGACCGCCGTGCTGGAGCACGTGGCACGCCGGGCCGAGGAACGGATCGCGCGGCGCAAGGCCAAGGACGAGGTCGGGCGCAAGACGGCGACGCGCAAGCTACGTCTGCCCGGCAAGCTCGCCGACTGCGCGCGCGATGCCCGCGAGGGTACCGAGATCTTCATCGTCGAGGGCGATTCGGCCGGCGGTTCCGCCAAGCAGGCACGCAGCCGGGAGACCCAGGCGATTCTCCCGCTGCGCGGCAAGATCCTCAATGTCGCGTCGGCGACGGCCGACAAGCTCGCCGGCAACAAGGAGCTGGCCGACCTGATCACCGCGCTCGGCTGCGGTGCCGGCAAGCACTGGCGCCCCGACGATCTGCGCTACGACAAGGTCATCATCATGACCGACGCCGATGTCGATGGTGCCCACATCGCGGCGCTGCTGATGACCTTCTTTTTCCGCGAGCTGCCCAAGCTGATCGAGCGCGGCCACCTCTATCTGGCGCAGCCGCCGCTCTATCGCCTGGCCGCCGGTGGCACGGTGGCCTACGCCCGCGACGAGGCCGACCGGGCGCGCCTGCTGGCCAGCACCTTCAAGGGCAAGAAGAACGTCGAGGTCGGGCGCTTCAAGGGCCTGGGCGAGATGAACCCGTCCCAGCTCAAGGAGACCACGATGGACCCGGCCAAGCGGCAGCTGCTGCAGGTCCGCAGCGAGGACGTGGATGGCAAGCCCACGGCCCAGCTGGTCGAGGAGCTGATGGGGCGGCGGCCGGAGCTGAGGCTCGCCTTCATCCAGGAGAATGCCGGGCTGGTGACGGAGCTGGATGTATAGCTCGGCGCGGCGAGCCGAGCGGCGGCTTTGCCCGTTGCCCGCTAGCCAACGACGAAGCTGTCGATGAGCTCCTGCGTCTTGTGCCCCACGGCTCCACGCAGCCCGGTGAGTTCCACATCGACTTGCCGCTTGGTCTCCGGCTGCAACCGCGGATAGGTGCCCTTCAGGACGAGAATGAGGTTGAAGCGCTCGTTGTCGCCGGCATCACCGAGCCGCTCCAGGGCAAGCGGTACCGTGCGCGGGTCCGCAAGGTCGAAGAGGAATTCCGAGGCATAGACGCGGACGGTCCTGTCCGGATCGCCGGCTGCATCCGTCAGCAGGGCGAGGTCGTCGTCGTCGAGCTGCGCGGCGATCTCGGCTGCTTGAGCCTTGTGCTCCCGCAGCATCTCCGTCAGCGCGACGACGACGCCCAGTCGCGTGCGGTAGGAGTCCGGATCGCGGCGCAGCTCGGCGAGCAGCGGCTTGGTGATCGCCGGGCCTTGTGCCGCAAGGCTCTGACGGGCGTCGCGCCTGACGCTGGTCGAGCCGGACCGCAGATCCTGCAGCGACTGGTCGATGTCGGTGGCTTCCGGTTCGGCGGCCAGCGCCGACGGAAGGATATGCCAGTCGTTCCAGGCAGCCGGCGTGCCGGCGCTTCTCGCCGGACATGGGCCGATCAGCGACACGAGCTCCCCGTCGTCGGTTCGCAGCTCGCCGTGCTCTCGGTCGAAACGCCATTGAATCAAGCGACCCGAGCCCAGGAACGGCTCCAGCTTCTTCTTCTCGATGCATTCGAAGATCATCTCCTCCTCGCCTCGACCATCCTCGTCAGGAGGAAAATAGAACGTGGCTTCGAGCCTGCTGCGCTTGATCTCCTTGCCGACGACAATGAACTCGAAGCGCCCGTCGTTGACGGCGCCGAGATAGACCCGGTCGCCGCGAATGTGGATCTGGCTGCCGGTGATATCGCCGTCGATCTCGCCCTGGACGAAATCGTCCTGGATCAGGGAGTCGACGAACCACAGCAGCACGATCGCCACGGCCGCCACGCCGGCCACCACGACGCCTTTGTAGTGGATCGTGGCGGTCGACCCGAATGCCCCAAAGATGATGCCCAACCCGCTGCAGAGAACGAGCAGGGCGACGGTCGAGCTGATGCTGGCATAGCCGAGGCACAGCAGCCCACCCACGGCGAGGGCCGCGCCGACCACGAGGGCGGACCAGAAAATCTGCCCGCCCCAACTCGGTGGTTCGCTGATCTGGTCGATCGCGCCAGCTTGCTGCTCGTCTGCCATCACCTGCTGCCCGGTCTCACGGTCGCCACGTCGCCGAAGAAGTGTCCGCCAAGCGGCCGCGCAGTGCTGTGAGATTTCACACGACGGACTTCAGGCGGCTGGCACCCATTCCACCGGCCGCGCCGCGGATCCCCCGCCCGGCCATCGAACTCGCAGGTCAGCGGGAACGTAGCCCCGCGGGCTCGGTTAATGCCGCACCTGCGCCTTCTGCTCGGCCTGTACGCAGGTTGGGCATGGTGCACCAGTGACCGGGAGATCCGCGTGAGCGCTGTCCAGAGCGGCGAGGCCGCCTTGCCGGGGAAGTTCCCGGTCAACCTGACCGTCAATGGCCGCACCATGCGACTCGAGGTGGCGCCTTGGACCGCTCTGGTCGATCTGCTGCGTGACGAGCTGCAGCTGACTGGCACCAAGAAGGGCTGCGACCACGGGCAATGTGGCGCCTGCACCGTCCTGCTCGACGGCAGGCGGATCAATTCCTGCCTCGTCCTGGCGGTCACCAAGGACGGCTCGAGCATCACGACCATCGAGGGGCTCGATGCCGATGGCGTGTTGCATCCCGTGCAGGCTGCCTTCGTCGAGCACGACGCCTTCCAATGCGGCTACTGCACGCCCGGTCAGATCTGCTCGGCCGTGGGCTTGCTCGACGAGGGCAGGGCCGGCACCGCGGAGGAGATCCGCGAGCTGATGAGCGGCAATATCTGCCGCTGCGGCGCCTACGTGAACATTGTGGGTGCTATCGAGCAAGTGCTGCACGAGCGCACGGGTGATCGGTCATGAACGCGTTCGACTACCAGCGCGTCGACACCGTGGCCGACGCCGTGCGCGCCATCGCTGCCGAGCCCACGGCGCGCTTCATCGCCGGCGGCACCAATCTGGTCGACCTGATCAAGTACGACGTGGCGCACCCGACGAAACTGATCGACATCGGTCGGCTGCCGCTGAACCAGATCGAGGAGACCGACGAAGGGGGTCTGCGCATCGGTGCCCTGGTCAGCAACACCGACACCGCCTACGACGCGCGCATCGAGAGCCGTTACCCGCTCTTGAGCAGCGCTATCCTGGCTGGCGCCTCGCCGCAGCTGCGCAACGCGGCGACCGTCGGCGGGAATCTGCTGCAGCGGACACGGTGCTATTATTTCTACGATGCGGGCGCCCCCTGCAACAAGCGCATGCCCGGCAGCGGCTGCCCCGCGATCACCGGCCTCAACCGCCTTCACGCCATTCTCGGTGCCAGCAAGCACTGTATCGCCACACATCCCTCGGACATGTGCGTGGCCCTGGCGGCGCTCGATGCGACGGTATGCGTGGTTGGGCCGCGTGGGGACCGGACGATCCCGATCACGGACTTCCATCGCCTGCCGGGCGATGCGCCGCAGCTCGACAACATCCTCGAGCCGGACGAGCTGATCACCGCGGTCGACCTGCCACGCGCCGGCTTTGCCGGGCACCACAGCTATCTGAAGCTGCGGGATCGGCTGTCCTACGCGTTCGCGCTGGTCTCCGTGGCGGCGGCACTCGAGCTGGACGGCGATCGGATCACGACGGCGCGTCTGGCGCTGGGCGGCGTCGCTCACAAGCCGTGGCGCGACCGCGAGGCCGAGGCGCTGCTGGTAGGCAAGCCCGCCGAGCGTAGCAGCTTCGCCATCGCTGCCGATCATGTCCTGCAGGATGCGGCGGGGTTCGCCCACAACGGCTTCAAGATCGATCTGGCGCGGCGTTCCATCGTGCGCGCGCTGGAGCAGGCCGCGGCGGGCACCCCGCAGGTCCAATCCGACAAGCGCATTCAGTAGGGGCAACGATCATGTCGGAATCTGCGACACACGTCGGCATGGCCCGGAACCGCGTCGACGGTCGCGCCAAGGTTACCGGCGCCGCCAGATATGCGGCGGAATTCGACGTTCCCGGTCTGACCCACGGCTATGTCGTCTCGAGCACCATCGCCAGGGGTCGGATCGCGAGGATCGATACTGATGCGGCGCTGGCCGTGCCCGGCGTCCTGGCGGTGATCACGCACGCCAACCGGCCGCGCACCGCATGGCTCGACCGCAGCCATCGTGACGACGTGGCGCCGCCGGGCTCGCCGTTCCGGCCGCTTTATGACGACCGGATCGCCTATAGCGGCCAGCCGGTGGCGCTCGTGGTGGCCGAGGATTTCGGCATCGCGCGTCATGCGGCGAGCCTAGTTCAGGTCGCATACGAAGCGGAGGAGCATGCCACCAACCTGGAACTGCAACAGGCCGAGGCCTACGACCCGCCGCGGAAACGCTCCGGCATCAATCCGCCGCCGAAGGCGCGCGGCGACGCGCAGCAGGCTTTCGATAACGCGCCGGTGAAGGTCCGCAGCGAGTATCGGGTGCCGGTCGAGCATCATAACCCGATGGAGATGCATGCCTCGACCGTGGTCTGGGAGGGCGGCGGCAAGCTGACCATCCACGACAAGACGCAGGGCGTGCAGAACAGCCAACGTTACGTCGCCGGCGTGTTCGGCCTCGCGGAGGATGCGGTCCGCGTTATCTCGCCCTTCGTGGGTGGTGCCTTCGGCTCCGGCCTGCGGCCGCAGTACCAGCTCTACCTGGCCGTGCTGGCGGCGACGATGCTCGAGCGGTCGGTGCGGGTCCAGCTGACCCGTGCCCAGATGTTCAGCTTCGGCTATCGGCCCGAGACGATCCAGACCCTCGCACTGGGTGCGGGGCAGGACGGCGCGCTGCAGTCGATCACCCACGAGGCGATCGCCAACACGTCGCGCTTCGAGGATTACCAGGAGGTGGTCGTCAACTGGTCGGGTCTTCTCTATCACTGCGACAATGTCAGCTTTGACTACAGGCTGGCGCAGCTGGACAGATATACGCCCAGCGACATGCGTGCCCCGGGCGCCACCCTCGGCGTGTTCGGGCTGGAGACCGCCATGGACGAGCTGTCCTACGAAGTCGGCATCGATCCGCTGGCGCTTCGGCTGAAGAACTACGCTGCTGAGGACCAGAACGAAGCCAAGCCGTTCACCAGCAAGGCATTGCATGCCTGCTACGCGCAAGGGGCGGAGCGATTCGGCTGGTGGGAGCGCCGGCCGCAGCCGCGTTCCATGCGTGAGGGCAGGGATTTGGTCGGCTGGGGCATGGCCACCGGCGTCTGGGAGGCCCTGATGATGCCCCATACCGCCCGGGCTGTGCTGACGGCCGACGGCAGGCTCGAGGTGGCCACTGCCACGGCCGACATCGGCACCGGCACCTACACCATCCTGACCCAGATCGCCGCCGACGCCCTGGGCCTGCGCATGGAGGAGGTGACGGCCAAGGTCGGCGACTCGACGCTGCCAAAATCGCCGGTCGAAGGCGGCTCGTGGGCCGCGGCATCCGCAGGCTCGGCGGTACGGGCCGCGTGTCATGCCGTGCGCGAGCAGCTGTTCGCGCACGCCCGCGGCATGGACGACTCGCCGCTGGCCAATGCGAGTCTGGAGCAGGTGACGTTCGCCCAGGGCAGGATCGTGTTGTCGGCCGATCCGGGTCGTGGCGTGACGATCGCGCAGGCCATGGCGGCAGCGGGCATCGAGCGGATCGAGGCGGAACAGTCGGCGGGGCCCGACGAGGGGGTCAAGGCCAAGTATTCCGCCTACACGCATGGCGCGGTCTTTGCGGAGGTCAAAGTCGACGAGGAGCTGGGCGTGCTGCGGGTGACGCGGATCGTCAGTGCGATCGCGGCCGGCGCGATCCTCAATCCGAAGACGGCCCGCAGCCAGATCCTGGGCGGGGTGGTGATGGGTCTGGGCATGGCGCTCGAGGAGGAGACGCTGACCGATCATGCGCTCGGCCGCTTCATGAACATGAACCTCGGCGAGTACCATGTGCCGGTGAACGCCGACATTCGGGACATCGACGTCATCTTCGTCGACGAGCCGGACGACAAGCTGAACCCGCTGGGCGTGAAGGGCCTGGGCGAGATCGGCATCGTCGGCACGGCGGCGGCCATCGGCAACGCCGTGTTCCATGCCACCGGCAAGCGCATTCGCGAGCTGCCCATCACCATCGACAAGATCCTGGACTGAGCGGCGGAGACGAGAGCGAGGGTTCGACTGTCGCCTATTTCTACAATTCTGTGATGGGTTGTGCCGCATCGGATGGCGCTTTAGAGAAACGCCGGCGGTAGTCTTTGTGTGAGGCGAGCATGCGCGTCATCATTCTGGGCGGCGATGGATTCTGCGGCTGGCCGACCGCCCTTCACCTGTCGGCGCGCGGCCACGAGGTGGCGATCGTCGACAATCTGTCACGGCGCAACATCGACAACGAGCTCGAGGTCGAAAGCCTGACGCCGATCCGCCCGATGGGTGAGCGGCTGGCGGCCTGGAAGGAGATCTCCGGCAAGGACATTCCGTTCCACCGTATCGACGTGGCCGACAACTATCACCGTCTGCTGACGCTGCTGCGCGAAGGGAAGCCCGATGCCGTCGTCCATTTCGCCGAGCAGCGCGCCGCCCCTTATTCAATGAAGTCGCCGCTGCACAAGCGCTACACGGTGAACAACAACGTCAATGCCACGCACAACGTGCTGGTGGCGATGGTCGAGAGCGGGCTCGACATTCACTTGGTCCATCTCGGGACCATGGGCGTCTACGGCTACGGCACGGCCGGAATCAAGATCCCGGAGGGCTACCTGCAGGTGAAGATCGACGCCGATGACGGCCGGACGGTCGAGCAGGAGATCCTCTACCCGGCCAACCCGGGCAGCGTCTATCACATGACCAAGACGCTCGATCAGCTGTTGTTCGCCTACTACAACAAGAACGACCGGGTGAAGATCACCGACCTGCACCAGGGCATCGTCTGGGGTACGCAGACGGAAGAGACCCGTCTGGACGAGCGCCTCATCAACCGCTTCGACTATGACGGCGACTACGGCACCGTGCTCAACCGCTTCCTGATGCAGGCGGCGATCGGCTACCCGCTCACCGTGCACGGCACGGGCGGCCAGACCCGCGCCTTCATCAACATCCAGGACACGGTGCGCTGCATCGAGCTCGCGGTCGCGAACCCGCCGCAGTCGGGTGGGCGGGTCAACATCCTCAACCAGATGACCGAGACCCACCGTGTGCGCGATCTGGCCCACCTCGTGGCCGAGATCACCGGCGCCACCGTCGAGCTGGTGGCGAACCCGCGCGCGGAGGCCGACGAGAACGACCTCTTCGTCGAGAACCGACGGCTGCTCAATCTGGGCCTGGAGCCGATCACGCTCTCCGAGGGACTGCTGCGCGAGGTTACCGAGATCGCCAAGCGCTACGCCGACCGCGCGGATCTGACCAAGATCCCCTGCCGGTCGCTGTGGCGGCCACAGGCGGCCCGCTGACCACCGTCTGAGCCGCCGACGATGCTTGGACCGGCGGGCGAGGGCTTCCTGCTCGGCCTCAGCCTGATCGTCGCGATCGGGGCGCAGAACGCCTTCGTCCTGCGCCAGGGGCTGCTGCGCCAGCACGTGTTCGTGGTCTGCCTGATCTGCGCGCTCTCCGACGCGCTGCTGATCGCCGCCGGGATTGCCGGCTTCGGCGTCCTGGTCGAGCAGCAGCCGCTGCTGCCGCGCGTGATGACCTGGCTCGGGGCCGCGTTCCTGCTCTGGTACGGCTTCGGCCGCTTCCGGGCGGCGCTGCAGCCTTCGGGCC
>JBATRI010000634.1:0-3391 GCA_049292515.1 Geminicoccaceae bacterium
GGCCAGCGGGCTGGCGCTCTACCGGCTGGACGTGCGCGAGCGCGCCGCCACGGCGGCGCGGCAGCAGAGCTGACCCCGTGGCTCAGAGCATCCGGTACATGACGAGCGCGTCGACGAAGCCCAGCTCCGGATGGGCAAAGGCGCCCGGCAGCCGCCCGACGATCTCGAAACCGTGGCTCTGCCACAGCCGCACGGCGCGCTCGTTGGTGCTGATCACGCAGTTGAACTGCATCGACCGGAAGCCGCGGGCCTTGGCGCGCTCCAGCGAGTGCGCGCACATGGCCCGCGCGATGCCGCGACCGGTGGCGTCCACCGCCGTCGCATAGCCGCAGTTCGCGACGTGCGCCCCGCCGCCCTGCTGGTTGGCGTGCAGATAGTAGGTGCCGACCACCCGCCCCGCCTGCTCGGCCACGAACACCTCGTGACCGGGCCCGGCCCAGTAGGCCAGCGCCGCGGACCGGCCCATGTCCCGCGGCAGCATGAAGACCTCGCCGGCACGGATCGTGGGCGCGATGACGGACCAGATCCCCTCCTCGTCCCCCTCGCGCATCGACCGGATCAACAACTCGTCCGCACCCGCCATCCCTGTCCTCGCCCGACCCAGCATGCTAGCGCAGCTAGCGCACGTACCGCCGGAAGGGAAGCGCGCCATGGCGCATTGGCTGATGAAGACCGAGCCCGAGGACTACAGCTGGGAGCGGCTGATGGCCGAAGGCGAGACCGAGTGGAGCGGCGTGCGCAACCACCAAGCGGCCGCCAACATGCGGGCCATGAAGCTGGGTGAGCGCGTGTTCTTCTATCGCTCGATGGTCGAGCCGGCGATCGTGGGCGTGATGGCGATCTCCACCGAGGCCTACCCCGCCGAGGATGACCCGACCGGCAAGTTCGTGCGCGTCAAGGTCAAGCCCGTCGGCCCCGTGGCACGCGAGGTGCCGCTGAGGACGATCAAGGCCGACCCGCGCTTCGCCGACCTTACCCTGGTCCGCCAGTCTCGGCTGTCGGTGGTGCCGGTCGGCGATGCCCACTGGCAGATGCTGTGCGAGATGGCTGGAATCACCCCGGACTGAAACGCGAAAGGCCCACCGCCTGGGGCGGTGGGCCTTTCTATCCCGGGATGCAGCCTGGGCTCAGGCGCCCGGCTGTGGGCTCGGCTCGATACCGGCCGGAGGCTCGCCGCCGCTCGGGCGCGACGTGGTCGGCACCGAGCTGCGCTTGCCGGTCGAGGTACCGGAGGAGTTCGAGGCATCGTCGCGGCGCACGCTGGACAGCGGCTCGCCGCGCATGATCGCCCCGATCTCCTCGCCGTTCAGGGTCTCGTGCTCGAGGAGAGCCTGGGCCAGCAGGTCGAGATTGTGACGGTGCTCGAGGAGAATCTGACGGGCCATGACGTGGCCTTCCTCGATCAGGCGCCGGATCTCGTCGTCGATCTTCTGCGCCGTGACCTCCGAGACATTCTTGGTCTGGGTGATCGAATGGCCGAGGAAGACCTCCTGCTGGTTCTCGTCGTAGCCCACCGGACCCAGCGAGTCGCTCATGCCCCACTGGGTGACCATGAAGCGGGCGATGCGCGTCGCCTGCTGGATGTCCGAGGCGGCGCCGTTGGTGACCTTCTCCTTGCCGAACACCAGCTCCTCGGCGACGCGGCCCGCCATGGCGACCGCGATCCGGCTCGTGAGCCATTCGCGGGTATGGGAGAGCTGGTCGCGCTCGGGCAGCTGCTGGACGAGGCCCAGCGCCCGGCCGCGCGGGATGATCGTCGCCTTGTGGATCGGGTCGGAGGACGGCATCAGGTAGGCAAGAATCGCGTGGCCGCTCTCGTGGTACGCGGTCAGCCGCTTCTCTTCCTCGGTCATGACCATCGAGCGCCGCTCGGCGCCCATCATGACCTTGTCCTTGGCCGCCTCGAAATCGACCATCGTCACCATGCGCTTGCCGGCGCGGGCGGCGAGCAGCGCCGCCTCGTTGACGATGTTGGCGAGATCCGCACCGGAGAACCCGGGCGTGCCACGGGCGATGACACGGGTGTCGACATCCGGGCCGACGCGAACCTTCTTGATGTGGACGTTGAGGATCTTCTCACGGCCGATCACGTCGGGATTGGAGACCACGACCTGGCGGTCGAAACGGCCCGGCCGCAGCAGGGCCGGGTCGAGCACGTCGGGACGGTTGGTAGCCGCGATCAGGATCACGCCTTCGTTGGCCTCGAAGCCGTCCATCTCGACCAGGAGCTGGTTCAGCGTCTGCTCGCGCTCGTCGTTGCCACCGCCGAGGCCGGCACCGCGATGGCGGCCGACCGCGTCGATCTCGTCGATGAACACGATGCAGGGCGCATGCTTCTTGGCCTGCTCGAACATGTCACGGACACGTGAGGCACCCACACCCACGAACATCTCGACGAAGTCGGAGCCCGAGATGGTGAAGAACGGCACGTTGGCCTCGCCGGCGATCGCCCGCGCCAGCAGCGTCTTGCCTGTGCCGGGAGGGCCCACGAGCAGCACACCCTTGGGGATGCGCCCACCGACGGCCTGGAACTTCTGCGGATTCTTCAGGAACTCCACGATTTCCTGGAGCTCTTCCTTGGCCTCGTCGATGCCGGCCACGTCGTTGAAGGTGACGCGGCCATGCTTCTCGGTCAGCAACCGGGCACGGGACTTGCCGAAGCCCATGGCCTTGCCACCGCCCGACTGCATCTGGCGCATGAAGAACACCCAGACGCCGATCAGCAGCAGCATCGGAAACCAGGAAACCAGTACGCCCAGCAGCGACGGCATGCTCTCGTCGAGGGGCTGTGCGCTGATCCGTACGTCATGCTCGGTCAGCCGCCCGACGAGGTTGGGATCATAGGGCGCATAGGTCGTGAACGATCGGCCATCCTGGAAATGCCCGGAAATCGAATCACCCTGGATCAGCACGTCGCTGACCCGCCCGGATTGCACCTCAGACAGAAAATCGGAGAAAGCGAGACTGGTCTGTGGACCGCGTGTCGAAGGACCCTGAAACAGATTGAACAGGGCAATCAACAGCAGACCGATGATCACCCAAAGGGCCAGATTCTTGCCGAAATTGTTCACCGTGTGCGCCTCGATTCGAGCCTAGGCACTATCTTCCGGGCGGGCCGGACCGACTGCGCCGCCGTAGGATCCCTGTTGGTAGCATCACGATAAATAAGGCGTTGCAGTTTTTAAACAACATTCACCCGATCAAATGCTGTCCCGGAGAGTGGCAGGGTGGGTCGGAGGGTGGCCGTTGCCTCAATGCCAGCTGCGGCACACGAGCCGTAAGGTCGCAGCGGCGGACAGGCGACGAGATTACCTGCGTGCCAGAATGCCGGCAGCGCCATCAAGGCTGCCGGCGGCAGCCCGGCGGCCCTGACGCGCCCGCGGGTCTCGGG
>JBATRI010000635.1:0-4816 GCA_049292515.1 Geminicoccaceae bacterium
GCATTATCTGATGCTGGCCGAGCTGGATCGCGCGGAGAGTGCGATCGCGACCCGCCTGGAAGCGCTGGCCGCGGGCACGCCGCCCTGGCAGATTCCGGACCTCGACGGGGCCATCGAGCGCAGCGAGGCGGCGCTGCGGGTGGCGCTGGCCCCCAGCCAGCGGGTCGCCATCGACCTCGCCATCCGCAGCAAGCTTCTGGTCGTCACCGGCGGGCCCGGCACCGGCAAGACGACCCTGGTGCGCGGCATCCTGGCCGCATTGGACGAGAGCGGCCTCGGCGTGATCCTGGCGGCTCCTACCGGCCGGGCCGCACGGCGGCTGAGCGAAAGCACGGGGCGGGACGCGAGGACGCTGCACCGGCTGCTGGAGGCCGACCCGGAGCGCGGCTTCCGTCGCAGCCACACTCGTCCCATCGAAGCCGACCTCGTGATCGTCGACGAGGCCTCGATGATCGACACCCAGCTTCTGGCGGGCCTACTCGACGCCCTGCCGGACAGCACAGCTTTGGTCCTGGTCGGCGATGTCGACCAGCTGCCGTCGGTCGGGCCGGGGCAGGTGCTGGCCGACGTCATCGCCTCGGGTGCGGTGCCGACGATCCGGCTGACGGAGATCTTCCGCCAAGCGGCGGAGAGCGGGATCGTGCGCAACGCGCATCGGATCAACCGCGGCGAGCTGCCGAGCTTCGCCCGCGCCGAGGACGGCCCGGGCGACTGCTACGGCATCCGGGTCTCCAGCCCCGAGGACGCGCAGGCCAAGCTGCTCGAGCTGGTGATGTCCCGCATCCCCGAGCGGTTCGGGCTCGACCCGGTCAACGATGTGCAGGTGCTGACGCCGATGAACCGCGGCGTCATGGGCACCCAGGCGCTGAACGAGCTGCTGCAGTCAAGGCTCAACCCCGATCCGCCGCTGGTGCTGACGCGAGGCCACAGCCTCCTCGCCCTGGGCGACAAGGTGATGCAGCTGGAGAACGACTACGAGCGCGACGTCTACAACGGTGATGTCGGCCGCATCACCGGAATCGACCCGCGCACGCAGACGGTCGAGGCCACCCTGGACGGCCGCCGCCTGAGCTATGTCGGCGACGAGATCGACCAGCTGGCGGTGGCCTACGCGGTCACCGTGCACAAGGCGCAGGGCTCCGAGTATCCGGCCGTCGTGGTCCCGCTGCTGCGCCAGCACGGGCGGATGCTGCGGCGGAACCTGCTCTATACCGCCATCACCCGCGCCCGCCGCCTGGTGGTCCTGCTGACCGAGCCCGATGCGCTGGAACGTGCGGTTCGCAACACCAGCGACCTGCGCCGCATCACGCTGCTTCGCCTCCGCCTCAACCCGGGAAAAGAACCATGAATGCACAGCAACTCGACGACCGCCTGGAGGCGGCCACATCCGTCGTTCGCGCCGCCGGCAAGCTGGCACTGCAATATTTCAACGACCGGGCCGGGCTCGCGATCGAGCACAAGGGCCAGCAAGATCTGGTCAGCATCGCCGACCGCGCCGTGGAGGATCTGATCCGCGCCGAGCTCGCGAAACTCTTTCCGGACGATGCGGTGCTGGGCGAGGAAGGTGGCGGTGGCGGCGACGCCGCGCGGACCTGGGTGCTCGACCCGATCGACGGCACCTTCAATTTCCTCAAGGGCATCCCCTGCTGGGGCGTGGTCGCGGCCTACGTGGTCGACGGCAGGACGGTGATCGGCCTCACCTACGACCCGGTCCACGATGAGATGTTCGTGGCCCGCAGCGGTGGCGGCGCCTTTCGCAACGGTGTGGCGATCCGGGTGTCGGGCAACCCCACCGTCGACACGTCGTGCCTGGCGCTGGCCTACAGCTTCCGGCAGAGCAGGGACACCTATGTCCGCATGGTCGATGCCGCCTTGGCCCACGGCTTCGAGCACCGGCGCGCCGGCTCGACGGCCATCCAGCTCTGCTGGGTCGCCGATGGGCGGTGCGACGGCTTCGCCACCCTGCAGTGCTCGTCCTGGGACGCGCTGGCCGGCCTGATCCTGGTCGAGGAAGCCGGAGGCGTGGCCTCCGACTTTGTCCGCGAGCATGGCCTGCTCGGCAAAGGCGGCGTGATCGCCTGCACGCCGGCGCTGGCACCACAGCTGGAAGAGGTGAGCGGCCTGCGGCTGCATCGCCGTTGACCGGCACCGATGAGCGCGGCATGGTTGCGCCGACGACGGTTTCCGCCAGGAAGTAAAAGGGAACACGGTAAGATCCGGTGGATCCAGGCCGTGGCTGCCCCCGCAACTGTGAGCGGTGAGCGTTCGGCTCGGCACAGCCACTGACCTTGGGGTCGGGAAGGCAGGGCCTGAATGCAGCGACCCGCGAGCCAGGAGACCTGCCGCCGTCATGTGTCCGCAACCGGGCGGGGTGTCCCGGTGGGTGCGGTGGGCGGCGTGGCGTCACGCGGCCGGTGGCATGGCCGCCGGCGCTGGCGGCGATGCTGCGTACGGCTCTCACCCTCCCCGTACGGCAGAAGCTGCCAAATGCCGCAACGGAGGGTTCTCATGTCGTTCAAGCTACTCGTGACCGCCGACCAGACAGCCGCAGCCGCGCGCACCGGCACCGCGCTGCAGGCGCTGATGGCCGCCATGCTGGGCATGGTGCTGCTGTTCGGCGTCGGCTTCGCGCCGCTGGCCGCCCTGCACAACGCGGCGCACGACACGCGCCACTCCGCAGCCTTCCCCTGCCACTAAGGGGGCTGGCGCCATGGCCCTGTTCCGCAACATCGTCTTCACCGCCGCCCTTGCCGGCCTGCTTGCGGGCATGCTGGTGACGTTGATGCAGCATCTGTCGACCGTGCCGATGATCCTCGAGGCCGAGACGTTCGAGGTGGCCGAAGCAGCGCTGACGCCGGCCACCGGCGCCGAGCATGATCATGCCGCCGGCGCCGTCCAC
Organism: Geminicoccaceae bacterium; assembly: GCA_049292515.1. Taxonomy (GTDB): domain Bacteria; phylum Pseudomonadota; class Alphaproteobacteria; order Geminicoccales; family Geminicoccaceae; genus Benzoatithermus. The sequence continues at coordinate 2,900 of JBATRI010000635.1, forward strand.
GACCATGCCGGCAGTGGCGCCTCCGACCCGGCCGGTCACGTCCACGACGAGTCGGCCTGGGCGCCACAGGACGGGTTCGAGCGCACCGCGTTCACGCTCGTCGCCAACGTCATCACCGGCGTGGGCTTCGCCATGCTGCTGGTCGCCGGTTACGCGCTGCGGGGTCAGACCATCGGCTGGCGGCAGGGGCTGATGTGGGGCATGGCCGGGTTCGCCGTGTTCATGCTGGCCCCATCGCTCGGGCTGCCCCCAGAGCTGCCCGGCATGCCGGCGGCACCGCTGGGCCCGCGGCAGCTCTGGTGGGTGCTGACGGCGGCCTCGACCGCGGCCGGACTGGCGTTGCTGGCGTTCCGGCGGACGCCTTTGCTGGCAGTCGTGGCGATCGCGCTGCTCGTCGCACCGCACCTGGTCGGCGCGCCGCAACCGATCGACACCGAAACCCTGGTTCCCGAGGGCCTGCATCATCGTTTCGTCGTCGCTGTCACCGTCACGAGCTTTCTGTTCTGGGCGGCGCTCGGGGTTCTGAGCGCGCTGCTGTTCGAGCGGCTGGGCCGTGACCACGCGCCGACGCCGGCCCACTGAACCGTCTTTGTCTTTAGGAGCGTCGCCGGCATGAGCGGCATTGGGGTGATGATCTGCGGCCATGGCAGCCGCGACGAGGCCGCGTGCGACGAGTTCCGCCGCGTCGTCGACCGGGTGGCCGAACGGCTGCCCGAATGGCCCGTTGCCATGGGCTATCTCGAGTTCGCGCGGCCGATCATTCGTGACGGGCTCGACTCGCTGCTGGCTCGTGGCGTCGATCGAATACTGGCCGTGCCGGGGATGCTGTTCGCCGCCGGGCACGTCAAGAACGACGTGCCCTCGGTGCTCAACACCTATGCCGCCGAGCGCGGGGTCCGGCTGCAGATGGGCCGCGACCTCGGCATCGACGCCAAGCTGCTGGCCGCGGCGCGCGACCGGATCGATGCGGTCCTGCAGCGCGCTGAGAGCGACATCGGCCTCGACGAGACCTGCCTCGTCGTGATCGGCCGCGGCACCTCGGACAGCGACGCCAACGGCAATGTCGCCAAGGTGGCGCGGATGCTGTGGGAGGGGATGGGCTTCGCGCACGCCGAGATCGGCTTTTCCGGCGTCGCCCATCCCCGCACCGAGGTGGCCGTCGAGCGCGCCACCCGCCTGGGCTACCGCCGCATCGTGGTGTTCCCCTATTTCCTGTTCACCGGCGTGCTGGTGCGGCGAATCTACGAGGCGGCCGACGCCGTGGCGGCGCGGCACCCCGAGATCGAGTTCCTGCAGGCCCGCTACCTCGACGACCATCCGCTGGTGGTCGACACCTTCGTCGAGCGCATCCGCGGCATCCTCGCCGACGACGTCAACATGAACTGCGGCCTGTGCAAATACCGCACCCAGGTGCTCGGCTTCGAGCGCGACCAGGGCGCGCCGCAGGAGAGCCATCACCACCATGTCGAGGGTATCGGCACGGACGGCCATCATCACCACGACCACGATCATGGCCACCGTCACCACCATGGGCACGGCCACGACCATCACCATCATCATGGTGACCTGAAGCGCCAGAACGGCAGCGGGAGCTGATCCGCGGCCATCATGGCGGACTATCTGCGCGATCCGGACTCCATCTACGCCCGCTCCTTCGCGATCATCCGCGCCGAGGTGCCACTGGAACGGTTTCCGGCGCCGCTCCACGCCATGGTGCTGCGGCTGGTGCATGCCTGCGGCATGCCTGACATCGCCGACGCGCTGGTCTGGAGCGGCGATCCCGCGACGGCAGGTCGGGCCGCGCTGGAGGCCGGCGCCGCGGTGCTGGGCGACGCCCACGAAGCCCACCGGGAAGGCGAGGATCGCAGCCGGGCGTTCCGGCCAGACGCGCAGCCGGTCGAGGAGATGGAAAAGGGC
>JBATRI010000636.1:0-1963 GCA_049292515.1 Geminicoccaceae bacterium
ACCATGCTGCTGGCGACGGCCACGGCGGCGCTGGGGCTGACCGCGATGCTGCTGTCCAGCTTCCCGGGCCTGTCCCAACTGGGCCTGTTCTCGGCGGTGGGCCTCGTCACGGCGGCGGCCACCACCCGCTGGGTGCTGCCGCTGCTGGTCGAGGATGTGGCGTTTCGTGGGCAGCAGGTGTCGGCGGGCTGGCTCGTAGTGGCGGCGCTTCTACGGCGCCGCCGGGCCTGGCTGGTCGGTGTGGTCGCCATGGCGGCACTCTTCCTCGCCTTCGGCCACGGGCCGAGCTGGGAAAGGGACCTGGCCAATCTCAGCCCCGTGCCGCAGGAGGCCCGCGATCTCGACGAGGAGCTGCGCCGTCAGCTCGGGGCGCCCGACGTGCGCCACCTGATCGCGATCTCCGGGGCGACGGCGGAAGAGGTGCTGCAGAGGTCCGAGCGCCTGGACCAACCGGTCCGGGAGCTGGTGCAGGCCGCGGCCATCGGCGGCGCGGAGCTGCCCAGCCGTTATCTCCCCAGCAGCCGCACCCAGGCCGAACGGCAGCGGGTCCTGCCACCACCGGCGGCATTGGCCGAGCGCATCGACGCCGCGACGGCAGGCACGCTGTTCCGGCCGACGGCGTTCGCACCGTTCCAGCGGGATGTCGCGACCCAACGGGAACTGCCACACGTCGTGCCGGCCGACTTCGCCTCATCCGTGCTGGCGGCGCGACTGGCGCCCCTGCTGTTCGAGCGCGACGGAGTCTGGTACGGGCTCGCGGTGCTCACGGACGTGCGAGCACCCGAGCTGGTCCGCAGCAAGGTTGCGGGGCTGGCCGATCCGGCGCTCGCGTACATGGATCTGAAGGCCGAGATGGAGCAGCTCGTCACCTCCTACACGCACGAGGCGCTGGGCTGGCTGGCCCTGGGCGCCTGCCTGCTGGTGGCGGCGCTGCTGCTGACCCTGCGCCGCCCGGCCCTCGTGCTGCGGGTAGCCGCACCCGTGGCCTGCGCGGTCATGGTGACGCTGGCGGTGCTAAGCGCGCTCGGCATCAGCCTGACCCTTTTTCATCTGGCCGCCCTGCTGTTGATGGTCGGCGTCAGCATCGATTACGCGCTGTTCCTGAACCAGCCGGGCCAGGGCAGTGCGGACGACGATTCGCGCACGCTGGGCTCGGTGCTGAACTGCAACGCCACGACGCTGCTGACCTTCGGGCTGCTGGCCTTCTGCCGCAATCCCGTGCTCCAGGGCATCGGCATCACCGTGGCCACCGGCGTGCTGGTGGGGATCGTCCTCGCGATCGGCCTGTCGCGACCACCGCGTGCAATCGGCGAGCCGGCCTGACATGCTGCCGCTCGCCATGTCCGCCTGCACCGCCGTCAGCGCCGTCGGGCGCGGTGCCGACGCGACGCTCGCAGCTTTGCTCGAGCGGCGCAGCGGGCTCCGGCCGTGCGACTTCGAGGACGTGCGGCTGGACACCTGGATCGGCCGCGTCGACGGCGTCGACGCGGTGGCGATGCCACCCGGCCTGGAGCGGTTCGACTGCCGCAACAACCGGCTGGCGCAGCTGGCGCTGGCCACCGACGGGTTCGCTGCCGCCATCGCTGACGCGGCCCGGCGTTACGGGCCCGAGCGCATCGCCGTCGTGCTCGGCACCAGCACGTCGGGCATCCTCAGCAGCGAGCACGCCTATCGCCAGCGCGACCCGGCCACCGGACGGCTGCCGTCGGCCTTCGATTACGAGCACACCCACGACCTGTTCTCGCTGGCCCGGTTCGTGCGGGCCGCGATGGGCCTCCGCGGCCCGGCTTCGGTGCTGTCGACGGCCTGCTCGTCGGCCGCCAAGAGCTTCGGCGAGGCGGCCGAGCTGATCGCGGCCGGGATCTGCGACGCCGCCGTCGTCGGCGGTGCCGATTCCCTGTGTGGCATGACGCTCTATGGCTTCACGGCGCTGGAACTGCTGGCGCGTGGCCCGTCACGGCCG
>JBATRI010000637.1:0-4965 GCA_049292515.1 Geminicoccaceae bacterium
ACCTGACCACCGAGATCGTGGCCGCCTATGCCGGCAGCCACACGCTGCCGGCGAGCGAGCTGCCGGGACTGATCGGCAGCGTGTTCGGGGCTTTGCGCAAGCTGGGCACGGTGGCCGAGCCTGCACCGCCGCCGGCCGAGGCCCTGGTGCCGGCGGTGCCGGTCACGAAGTCGGTGATGCCGGACTACATTGTCTGCCTGGAGGACGGCAAGAAGCTGAAGGTGCTGAAACGGCACCTGGCGACGTACTACAACCTGACGCCGGACGCTTACCGGCAGCGCTGGGGCCTGCCGGACGACTACCCGATGGCCGCACCGTCCTATGCGGCCATGCGCTCGAAGATGGCTAAGGATTTGGGGCTCGGCCGCAAGCCGGCGGCAGCGACACCTGTACCGGCGCCGGCACCGGTAGCGGCTCCCGAGCCTGCACCTGCAGTCGAGGTGGCAGCGGGGAAGCCGGCGCGGCGGGTGTACATGCGCAAGCGGGCCAAGGCGGCGGAATGAGCGGCGGAACGGCCAGCCGGGTGACAGATTGGTGACGGTAGCTTCCAGCTAGTGTAGAATCCTTTCAGGCAATTCAGGGAGCGAGCAGCCATGAATTTTCCATAATTATCCTTATCCGACAACGCTATCCTGCTGACGAGGCAACGTTTTTTGGCTACTCTGTCGGTTGCCGCGCCTCCTGGTGACGCGGCGGACACGCCCAGCCCGAGCGCTGCCATGCCGATCAAGCCCGAGCTGCGATACTTCTACCCGATCGACTGGCGGCAGATCAGCTCCTGGGTGCGCTTTGAACGCGCCCGAGGCCGCTGCGAGGCTTGCGGGCGACCGCACGGCCAGATCGTGCGCCATCTGGGCGATGGCCGCTGGTGGGACGAGACCGGCCAGACCTGGCGTGACGGCAGCGGTCGCAAGATCCCCTCGCCAGTCCTGACCAATGACCCGCCGCCCCGGACCACCAAGGTCGTGCTGGCAGCCGCTCATCTGGATCACGATCCCGCCCATTGCGGCACGCGTCACCGCAACATCAAGGCGCTGTGCCAGCGGTGCCATCTGCTCCACGACCGCCCCGAGCATCGCCGGCGTATCACACTCACCCTGCGTAGACGCCGGGCTCTCGGTGATCTCTTCGCAGGAACCTACCCGCGGTATTAGCGGCTGGCTCAATTCAGCGAAGTCATGATCGCAAAGTGTTGTACTCTGAACATCTGAAGGGTCCTGATCCACCTCTAGATCGGAGTACCGTGTTCCCCATAAGATGGTAAGCTCGTAAGTTATCAAGCCCCCTTTGCTTACCGAATACACGTCATCGATTTTACAGATCCAACTTGGGCGTGAAGTTTGAATTCTGGACCGACACAGAACGCAGCATACCACGTTTGAACCTGATCGACGGATTGGCCGGATGCAAAATCACGCCACCAGGAACGATGTCTACCCGTGCTTCTGGATATACAGCAAGAACATCGTGTAACATATGTCTAATGAGCTGCCCAAGTTTTCTTGGCGATCCGTCTTCCACTCCAAACTGACATTGCAGTTGATGCCAATTAAGTCGCAAGGGTGCTTGTAATCGTGGCAATCGATGAGTTAACCAAGCATATAGATCCAATCCGAGGGCTGATCCCTTAAGATATCCTATTGCTCGCTCGTCTAGAGGAACTGCGTGCTCGCAAAGATGCTCAAAGAATGTTCTGTCTAATTCGACTTCCGTAGGAAAGCTTTGACCCTCATCCGTAGCCCATAGAGTCAGTCCTTCCATAATTCTACGGTCTTTTATAGCTACCGAACCATCTTCATCGCTAAAGCGCAGTGTAATCATACATCGTGACAATCGGAGCGCCTGTTCTCGAACTGCTCGTATAGTGCCGCGTTCACCTCCAGTTACAGCCAATCCTAGTGCCCTAAGCCAAGAAGACATGGAAGGGCCGAGAGGGACTACACGCGACCGCGATCGAACCGCATTAGTCATCAAGTAAAGAAGGATCAAGCGCGCCCGCGCCCCATAGGGCACACCCACCTCGACCGAACCTTTCTCCGTGGGAAGATAGCCAGGAACGATTGACAGCCCTAGCCGTCCGTTGACTCGATCCCATGGCCGAAACTCATTTGCAGGTCTCGCTCTCGGCAGCGTTAGCAGGCATAGGCCAGCATGGAGGTAGGAGATATCCTCGGGCTCTTTACCAAGGATTTCCAAGGACCACTGGAGCCGCCGCTGTTCTGCTACGGCCTCAGGCGTAGCTCCAGGATCAAACAAAGCCAGTTGACCCCTCTGCTTAACCATCATCCGCTCCGCTACGTCCTTCCCGATGCGATTAGGATCGGCGTGGAACTGCTTGCAACAACAAAAGGAATCGCCTGCGCAGAATCTGGTACGGAAGTTTCGGCTCCTACGCAGAATCCGGTACGCCTTCGGAGTGAGCTAAGGTGCCTATAGCTAGGCCGGCTATACGTCCCCTTGGAAGAGAAGCGTTTCACGCGCAGAATCTGGTACGCCTTTCTACGTTACGTCGAGTTGGAGAAGTGATTCGCATTAGCAGCCGGCCGAATTGGGGGCAATAAGTTATCCTCGCAGAATCGGGTACGGGATGGCGTTATCCACGCAGAATCTGGTTTAACGATAGGACATTCAAGCAGAATCCGGTACGCTTCCTACGCAGAATCGGGTACGGTACAGTAGCCTTTCCACGCAGAATCGGGTACGCTTTCCTATAGAAACCTATAAAAAGACCTTTAGCCTAGTTATCCACAAAGAATCGGGTACGGAGGTCGCAGAGTCATCAGGAATTGCTGGCAAGAGTGACTACCAAACTGGCCCCTGTTACAGAGCGTGCTGGTCGCGTTGCCAAACCGCTTGCAAACAAGATGCGCTACAAGCGGTCGGCACAATCCTTTCTTTCCCAGGTGCTGCTGATCCAACACACTTAAGAATTATTCTAATCCAATGAAAGCGTCTATGTGCTCAGTGTGTCGCGCTACTAGTCCGTTTGGTCTATCTTTGCCGCTCTGTGCCCAACGAAAAGAGCCAGCCAATGTCTCCCGACAGAGAGAAAAAGCGACCTGGACCTCCGCGCCGAAGAACCTTCTATGATCGGATAGGATTTCAGATCGCAACGACGCTACATGAAGAGATGAAATCCATTTCGGAACAGAGAGATCTAAGATTTGAAGATGTTTATGCTGAAGCGATCCGCCATTTCTTAGAGATTCGTGATAATAAAAAGATTCTCTATACGCCAGCCCCGGCTCGTCGCATTGCGACGAGAGTGACGGTGCCTATGGAGCCGTCTTTAGCACAGAGCGCACGAGCTGTCAGTCTACTTGACCAGCAACGCCTTACGGACGTTTTCCAAACCGCCGTCTGGCTCTATCTCGACAGCCTAGATCGCCTCCCGCCGTAAAATTTCAATCGCCAATCTGTCAGCTGTATCTTGCATTGGATAATGATCCGTGGCTTTCTCAACGCCAGGAGGAATGCAATGCACGATACGCTTCCCCCGCAAGCCGGGATTCACCATTGCCGCTTCCGCTCTCGGCTTTCAAAAAACGGCTGGAAGTCAATCTGCACCTACATACGTGCCGAGCACCGGATCGCGCTCGAGCAGCTCCGGCGGCGGCACGAGCTGAAAACCCTGCGCGAGGCACTCAACCTCGTGCTCACCAGCCGCTTCCTACCGGCGTACGACGTATTTGCCAGCGCGAGCTGGGGCCGCAGCTCGAATATACCTTGTCTGACTGCGAAATAGGACAGCAGCTATGCTGCTTGGTGGGGTAACCAGCCTTTGCTCTTGCCCAAAACAGCGGTGGTCCGAACCGAGGAGAAGAAGTCGATGAGCCCATAACCTAGCAACCGCACACCCCAGAAACGGCGAAGACCCGCTGTTGAGAGCAGCAGGCCTTCGGAGCCAGTGTGCGGGACACCAGAAAACAAACACCTACCTTGTAACCGCTGCGTTTGCCCTATGCAAGCGTAGACGCTGTTGCTCGTCCCGCACGCCCTCACATTCACGAGCTGAGGAACGCACCCGCAAAGGTGCGAACGGGATGATGCGACCTGAAAACAAGCTCCATGCGACGGCCGATCCCGTCCGGCCCGGCATCCTCACCCCCAGGCGCCAAGCGGGCCAGAAACGCGCCGCCAAGCGGGCCGCCGACTACCAGGGCTTCACCAAGGCCGTGCCCTCGGTCGATCGGGCCTGCATGATCCTTCGGGATGCGGCCAGACGCGGACCGCTCGGCCAGGCCGTCAGCCAGACGCTGGAGACCCTGCTGCAGCTGCTGCCACGGCGCGGCTGGGCCGGGCGGCCGATGCTGCGCGTCACCAACGCCACCCTGGCCAGCCATGTCGGCTGCTCCGACCGCCAGGTGCAGCGCCATCTGGCGCTGCTGCACGAGCACGGCGTCATCGGCGTTCACTGGGGCCGTGGCCATGCCCGGCTCAGCTTCGACGTCGATGCCGCCGGCCGCAAGGCCGAGGGTCCAGTCGGGATCGACCTGCGCCCGGCCCTGGTCTTCGTGCACGAGCAGGCCGGGCTCGTCCGGGCGGTTCGGGCCGCCCAGCAGGATTTCCTCGACGTCCAGGCACAGGCACAGGAAGCGGTCTGGCAGGCCAAGGTGGCCCTGATCCATGCCGCGAACCGGCTGGGGCCGGAGCGCCATGATGCCATGCTGCAGCGGATCGAGCAGCTGCGCGGCGAGATCGGCCGGCTGTCCCGTACGGCCCTGGGTGGCAAGGCGCTGCCCGACGGCATTGCCGCCGCCATTCGGGCGATGGAGCAGCTCATCTTCCGCGCGCACGGCCTGCGCAGCGAGAGCGAGGACGGTGATGCAGAAGGGGACGAAGCTGAGGATAACCGTCAGGAATCGTCACCCTCGGTCGACATTCGACCCTCCCCTATAACAGATTCAAACTACGTTGAATCTGTCGTACCGACGATTCAAGCAAACTGTCAGGAGGCCGGCCTAT
>JBATRI010000638.1:0-34037 GCA_049292515.1 Geminicoccaceae bacterium
CGGCATGGGCCGTCGCTGCCTGGCGGCCACGCTGCCATGATACGTCGCGGCTTCAGCAGGCGCGGGTGGATCGTGCGGCGCCTGACCTGCGGCCGTCGGTGGGGATTTGCGATCGATGAGCAATGCCGATGCGGGCGGACTGCTGACGCCGCAGGATCTGAAGAAGCTCGCCGAGGAAGTCGAGAACGCGAGGCTGCAGGAGCTGCTGGCGCGGCGACGCAAGGAGGCGGAAGAGGCCGCTGCGGCCGAGCGCGCCTTCATGGAACGCGAGCTCGACACCGGACCCAAGGCCCTGGAATGGCTGAACAAACAGGTCCGCCATGCCGTTGAGCAGGGCCATACCGAGGTGTCGCTGCTAACGTTTCCGGCTCGGTTCTGCGTCGATCATGGACGGGCCATCAACAATTTCGATCCCGACTGGGCAGACTCGCTGACCGGCGTGGCGTTGCGGGCGTATCAGGCGTTCGATCACCACCTGAAACCGTTGGGTTACAAGCTGCGCGCCCAGGTGCTCACCTATCCCGACGGCAATCTCGGTGACGTCGGCCTGTTCCTGAGCTGGTGACGGTGCTCCGGGTCAGGCGGCGTAGGGCTGGCTGCGACCGCGCAGCATGTCGGCCTCGTGGTTGCTGATATGAACGTAACGTCGACCGCAATATTTGCAGATGGCCTGACCGTCCCGCTCCAGCGTGATGAATTCCACCGGATGACCGAGGGGGCCGTTGCCACCGTCGCAGCGGACGTGCATCGCGTCGGTGATCACGACCTCGCGGTCGTCGACCAGAAGAACTTCCTCGCTCGCCATCAGCTGCTCCGCTAGTTGTCGACGCCGTCGGTTCCCACGCTGCCGAGGCGGATCCCTCCCTGCCATGAGCCTGTCGACCCTGCAACGCCCACCAATCGCGCGCGACGAGATGCCCGCCTCGGCCGTCGAGCTCGAAGGCCTGACCAAGGTCTATGCCAGCTCGCACGGGCAGCCGCCGAAGCGGGCGCTGGACGGGGTCGACCTTGCCATCCCACGTGGTTCGTTCTTCGCCCTGCTCGGCCCCAACGGTGCCGGCAAGTCGACCCTGATCAACATCCTGGCCGGCCTGGTGGTGAAAACCTCCGGCGCTGCCCGCGTGTTCGGGGTCGACATTGATGCCAAGCCACGGCGCGCCCGTCGCGTCATCGGCGTGGTGCCGCAGGAGCTCAATCTCGACGCCTTCTTCACCCCGCGGGAAACCCTGGAGATCCAGGCCGGCCTTTACGGCGTTCCACCGGCCGAACGGCAGACCGATGCGCTGCTGGCGGCAGTGGGCCTCAGCGACAAGGCCGAGTCCTACTCCCGCTCGCTCTCGGGCGGCATGCGCCGTCGGCTCCTGGTTGCCAAGGCGCTGGTGCACCGGCCGCCGGTGGTGATCCTCGACGAGCCCACGGCGGGGGTCGACGTCGAGCTGCGCCGTTCGCTGTGGGCCTACATGCAGGAGCTCAACCGCGGTGGCGTCACGGTCGTGCTGACCACGCACTATCTGGAGGAGGCGGAGCAGCTCTGCGACCGGATCGCCATCATCGACCGTGGCCGCGTCGTTGCCTGTGGCTGCAAGGAGGCCCTGCTCCGCCAGCTCGACGAGAAGGAACTCACGATCACGCTGGCGAGTCCGCCCGCCGTGCTGCCGCCGCCATTGGTCGCCATGGGCGCCGTGCTGGATGCGCAAGACCGTCTCGTCGTCCGCTACCGACCCACGCAGATGCAGATCGCTCAGATCCTGGACGCGGTCCGCGCCGCCGATCTCGCCATCGCGGACCTCGCCACCCGCGAGGCGGATCTCGAGGAGCTCTTCCTGCGCCTCACCGCCCATCCGGCTACCGCCGACGACGGGCTTTGACCTGAGCCAGCAATCGTCTATAGAGGTCTCGCACGCGCCCGTAGCTCAGTTGGATAGAGCGCAAGCCTCCGGAGCTTGAGGTCAGAGGTTCGAGTCCTCTCGGGCGCGCCAATTTCCGAAATGATTGCAACAGCTTACTAGCTCAGTAGACCCGGCCCGGAGAGATCCGGGGATCGACCGGAAGCCTTTTGGAAGCCCGAGGCCGAAATTCGGCGGTTTCAGTCTCAACCACGGTCCAGACGATGCTATGGCGGGAAGCGGCCGAGCTGGTGTCAGCAGTAGGATACATGATCACTCGGGTCGGTGGTTCACGAACCGGCGAGACACCTGTTGCGCTGCATTCCCAAGCCCTGCATCGAGCGCTCTCGACCTCGGCGTCGGGCTCAGCGTCACTTTCTAGGAATGTCAGCTTTCGACGTGTAAAACATGGCACCGAGCCAGCACGGCGGTACGATCATCTCCAATCTGAAATAGCGCAGGACGATCGCCCGCGACCCGACCGCAAGCCCGCGGCGGAACGGGCCGAGTTCGCAGGTCAGCCGCAGATTGCCGTCCTGGCTCGTAATCGCGCTGGCAGGTATGCCCTCGCTGCCGCCGGGGCCTTGCCAAAGGCGATCCAGGTCGCCGACATGAGCGACGGCGATGGATGGTTCAATGCGCCCGCATCTCATCAAATTGACACGGCCATCCGTAGAGCCTGGCCCAGCTTCAACTTCGCACGCTGTCAGCGCTCCGACGCGTCCATCTCGCGTTGGGGAACTGCATCCAGCTCACCCCTGGCCCGGGCTCTGCGGTCGTCCTGTTCACGAACCAACCAATAGACGCCGCCAAGCGCCAGCACGGCGAGGGACAGGCCGACCAGGGTGAGCGGCTCGGCCTTGGTCGCATCGATGACGATGAACTTGCGTACTAGCGCCAGCAGCGCGATCAGCACGACGGTGCGTACCTGGACGACGCTGTGCTCGCGCTCGAGCACGCCGAGCATCGAATGCTTGAACTCGAGCGCGATCAGGACGGTCATGATCATGCCGAACACCGTCTGAAACACCTCCTGGTTGGCCGGATCGAACGCGTCGGCGAGCAGAAGTTCCAGAATCCGTGTGCTTAGATGCCAAGTCGCTGCGAGGATCACGCCGGCGATCAGGAACGTCAGAACGAGGCAGACGATCTGCTCGAAGCGCTCGTAAAAGGTCAGGATGCTCCACGTGTCGCGCGTTCTGCGCCAGCTATCGCTCATGCTCATCGGAACGGCCAGCCGCTCGCGCGCACGCTCGCCCGGCACGAGCTTGAGCAGCCGCGGCGGTAGAGCTCGGGCTCGGTGGCGAAGAACACCCCGCCGATCGCGACGAGGAGTAGGTTGGCGAAGGCGCTGCCCAAGGTGGTGGTGACGCCGACCAGCGAGCTCAGCACACTGCCAGCGCTCGCGTCACCGTCCTGGGCCCCTTGCGCCAGCCACTGCCCGCGATCGTGGACGCCGAGCCGCTGCTGCAGCAGCCGCCAAGCCGACGGCAGACGACAGACGAGATCCGCCACCTGGGCGCAGACCTCGGCTCCGACCAGCCAGCCGGCGACCAAGAGGACGAAGCGGGCAGACCTACCCAACCGAGTCCGCAGCGTAGTCTCGAGGTAAGGCGACGACGCCTGATATTGGACCACGAGCACGTCGATTCCTTCGAGTTCCGGATCGCTGACTCGATTTATGTCCCCGCCATTCCGCGAAGTCGCTGCCGCACACCCCACCGGCAGGCGATTGTCCGGTCGACCCCCTGGGCGTGTTCCCTGCAATAGCATTAGGCCGCGGCCAGGTAGCGGTGAACGAAGGCAACCACCATAGCTCCCTCACCGACCGCGGACGTGCATCGCTTGACCGACCCGTGGCGGACATCGCCGGCGGCAAAGACGCCCGGCACGTTGGTCTCGAGGTAATATGGCTGTCGTTCGAGGGGCCAGTCGCGGGGTGGTTGGCCGTCCTTCATCAGGTCGGGGCCGGTGACGAGATAGCCAGCTTCGTCGCGGATGATCCCGACTTCGGCGGCCCACTCAGTGTTTGGCACGCCGCCGAGACACAAGAACAGCCAGTGCGTCGCCACAATCTGCTCCTCGCCGGTTTCGTTGTGCCTGAGTGTGACCGCGCGCAGGACGCGATCGCCATCCAACGCAATGACCTCGGTGCGCAGGTGCACCTCGAGCTCGGGCGTCGACCGGATACGATCAGCCAAGTACAGGGACATGTTTTCGGTCAGGGACCGCTCGCGCAGGACCATCAAAACCTTGGCCCCGTTTTGCGCGAAATGCAGCGCAGCCTGTGCGGCGGAGTTGCCGCCGCCGACCACGACCACATACTCGCGCCGGCAAAGCCGGGCTTCGCTGGCGCCAGCGCCGTAATAGATCCCCGCGCCCCCAAGGCGATCCTCGTTCGGCAGATTCAGCCGCCGGTACACGATCCCGGTAGCGCATACCGAGGCGCGGGAGACGATCTTCGTCCCGTCGGCGAGATGGACGACGCCCTTGCCCGGCCTGAACTCGCCGCGCACACCCTCGCGGAGGAGCAGGAGCTCGGCGCCGAAACGGGTGGCCTGCTCGCGGGCGCGCTCAGCCAGATCCGCCCCGCTGATGCCTTGCGGGAAGCCCGGATAGTTCTCGATCCTGGGGCTGCTGCTGGCCTGCCCGCCAACGGCCCAGCGCTCGACGATCACGGTCTTAAGCCCTTCTGAGGCGGCATACACGGCGGCGCCGAGGCCGGCTGGCCCGGCGCCGTAGATGCTGAGATCGTACTCCGGGCGAGCCGGATTCCGGAACCAGCCCAGCTTCTCGGTGACTTGGCGGACGGTAGGAGCTTCCAGCTTGGTCCCGTCGGGGAACGCGCAGATCGGCAGCCGGTCGTCGTGCACGCCCGAGACGCCGGCATGGCCCTGTGCCTGCTCGTCATCCGCAAGCTCGATCCACTCGAACGGCGCCCCGTTGCGGTAGAGGAAGTCGCGGATCGCATAAGCCCTGGCGCAGCCTCGCTTGCCGATCAGCCGGATCCTGTCGTCAGCGTCGTTCATCGCCATTGCTCCAGTTAAGGCGCCGCGTTCACCGCGCGGAGTATGGCGAGCCGCCTCATGGCATACCCTGATCCGCGTCAGTTTCAGCTCCGCCCTGGCGAAATCACCGCGAAACTGACGCCGATCAGGGTAGGCCGTGCTGCCGCCGGTATTCTCAGCCCGCGTTCGGCACGCGTCGCGTGCGGATCAGTATCGAAGGAGATCGGCGACATGGCGGCCAAGGTAATCGGCATCGATCTGGGCACGACGAACTCCTGCATCGCCGTGATGGAGGGCGGCCAAGCCAAGGTCATCGAGAACGCCGAAGGCATGCGGACGACGCCGTCGATCGTGGCGTTCACGAAGAACGGCGAGGTGTTGGTCGGCATGCCCGCCAAGCGCCAAGCGATCACCAATCCCGAGAACACGATCTTCGCCATAAAGCGCCTGATCGGACGCCGCTACGACGATTCGGCGGTCGAGAAGGACAAGGAGCTCGTCCCCTACAAGATCGTCCGCGGCGACAACGGCGACGCGTGGGTCGAGGCACAGAGCAAAAGGTACAGCCCGAGCCAGATCAGCGCCTTCATCCTGACCAAGATGAAGGAAACCGCCGAGGCCTATCTCGGCGAAAAGGTGAGCGAGGCGGTCGTCACCGTGCCGGCCTACTTCAACGACAGCCAACGCCAGGCGACCAAGGACGCCGGGCGGATCGCCGGCCTCGAGGTGCTGCGGATCATCAACGAGCCGACGGCTGCCGCCCTGGCCTACGGCCTCGAGAAGCAGGGGCAGGGCAAGATCGCCGTCTACGATTTCGGCGGCGGCACCTTCGACATCTCGATCCTCGAGATCGGCGAGGGCGTATTCGAGGTCAAGGCCACTAACGGCGACACGTTCCTCGGCGGCGAGGACTTCGACAAGCGGGTCATGGACTATATCGCCGACGAGTTCAAAAAGGAGCAGGGAATCGACCTGCGCAACGACCGGCTGGCGCTACAGCGCTTGAAGGAGGCGGGGGAGAAAGCCAAGATCGAGTTGTCCTCGACGCTCGAGACCGAGATCAACCTGCCGTTCATCACCGCCGACCAGCACGGCCCCAAGCACCTCCAGCTCAAACTCACCCGCGCCAAGCTCGAGGCCCTGGTCGACGACCTGATCGAACGCACGATCTCGCCCTGCCAGGCCGCGCTGAAGGATGCCGGGCTGACCGCCAACGCCATCGGCGAAGACATCCTGGTCGGTGGCCAGACACGGATGCCCAAGATCCAGGAGAGGGTGAAGCAGCTCTTTGGCAAGGAGCCGCACAAGGGCGTCAACCCGGACGAGGTGGTCGCCATCGGGGCGGCGATTCAGGGCGGCGTGCTCAAGGGCGACGTCAAGGACGTGCTGCTGCTCGACGTCACCCCGCTCTCGCTCGGCATCGAGACCCTGGGCGGGGTGATGACGAAGCTCATCGACCGCAACACGACCATCCCGACCAAGCGGTCACAGACCTTCTCGACCGCCGAGGACAACCAGCCGGCGGTCACGATCCGCGTCTTCCAGGGCGAGCGCGAGATGGCGGCCGACAACAAGCTGCTCGGCCAGTTCGACCTGGTCGGCATTCCCCCGGCACCGCGCGGGGTGCCGCAGATCGAGGTCACGTTCGATATCGACGCCAACGGCATCGTCCATGTCACCGCCAAGGACAAGGCCACCGGCAAGGAGCAACAGGTCCGCATCGAGGCTTCGGGCGGGCTCAGCGAGGCCGACGTCCAGCGCATGGTCCGGGAGGCCGAGCAGCACGCGGCCGAGGACAAGCGGCGGCGCGAGCTGATTGAGGCGCGCAACCAAGCCGATGCGACGATCCATGCGGCCGAGAAGCAGCTCCAGGAGTTTGGCAGGCAAGTCGGCGCGGACCTGCGCAAACCGGTGGAGGACGCCATCGCCGCCGTGCGCGAGGCGATGTCCGGCGAGGACGTTGGCCGCATCCGGCGGGGCATCGACGCGCTCTCGCAGGCGCTCACCCGATTCGGCGAGGCGATCCACCGCGGGGCGGCGGAGCAGGCACCACCGGGCGGCCAGGGCGGTCAAGGTCCGACCCGCGGAGGCGGCGACGACGTGGTGGACGCCGAGTTCGAGGAGGTGGACGAGCGGCGTCACGGATGAGCGGCAACCGAGAGGATCGCAACAGCCGTGGAACTGGAACGGTACACCGATCGGGCCAAGGGCTTCCTGCAGACAGCACAGGCCCTGGCACTCCGCAGCGGGCATCAGCGCCTGACGCCCGAGCATACGCTGAAGGTCCTGCTCGAGGACAAGGAGGGCCTGTGCGCCAACCTAATCAAGGCCGCCGGCGGCGATCCGGGCAAGGCGCTTGCCGGGGTCGACCGGGAGCTCGGCAAGCTGCCGCGGGTCGAGGGTTCGGGTGCCGGGCAGGTCTATCTCTCGCTGGAAGCTGCACGACTGCTCGACCAGGCCGAGCAGATCGCGGTCAAGGCCGGCGATGCCTTCGTCACCGTCGAACGGCTGCTGCTCGCCCTGACGCTGGCCAGAGACGCGCCGGCCGCCCGGGTGCTCAACGACGCCGGCGTGACACCGGAGGGGCTCAATGCCGCGATCGAGGCGGTCCGCAAGGGCCGCACGGCACAGAGTGCAAGTGCCGAGGAAGGCTATGACGCGCTGAAAAAGTACGCGCGCGATCTCACCGCTGCGGCGCGCGACGGCAAGCTCGATCCCGTGATCGGCCGTGACGAGGAGATCCGGCGCACGATCCAGGTGCTCTCGCGCCGCACGAAGAACAACCCCGTGCTGATCGGCGAGCCGGGTGTCGGCAAGACCGCGATCGTCGAGGGCTTGGCGCTGCGCATGGTCAACGGCGACGTGCCCGAGAGCCTGAAGGACAAGCGGCTCCTGTCACTCGACCTCGGCGCCCTCATCGCCGGGGCGAAGTACCGGGGCGAGTTCGAGGAGCGGCTGAAGGCCGTGCTGGCCGAGGTGACCGCGGCCGAGGGCCAGATCGTCCTGTTCATCGACGAGTTGCACAACCTCGTCGGCGCCGGCAAGGCCGAGGGGGCGATGGACGCGTCCAACATGCTGAAGCCGGCCCTCGCCCGCGGCGAGTTGCATTGCGTCGGTGCCACGACGCTGGACGAGTACAGGAAGCACATCGAAAAGGACGCGGCCTTGGCCCGTCGCTTCCAGCCCGTCTTCGTCGGCGAGCCCACGGTCGAGGACACCATCTCGATCCTGCGCGGCATCAAGGAGAAGTACGAGGTCCATCACGGCGTGCGGATCATCGACGGCGCCATCGTCGCCGCTGCGACCCTGTCGCACCGCTACATCACCGATCGCTTCCTGCCGGACAAGGCGATCGACCTCATGGACGAAGCGGCGGCCCGGCTGCGCATGCAGGTGGATTCCAAGCCCGAGGAGCTGGACGAGCTCGACCGCCGCATCATCCAGCTCAAGATCGAGCGCGAGGCGCTGCAGAAAGAGACCGACCCCGCCTCGCGCGAGCGCTTGCAGCGCCTCGAGAAGGAGCTGGGCGACTTCGAGCAGCGCTCGGCCGAGCTGACCGCCGCATGGCGGGCCGAGAAGGAGAAGCTCGCCAGCGCCCAAAAGCTGAAGGAGGAGTTGGAACGCGCGCGGCTCGAGCTCGAGCACGCGCAGCGGCGCGGCGACTGGGCCAAGGCCGGGGAGCTGACCTACGGCCGCATACCGGAGCTCGAGCGCCAGCTGGCCGAGGCCGAGAAACAGGAGGTGAAGAAGCAACTCGTCGACGAGGCGGTCACCGCCGAGCACATTGCACAGGTCGTGTCGCGCTGGACCGGGATTCCAGTCGATCGAATGCTTGAAGGCGAGCGCGACAAGCTCCTGCGGATGGAAGAGAACCTGCGGCGGCGCGTGGTCGGCCAGGACGAGGCCCTAGTCGCGGTGGCGAACGCGATCCGGCGCGCCCGGGCCGGCCTGCAGGACCCGAACCGGCCGATCGGCTCGTTCCTGTTCCTGGGGCCCACGGGAGTCGGCAAGACCGAGCTGACCCGAGCCCTGGCCGAGTTCCTGTTCGATGACGAGCACGCGATGCTCCGCGTCGACATGTCGGAGTTCATGGAGAAGCACTCCGTGGCCCGGCTGATCGGGGCGCCCCCGGGCTATGTCGGCTACGAGGAAGGGGGTGCTCTGACCGAGGCGGTGCGCCGGCGGCCGTACCAGGTAATCCTTTTCGACGAGGTTGAGAAAGCGCACCCCGACGTGTTCAACGTGCTGCTGCAGGTGCTGGACGATGGCAGGCTCACCGATGGCCAGGGCCGCACGGTCGACTTCCGCAACTCGCTGATCGTGCTCACCTCGAACCTTGGCGCCGAATATCTCGCGGCCCTGCCCGAGGGTGCCGACGTCGGCGAGGCGCGTGGTGCCGTGATGGACGCGGTGCGCCAGGCGTTCCGGCCCGAGTTCCTGAACCGGCTCGACGAGATCCTGCTGTTCCGCCGCCTGTCGCGTGAGGACATGACCGGCATCGTCGACATCCAGCTGCTACGGCTGCAACGGCTCCTGGCCGACCGCAAGCTCACGCTCGAGCTCAACGACGCGGCCAAGCGCTGGCTGGCCGACGCGGGCTACGACCCGGTCTACGGGGCGCGGCCGCTTAAGCGTGTGATCCAGCGCGAGCTGCAGAACCCGCTGGCGCTGGAGCTCCTGGAGGGCAAGATCCGGGACGGCGACACGGTGCGTGTAACGACGAGCCCGCTCGGGCTGCTGATCGAGTCGGCCCCGCGCGAGGAAGCCGTCGATTTCCAGGACCACGCGGCCGAGTGATCGCAGCCGTGAACTCGAGCCGTCGCAACGGACGGCAGAAAGCGGGCCCATGGGCACTCATCCAACAGACGACGGTCAGGCCCGGACGGGAGGTGCCGCTGCCGAGGGATCGTCCGGCGCCGTCGAAAAGGACGTGCCTCGGCCGGCCGCGGAGATGGCGGCCGAGCTCGCCGAGTGCAAGGACCGGCTCTTGCGCACCATGGCCGAGCAGGAGAACGCACGGCGCCGCGCCCAGCGGGAGCGCGACGAAGCCGTGCGATTCGCGACCTCGGGTCTCGCCCGGGATCTGCTCCCGACGGCGGACAATCTGCGCCGCGCCATCGAGAGCGTGCCCGAGGAGCAGGCATCCAGGGAGCCGGTCCGGCAGCTGCTCGCCGGCATCGTGGCCACGGAGCGCGCTTTGCTCGAAGCGCTCGAGAAGCACGGCATCCGCCGGATCGACGCGCTCGGGGAGCCGTTCGATCCCGAGCGCCACGAGGCCATGTTCGAGGTGGCCGACGCCCAGCGGCCGGCCGGGATTGTGGGGGCGGTGCTCCAGCCGGGCTACCTGCATCACGAAAGGCTGCTGCGCCCTGCCGTGGTCGGCGTCACCCGGAGCGAGGGCGCCGACGACCGGGCCTAAGCCGCGTTCGCTGCCTGCCCGGCCTCCAGCTGCGGCAGGACCTCCCGGCCGATCTCTTCCAAGACCTCGGCTGCGTCCCGTGCGCCGTACTTGAGGTTGAGGATGACGTGGTGGACGCCGGCCGTGCGCAGCCCGTCGAAGAAGGAGAGAACGGCCTTCCGGCCGCCGCGAAAGCCGAGATGGATCGGCTGCGGCGGGTGCTCGGGGTCCCTGGCCAGATCGATGTAGAGCGACTGGGCGAACGGCTTGAAGGTGCCCGGTGCGGACGCCGCCACGGCGGCAATCCAGCGTGACACCATTTCCGCCTGACGCTCGAGCGAACGCGGATAGGTGATCCAGCCGTCGGCGTGCGCCGCGATCCACTCCAGGGTTTGCCGGCTGGTGCCGGTGATCAAGATCGGCAGCCGACCGGTCGGCTTGGGCACGAGGTCGGCCGTGCCCATCAGCTCCCCATAGCTCGATCGGATCGTCGGGAACTCCTCGCGGAGCGCCTGACGGACGACGGCGAGGTTCTCGCCGAAGAGCTCGCCCCGTGCGTTGGCATCGACGCCGAACGCCGGGAACTCGACTAGCCGGTCGCCGGATGCGACGCCGAGCACGAGCCGGCCGTCCGTCAGCTGGTCGACCGAAGCGGCAGCCTTGGCGGTGTGCAGCGGGTGGCGCAGGGGCAGGATGATCGAGCCGGTCGCGAGCGCTATCGTGCGCGTCTGCGCGGCGATCCAGCCGAGCCAAACCCAAGGATCGTAGACCTGCCCGATATCACCGAAGTTCGGGTCGCGCAGCGGCACGTCGCGCGTCCAGAGTGCCGAAAAGCCCAGCTCTTCGGCGCGGCGGGCCAAGCGCTCCTGCTCGCGCATCGTCGGCTCGTCGCGCTGGAACGCCTCGATCGGGAAGAAGACGCCGACCGTCAGCCGGCCGGGCGCGAACATCTTCTGGAAGCCTCTGGAGTCGCTGACGCGGGCCGTCTGGTTCACCTTGAGCACCACTACTCTCCCGGATTGCGATCACGAGGAGCCACTGTGGGGAAGTAACGAGCCACGTGCACTGACTCCGCTCAGCTTTTCGGGAGCAGCGCCGCAGATGGTGGAAAGCTGATCCCGATCAGGGCAGCAGGTTCGCGCCGTCGATTATGTTCACCGCCATGCCGGAGGTTGGTTCCCGGCCGAGGAGGCAAGGCTGAAGTTCCGGACGCCGCACCTCCGCGTCCGCGACCGAGTCCTGTTCGGCAAGTGGTCCGGCACCTAGGTCGTGATCGACAGCGAAGAGGTCCTGATCATGAAGGAAAGCGATATCGAGGGCGTGCTTGAGCAAGATGCTCAGCGCGCCAACTTCGCCTGATCCGCCCATCACGCCCCAAAGTCTCTGGTCGACACGCCGCTGATGCGCGTGTGACTCGCACCGTTGCAGGAAAGGAACTTCCGACCATGGCCGCTGCCGACGAGTTCCTAGTCTCGACCGACACCCGCGGGCGCGCCGCGCTCGAACGGCTGTTCGAGCCGGTGCAGATCGGCCGCTTCCGGCTGCGCCATCGGATCGTGATGGCGCCCCTGACCCGGTCGCGGGCGCGCCAGCCGGGCAACGTGCCGACCCCCTTGAACGCCGCTTACTACGCCCAGCGTGCCTCGGCGGCGCTGATCATCAGCGAAGCCACGCAGGTGTCGATGCAGGGGCAGGGATATGCCTGGACGCCGAGCATTCACAGCCGGGAGCAGATCGAGGGCTGGCGTGTGGTCACCGGCGCCGTCCACGGGGCCGGCGGACTGTTCTTCATGCAGCTGTGGCATGTCGGCCGGATCTCGCACCCGGCGCTGCAGCCGGATCACATGTTGCCGGTGGCACCCTCGGCTATTCGGCCGAGCGGAGAGGCGTTCATCGAGAACGACCGGGGCGAGGGAGAGCTCGTTCCGTTCGTCACCCCACGTGCCTTACATCTCGAGGAGGTGCCCTACCTCGTCCAGCAATACGCGCGTGGCGCGCGCAACGCGCTGACCGCCGGCTGCGACGGCGTTGAGGTGCACGCGGCCAACGGCTACCTCCTGGACCAGTTCCTGAACTCCAGCACCAACCACCGGACCGATGCCTACGGCGGCTCGGTCGAGCGGCGAGCCCAGTTGCTGCTCGAGGTCGTCGATGCGGTAGTCGGGGTTTGCGGCGCCGATCGCGTTGGTGTGCGGCTGTCGCCCCTAGGCACCTTCAACGACGTCGGCGACGAGCATCCGGAGGCGACGTTCGGCTACGTGGCTGAGCAGCTCAGCGCCTGCAATCTCGCCTACCTGCACGTTGTCAACCCGGCGACGGCAGCGCTGGACCGGGCCGAGCCGCCCGCCCCCCCCGGCGCTCGCGATTGTGGACATGCTGCGCGCGCGCTACCGTGGCCCGCTGATGATCGCCGGCGGCTTCGAGGGGCCCACGGCCGAAGCTTGGCTGCGGCGCGGTCGGGCCGACCTCATCGCCTTCGGCCGCAAGTTCGTCGCCAACCCGGACCTGCCCGAGCGGCTGCGATCGGGTGCACCGCTCAACGAGCCCGATCCAGCCACCTTCTACGGCGGCGGGGCCAAGGGCTACACCGACTACCCGACGCTGGCCCAGGAGCGCGGCGAGGCGCCCGGACCGTGCGTCGACGAGCGCTGGCGGTAGCGGCCACCAGGATTAAGCCGACCTAGATTAGCAGGTCGAAGAGCCAGAGTGCCCGCTCTCAATGCTTGGTGTCCGGATTCTTCAGCTCCGGGTGATGATCGTGAAGCTACGGGCCAGCGCCAGGGCGAGGCCGCCGGCGAGGCAGGCGAGGCAGGCGAGCTGCGCCTCCGTCTCGTCGCTGCAGGTCAAGTCAAGCAGTGGCCGAGGGTCATGTTTTCGAGGATCGGCTTTAGCTCACGGTCCCGGTCGGTAGCTCGAAACTGATGGATGTTCTCCTGCAATCCCTTGGTGATCGACAGATCGAACGGCTCGATGTTGTCGCGCCCGCTCGCCTTGGCCATCACCTCGCCGCGCAGCAGGAGGTCGTTGACCTTTCTGCCGACGAAGTGGTTGAGCCGCTTGAGATCTTCCTTGTCGACACCGAGGCCGGCGGCAACGCGGATGAAGCGCTCGAACTTGGTCACAGCTTTCACCCGCACGCCGGCCTCCTCGTCGTTCGGCTCTTGTCGTCTGGTTCCTTCCGTCAGGCCACCTGCTGCAGCGCTGCGAGGAGGCTTGGCGCCTCCCATGAGCCATTGTAGCGGAGGCCGTTGATGAAGAAGGAAGGTGTGCCGTTCACGCCGCTGCGCACCCCGCTCATGAAGTCCTCGCGCACCCTGGCAGCATGCAGATGCTCGGCCAGATCCGACGCGACCCGGATGGTGTCGACGCCGCTCGCCTTGGCGTAGGCCAACAGGAACGGTGCTTCCAGGTGTGACTGCTTGGCGTAGAGCGTGTCGTGCATCGGCCAGAATTTGCCCTGGGCGCCGGCCGCCTCGGCGGCTTCCGCCGCCTCCGCCGCGTGCGGGTGGACGGTCGTAAGCGGAAAGTGGCGGAACACGAACCTCAGGCTGGCGCCCATCTGCGTGCGCACGGCGTTCACCACTGTGTGGGCTGCCGCGCAGTAGGGGCACTCGTAGTCGCCATACTCGACGAGGGTCACCGGTGCGGCCACCGGCCCGCGGATGTGATCGCGGGCCGGCGACACCGCCAGGGTCAGCTGCGTCTGCCAGCCAGTCATGTTGATCATGCCGTCTACCTCCTATCCAACTTTTCGAGCGCGCGAAGGATGCCATCGGCGCCGGGGTTGACCCCAATTGGCGACAGGTGGCTCCAAGCGACGGTGCCTTTCCGAGTCGAGGACGAACAATGCTCGTTCGCTGTAGCCATCGCCATCGCGGTAGGCATGGTAGGAGCGCGACACGGCGCCCTTGGGCTCGAAGTCCGCGAGCAAAAGGAAGCAGATGTGGCGCTCTTTGGCGAAGGCCAGATGGCACCAGACGCCGTCGACCGAGATCCCGAGCACCTGCGCGTTGTGCCGTTTGAACTCCGGCGCCAGCTCCTGGTAGAGCACCATCTGGTCGCTGCAGACTGGGCTCCAGTCGGCAGGATAGAAGGCCAGGACCACGGGCTGCCCGACGAAGTCCGTTAGCGAGACCATCTGCTCGGGCGTCGTCCGGAGGTGGAAGTCGGGCGCCTTGGTGCCCGGCTCCATCGGTGCCGTCCGCGGCGCATGCTTGTCGGTCATGCGGGACTGCTCCTCTTGTCAGGCGTGCGACGAGCCGTTTGCTCAGGTCGTCGGCCGGGGCGTCCCAGATCCAATCCCTACGTCCGCGGCCATAGCGCGCTGGCCCCGCTTCGATCGCAGGCGGAACGCCAGCGCCAGCAGCAGGACGCCGAACACCAGGGCGTAAGCTCCTATCCACCAGGTGAGCACCACGGCACCAGCGATAGGGAACACGGCGATCAGCACGCCCCAGACGATCGAGAGCACCCCGCTCGCTACCATCCACCAGCGCCCGTGGCGGACGGTGAGGCGAAAAGCGGAGCCGAGCATCAAGGCGCCGGACACGATGGCCCAGGCGGCGGTCAGCAATACCAGGGCCACGACGGTAATGCCTGGCCACAGGAAGGCAAGCACGCCGGCGATTAGGTTGGCGATGCCCTCCAGGACCAGCAGCCCCCATCTGTCCCTGCGGCGCGCGGCGCGAACGCCGGCGACGATCGCGAGCACGCCGTCAGTCAGCAGGTAGGCGGCGAACAGCCAGACGAGCGAGACCATGGTCACGCCGGGCAGCGCGAACGCGACGATCCCGAACAGCACGCCGCACAGGCCACGCAGCGCCAATGCCCACCAATGATCGGCCAGAAGCGCGCTGTTCTCCTCGAGCCGGGCGAGAATGTCGGGTGTGGTTGCCGTAATGGTGCTCATGGGCGACTCCCGATGGTTGCATCAGGTTCCTATCCGGCAAGCGACCTGGGCCGCCGCCGGCAAAGGATTCTCAAGAGGCGATCGTGATCCGGTTCTCGACTTTCACTATCCCGGGTGCTGACCAGGCGACGCGCTCCGCCTCCTCGCGCTCAACCCAGGAGCGCACGGTTCCGGTAAGGATGATCTCGCCACCGTGGGTCTCGACGTTGATCCGGCTGGCGTCGACCTCGGCGCTGCGCTTGAACGCCTCTCCGATGTGCCGCTTGATTTCCTGCGGTCCCGCGCGTGGCTTGACCTGGATCTCGTTGGTGACGCGCTTCACCCCGCGGAGGTTGCGGACCGCCTTTTCGGCGCTCTCGCGCGCGTAGTTCCACTCGACCTCACCTTCGAGCGTTACCCAGCCGTTCCTGACCAGTACCTTGATGTTTTCGGCCGTGTACGGCAGCTGGACTTTAAGCGCCGAGACCGCGTCGCGGGCGATGTCGGGATCGGGCCGCTGGTCGATGACGGGCAGGCGAACCTCGATGTCGTTGGCCACGCCCCTGACGCCAGCGACGCGCTTGGCGGCGCGCTCTGCCAAGTATTTCTGGCCGTAGCTGCGCACGAACCCGGTCAGCTGGACGACGCCGTCCTTGACCGCCACGGCGATGTCGGTGACGTCGAGATCGGGCGTCCAGCGCAGTTCGCCCTCCACATCCTGCTTGATCGCGCTATCGGACCGCATGGCACCTCCTAAACGCATTAGTTTGATCCGCCAGTCGCGAGGCTGCCTCCGCGGCATGTCCACCCAAGAGAGCTGCAATTTCTGGCGTTAAGATCAGTCTAGGCGGATAAGCGGCGACTACCCTGACCGCCATCAGCCTTTCGCCGATTCTACGAGCGATGTGTTTTACTGGGAGTGGGTCTGAAATTGCTGGCAGGTTCTGTGAGTCGACTATTTGTTGACGTGATTCCTCGGCTCATTTGGACGATGCCCGATCGAGCGGCGACAGCGATCACCGCTCCCGCTCGGCACCGAACGGGAGCGGCCGAGTGCAACTTGAGTGGACCGACCATCGCCGGTCGAATGACCCAGGAACTCATGCGGCGTATTTGAACACCGGGAGCATCTCGAGCTGGTCCTTAGTGGCACCCGGCAGAACGATCTTGCGCCCCATGTCGTCCAATTGAAGGCTCGTAAACGGAACCGCCACAAGGTGTCCGCCGACACCGAGGAAGCCACCGACCTCGAGGATGGCGAACATCACCTTGTCCTTGTCGACGATGAAGTCGTCGATCTTGCCGATCTCCTGGCTCTGGTCGTTCACGACATCGCGCGCGGTGAGCTTACTGATCCGGTAGCCTTTGGCGACCGACTTGATGTCGACGATCACGACCTCGACCGCTTGGGACAGGACAGGCGTCGGGCTTGCGGCTAGCATGGACGATGCTGCCAGGATCCCGGCGGCCACTGCGATTCGGTGCATTTCAATCTCTCCATAAGGCGCGCCTGTTCCAGAGAATTCGCGAGGCGCGGGCCGCAATCATTGGGCTTGGCAACGGCGTGCCGCCCTGACGGGCATCAGTATCTGGCTCGGCCGCTGGGCGGATTCGGTCGGTTCCACAGATTCGAGGGTCTTACCGGCGGCCTGCCGGTACCAAAGCGAGCGGTTCGCCGCGTTTTTCTTGAGACTGCGACGACCGGCGCCGGAGCCCTGCCAGATTGGGCCATGGCGTTGGAGGAAGGCTGGAAGCGCCGCCTCCGCGGCTCTCCCAAGATGTAGACCAGTGGCAGGCTTTCGCGTGCCGGCAGCGAGGTTCCGGGCAGGCGGGGCGTGTCGCGGCTTGGGGTGCCGCCGCGCAGCGGCCACGCCATGGCCGACGCCGCCGAGGCGTCCAGGCCGGCTCTCGACCTAGGGCGCGCCGAGAGGCTCGCTGCCGAGCCACGGGTCCACCACGAGCGAGCTCAGCGGCATGTCCTCGAAGGGCTCGTCGATTTCAATCTCGTGGTGGACACGTGTTGCCTCGCCGCCGTGCTCTCGTAGGATCTCTTGCGCCTTTGTTTTCCGCTCGGGCGAGCGGACGCGGACCCATAGGCAGCAGCGCGTCGGCCGCCCGTTGAGCGCCTGGCGCGTGCGGAACACCGCCGCCACCTCGCGCACTTTGATCCGGGCTCCTGTTGGTTCCAGCTTGGCAATCAGGCCCGCTTCACCGAGATCTGCTGGACCGCTCCTTGCTCTTCCGCGATCTTTGGGATCGTGATGGTCAGCACGCCGTTCTTGAGCGCGGCCTGGGCCGCGTCGAGATCGAGCCCGGCAGGCAGCGGCACCAGCCGCTCGACCGCGCCGAAGCTGCGCTCCCGCACGAAATAGCCCTTCTCGTCGGCGGTGCGCTCGGCCTCCTTCATGGCGCGGATGGTCAGCATGCCTTCGGCGACATCCAGCTCGACGTCTGCCTCGTCCATGCCGGGCAGCTCCGCCGTGACCTCGACCGCCTTGTCCGTCTCCTGAACATCTACGCGTGGGAGCAATGTGTTACCGGCGCCACTAATGGACTGCTCGGCCGACCGCCAGAAGTCCTCGAACACGCGTTCGATGCCTGATTGAAGGGCCTGGATCGGGTCTGCGCCCTCGTGGCGGGCCGGGGTCTCGCGACCGCTGCGGCCCCAGGGGATGAGATCCCTGATGTTCATCGTACTGCCCTCCTTCAGACCACGTTGACCGAGATCTTCTTTGCCGGCGTGGCCGCTTTCGGCAGGGTGAGCCGCAGGACACCATTCTTGAACTCGGCGTCGATGCGATCACGGTCGATCTGGCCCGAGAGGGTGAACACGCGCTCGTAGTTCCCCTCGCGATATTCGGCATACAGCAGGGCATAGCCGTCCGACGCGGACGAGTCTGTCACGCGCGCCGAGATCGAGAGCACGAGGTTATCCACGGTGATGTTGAGACTGTCCGGATCGGCATCGGGCATGTCGAGCAGCACCAGCAGCTTATCCTTGGTCTCGAGGATGTCGGCCGGCGGCACGAAGGACGGCGCCTCGCTGACGGGCTCGGCGTTGGCCGGCGCGGAGCCGGTCGGCTCGGCGGTGGTCGGTTGGTCGGTCATGGCTCATGTCCTCCACGGTCAGGCGCTGGCAACCTTGAGCCGCCGGGGCTGGTCCGCGGCGGGCCGCGGCAGCTCCAGCGTTAGCATGCCGTGTGCGAAGCGGGCGGCAGCCCGATCGGCATCGACGCGGAAGGGCAGCACCACCGTCCGGCCGAACGGCCCATGGGCACGCTCCTGGCGAAGCACGACGGTGTCGCCGTCCAGGGCTTCGGGCTCGCGCCTGCCGCGCAGTGTGACGGTGTTCTGATGCACGGTGATGTCGATCTGATCCTGGCTCACCCCGGGTATCGTCGCCTTCAGCACCGCTCCATCGGCGCCGGCCCATATATTGACAGGCGGAAATTCGGCCTGCGGCATGAAGCGGAGGCTGCCGAACAGTCGGCCGAGATCGTTCTGCGCTCGGCGCAACTCGCGAAATGGGTCGGGTCGGCGGCCTCCCGCGGGGTATGTCATCAACATCGTCCATTCTCCTGACCTGACGTACCGCCCGGACGGGCCGTTGCGCCATACAGCGACGATGCACGCACCGACGCGCTCTTTCCCTGATCCGCGTCAGTTCGCCGGGCGCGCAATGGGGCTATTTTCGCCCGACTGGCTCGTCTTAGGCCCGGGGCTGGAGCGGGAAGACATGGGAGAACGGAGGTGGCGAGCAGCGTCGATCCCTACGTGGTCTTGGGCGTGAAGCGCGACGCCTCGCCGGGGGAGATCCAGAAGGGCTACCTCCGTCTCGCCAAGCAGCTGCATCCCGACCTCAATCCCGGCAATTCCGAGGCGGAGCAGCAGTTCAAGGAAGTGACGGCGGCCTACGATCTCTTGAGCGACCCCGAGCAGCGAGCCCGGTTCGACCGCGGCGAGATCGACGGCGCCGGTGCCGAGCGGCCGCGCGACCACTTCTACCGCGACTTCGCCGACGGTGCGGCCAACCCCTACACGAGCAATGCAGGTTTTGCCGACTTCGCCACTGACGACATCCTATCGGAGCTTTTCGGCCAGGGTGCCCGCTTCGATCGGCGCCGGCGCGGCCAGGACGTCGCCTATAGGCTCGACGTCGACTTCCTCGATGCCGTCAACGGCGCCATGAAGCGCCTGACACTGCCCGACGGCTCGGTGATCGACGTCGCTATCCCGCCCGGCGCGCGCGACGGCCAGACGCTGCGCCTACGAGGCAAGGGCCGGCCGGGAACCGGCAGCGGGCCGCCGGGCGACGCGCTGATCGAGATCCACATACGGCCGCACCACTTTTTCACGCGCCGGGGCGACGACATCCACCTCGAGGTGCCGATATCGCTCGCCGAGGCGGTCATCGGCGGCCGGATCCAGGTGCCCACGCCGACCGGGCCGGTGACGATGACGGTTCCCAAATGGTCCAACACCGGCACGAGGCTGCGGCTTAAGGGTAAAGGCGTCCCACACGCCGACGGCGGCCGCGGCGACGAGCACGTCACGGTCAAGGTCGTCCTGCCCGAGAGGCCCGATCCAGAGCTGGAGCGCTTCGTCGCCGGCTGGTCGGCGGGCAAGGCCCACGATCCGCGCCAAGGGATGGAGGCGTGAATGATCGCCACCCGTGATTTCCTTCTGCACGCCCGCATCGACGCGGCGACGCTGGAAGCCTGGGTCGAAACTGGCTGGGTGCGCGCGCCTGCGCAGGGAGGGGCAGAAAGGTTTGCCGACGTCGACTTGGCCCGGGCGAGGCTGATCCGCGATCTGCAACAGGACATCGGCGTCAACGCTGAGGGCATCACCATCATCCTCGACTTGGTCGACCAAGTCCACGGGCTGCGACAGACGCTCGGCGAGCTTCTCGCGGCCATCTACGCACGATCCGAGGTCATCCGGAGGCGGGTCACCGCGGAGCCGCTCGAGGCGGCGGACCTCGACCCGGGTCGCCACGTGCCCGGGCCCGGCATGGGCAAAGCAGGGACGCCAACATGATGGCGAGAGGGCATGGCTCCGTTGGGGACGGCGGCAGGCTGATACTATCGGTGCCGATCGCCGTTCCCGCCTGCCACGCGCCGGTCGTCTGCTGGTGGCTGACGGTAGCCGGCTTACTCGCCGTCAGGCGCTTCGGGACCGCACGACGAACAAGGATGCGTCACCATGGACCGATCATCGCTGCACCTAGTCTGTCCGCACTGCCTGGCGGTCAATCGGGTCTCGGCCGACCGGCCGGCCGAACGGGCGAAGTGTGGAACCTGCCGTCGGCCGCTGTTCGAGGGCCGGCCGTATCCCGTCACGACCGAGAGCTTCGAGCGCCATCGCACGCGGAACGACATACCGCTCGTGATCGATTTCTGGGCCCCGTGGTGCGGGCCCTGCCACGCCATGGGGCCTGCCTTCGAGCGTGCGGCCGGCGAGCTGGAGCCGGCCTATCGCCTCCTCAAGGTGAACATCGACGAGGAGCCGGCGGTCGCCGAGCGCTTCGGGGTGCACGGCATTCCGCTGCTGATGCTGTTCGCCCATGGCGAACCCGCCGTCCAGACCGCGGGCGCGATGAGCACGGCCGGGATCGTCTCCTGGGTGCGCGCCCACGCGCAGGAGCGTCAATCGGCGAACTCGGCGGGCATCGTAGGCTAGGCACTTCTTGGAGGTAGGCCATGAGCAGCGGGCAGAAGCGCCCAGAACCGTCGACGGGCATGCCGGACGAGGAGGTCCCCGACCCGGTCGACGAGGCGATCGCCGAGTCCTTCCCGGCGAGCGATCCGCCGGGTTGGATCCCGATCCATCCCGGCGCCCCCGCCACCCGACCCGAACCATCCGACGGCCGGCCCACGGGGAAAGCGCCACCCGATCGCGACGAAGCTCCGTCGCGCTGATCTCCAGCAGCCGATCGGGATGAGCGCCTCAGCCGGAGATTTGAGACCTTGCCGAACACACTGCTGACCGAAAGCCTGGTCGTCATCCTCGCCGCCGCCGGGGCCGTCGGCTTGGTCAAGCGGGTCGGGCTCCCGCCCATCCTCGGCTACCTGCTGGCCGGCCTTGCGATCGGCCCGCACGGGATCGCGGTTCTGGCACCCAGCGAGGGCACCGCGTTCTTGTCCGAGCTCGGCGTCGTCCTCCTGATGTTCATGGTCGGGCTCGAGTTCTCGCTGCCCAAGATGATCGCCGCGCGCGCAACGGTCTTCGGCGCTGGTGCCTGCCAGGTTGCACTGACCACCCTGGGCGTGGCATTGGCGGCACGCCTGCTCGGGGCCGGCTGGCTCGCCGCCGTCGTGATGGGCGGGGTGGTCGCCATGTCGTCGACGGCGATCGTGCTCAAGCAACTGTCGGACGAAGGCGAGTTGGGCAGCCAGCACGGGCGGCTGGCCGTCGGCATCCTGCTGTTCCAAGATCTCGCCGCGCTCCCGTTTCTTGTCCTGGTAGGCACCAGCGGCGAGGATTTCAGCGCCACGACCCTGTCCGGCCAACTCCTGGCCGCTGCGCTCGCCTTCGTGCTGATCGCCGTCGTCGGCCAGCGCGTATTCCGGGCCGCCCTGGCCTGGGCTGCCCAGGGGCGGTCGCCCGAGCTGTTCCTGCTCTGCTCCCTGGCTCTGGCCCTGGGCACCGCCTTCGCGGCGCAGGCAGCGGGACTGTCGGCACCGATCGGTGCCTTTCTCGCAGGCATGGCTGTCGGCGAGAGCGACTTCCGGCATCAAATCGAGGACGATGTCCGTCCGTTCCGCGACCTCTTGGTCGGCCTGTTCTTCGTCACGATCGGCATGCAGATCGACCCTACGGTCCTCGCGGCCGCACCGCTCGCGGTGCTCGGCTGGATCGGTGTGTTCCTCGCGGGCAAGGCGGCGCTCGCCACCCTGGCGGCCGTGGTCCTGCGCTGGCCGGTCCAGGTCGCGCTGCGCGTCGGCGTCATCCTGGCGCACGGCGGCGAGTTCGGCCTCCTGCTGCTCACCCAGGCGATGAGCACAGGCATGATCGAGCCCAGTGCTGGCCAGGCAATGCTCGTCGCCTTGGCGCTCACGATGGGCCTCGCACCCATCCTGATCCAGCGCAGCGCTGCGATCGCCGACCTCGTCGGGATCGCGGCCATGACGGACGAGGAGGCGGCCCCGCAGGCGGGCCACGCGCTGGAGGATCATGTCATCCTGTGCGGTTGCGGGCGGGTCGGCCGTCTCCTTGCGCTCGTCCTCGAGGCCGCGAAGGTCCCGTACATCGCGATCGAATCGGACCTGAGCCGCTTTCGCGAGGCCAAGCGGGCGGGGCATCATGCCGTCTTCGGCGACGCGAGCCGGGCGCAGACGCTGCATCGGGTGGGGGTGCAGCGCGCAAGGCTCTTGACGGTCACCTTCGACGAGCGCCGGGCCGTCGAGCGGCTGCTCCACCACGCGCGCCACAACAACGCCGGCATCGTCGCAGTCGTCAGCGCCGGCGAAGATCGCGCGCTCGCGACCATCACCGAGACCGGGGCGAACGTCGTGTTCCCAGAGAACCTGGCCGCCGGCTTGGCGCTCGCCGACCAGATCCTGCTGCTCAGTGGTCTCTCCCAGGAGCAGGCGGCAAGCATCGTCACCGAGATCCGAGCGGAGCTCAACCCCGAGCTGCAGGGCCGGGTCGGGGTCTGAGCCCACTCGGGTACCAACCGCGCCCCGGCACCGGCATCAGGCAAGGCCGGGCTGGATCAGTTTTCCAGGGATGTATCTGCCAACCAGGGGGGCCGTGAGCCTCTCGCCTTCAAGACCTTCCTGGAGCGTGCCGCGGTCGACGATCCGCAGCCAGCGCCTGCCCCTGAACACGATCAGGCCGCGCTGCTGCAGCTCCGTCAGGGTGCGGCTCACGGTTTCCGACGACAGGGCGAGATAATCGCCGATGTCGTAGCGCGACATCCCCAGCATGAGCGTGTCGGCAGGCCCGTCCAAGGAGCGCTCCGCCATCTCGACGACAAACGCCGCGACCTTGTCGAGCGCGCTCTTGCGCCCGAGGATCAGCGTCCTGGCCTGCAGGCGGGCGGTCGTCTCGAACGCCAGCTCGCGCAGCCGCCGGGCCAGCCGTGGATCGGCGTCGGCCAGTTGCTCGGCGCGCCGGCGGGAATAGCGCGCCACGATGGTGCCCTTGCTGACCGCTTCGACGGCGAAGTGGTGCTCCTGCGCGTTGACAAGGCCGAAGAAGTCGCCCGGCAGAAGGAAGTCGACGATCTGGCGCCGGCCATCGGCCGTCACCGTGCATTTGCGCGTCATGCCGACGACCACGCGGTACCAATGGTCGGCGGGATCGTCGGGGCCGTACACGGTCTGGGCCCGGCCGTACGGCGTCGTCGATTTCAGCGGTTCCAGAGTCTCCAGGACATCGAATGCTTGACGAGCCAATGCCGGTGTACTGTTGCAAGCCGAGCTGGCGGCCCGATAGGGCCAGATCCTGTCTGTCATTATTTTCTCCCGTCACAGCTCGGGGTGACCGTGGGTCGTGGCTGACAAGCGGACGTCGGGCCGAGGCGAGAATCGCGGCTGCCCGATACCTCGCCGTAGGCACGCCTTCACAGTACCTGCCATACGCCCGGACCAGCTATTGGGACGAACCCTAAGCTGGTTTCCGAGGTTGCAGGCCCGAGGCGACTGGCTGCTGGGGATCGATTTTCGAGCTGTCGCGCGGCGGCTGCAGGCCGGCGGCCGCGGCGGACAGCACGGCTTCAGGCAGGGTGCGGGCACCCAGCCGCTCCATGAGGTGGGCGCGATGGACCTCGACCGTTCGCGGGCTGATTCCGAGCTCCTTCGCGATCGTCTTGTTGGTTCCGCCCTTGAGGAGCCCATCCAGCACTTCCCGCTCGCGCGGTGACATCGCCGCGACACGCGAACGCGCCAGCATGGCCGAATGATGGCGTTCTGCTGCCTGGCGGATGTCGGCCAGCGCCGAGGCGACCGCGGCCAGCAGCCTCTCCGGCGCGCAAGGCATCGCCACAAAGTCGACCGCGCCCAGCCGCATCGCCTGCACCGCGAACGCGACCTCGTCCTGACCGCTGCCGAGGACAATCATCGGCAGCTCGATTCGCCGCGCCGCCAGCTCCTTCGGCACGGCAAGCCCGCTCGTCTCGGGACCGGCCACATCGAGCAGGACGCAGCCAGGTACCAGCGCCAGCGACATCTCGAGAAAAGCTTTCGCCGATGCGAATACCTTCACCGCGTACCCGGCACCCTGCAGCAGCGCCGCGTGCATCCGGCGCGCAGCCTCGCTGCCCTCCACGAGATAGACCTGGGAGCCCTCGTGGACCGTGATGTCTTGGGCGATGCCCGCGATCCACCGCACCCGTACTCCCTTCCCCCCTTCTTGAATGGGAAAAAGGGTGTTGCGGATCCAACGCACCGCACCATCCGCCCGGAGGATGCGGTATTCCCGAATGCCGATGTCCCCTTGCAGGACGCGCGCAGTTTCGCCGACGACACGCTCCCGGTCATCGGGGTGCACGCGCTCGGCCCAGCGTCGCCACGTCTTGCCGAGCTGCGCATTGAGCGGCTCACCCCAGACGCGTTCGTAGGCCGGGCTCAGATAGGTGACCCGCTCGGTCGCGGTGTCGGCGATCCAGAGCACGGCCGTCGAGTGCTCGGCGAAGCGCCGAAACAGCTCCTCGCTCTCGCGGACGCGCCGCTCCGCCATGCTGGCGGCGATCACGTCCCCGGCTTGCCGGGCGTAGAGGTCCGTGACGCGGAGGTCCCGTTCGGACGGCCGATGAGGCCGCCGGAAGTGCGTGGACAGCATGCCCAGCGGCTTGCCGCTGACACGGTCCAGGAGCGGCGTCGACTGGACGGCGCGAAAGCCGGTCGACGCGGCGATCCGGCGGTGCGGCGCGTACCGGGGTTCGAGTTCGACATCCTCGATGAGCACCCGCTTGCCGGCATGAAGCGCCAGCCCGCAGGCCGAAGTGTCGTGCGCGTCGGCGGTGTTGAAGTGGTCCAGGTAATCCTGTCCCAGCCCGCGATGCGCGACGATCTCCAGGACGCCGGTCTCTTCATTGTAGAGCTGGATGCTGCCGAAATCCGCCCGCTGCAGCTCCATGGTGGCGGAGAGGGCCTCTTGGAGCAGCTGCGGCAGCGAGGCCGGCGCCGTCAGGCGCGTGCTGAGCTCGTGCAGCCGCGACATGACGGCAAGGTCGTCCGAGAGCGCCGCCTGGAGCGCGCACATCCGCTCCTCTGTCTGTTTGCGCTCGGTGATGTCGAGGGCTGCGCCGACAAATTCCTCGGGCCGGCCCGCCTCGAAGAGGGCCCGGCCATAGGTCGCGACCCAGCGCTCGACGCCATCCTCGATGCCGATCACGCGGTACTCGAGCGCGTAGACGCCGTCGCCAGCCGGGTCCGTGCAAGCGGCAATGGCAGCCTCGACCCGAGGCCGGTCGTCCGGGTGGAGCCCCGCCAGGAAGACATCCATGTCGACGCCGGCATCCGGCGGCAGGCCCCACATCGCCTTGAGGCGGTCGTCCCACGTCAGCACGCCGCTCATGGGACACCAGGAGTACGGCGACAGGCCGACCAGACTGACCGCCGCCTGCAACCGCGCCTCGCTCCGTTCCACGCGCTCGCTTGCCTCGCGGCGCAGCAGCGCCAGGGCGAGGTGCGAACGCACCCGCGCCAGCAGCTCGCGGGCGGTGAACGGCTTGATCAGATAGTCGTCCGCCCCGGCAGCCAGACCCTCGACCCGCGCCTCGTCCCCGGCCCGCGCGGAGAGCAGGATGATGGGCAGCTCGGCAAGCCGCGGGTCGCGGCGCAGGGCCGCCACGAGCCCGAGCCCGTCGAGGCGCGGCATCATCACGTCGGCAAGTACGAGGTTGGGTCTCCGCCGCCGGGCAGCCTCCAGCGCTGCCTCCCCATCCACGGCCGATTCGACTTCCCAGCCGGCGGTCGTGAGCAGCCGCGCCAGATAGTCCCGCATGTCGGCGTTGTCGTCCGCCAGCAGGATCCGTGCTTGCCCGCCAACCGGCGCCAAGCTCGTGTCCCCGTCGCCCTGTGGTGGCACTTCCTCGCCGTCGGGCTCCCCGTGCAGCCAGCGCATGGCCTCCTCGGCGTAGGCCGTTGGCCGTGTCCCGGCGCTGGGCGGGCTGCGCGCGCCGTAGACCTGCTCGGCCGGCAAGTGCACGGCGCCGAACGGCACGCTGACCGTGAACGTGGAGCCCCTGCCGACCTCGCTCTCGACGGTGATCGCCCCGCCGTGCAGCCGGACCAACTCGCGCACCAGCGCCAGCCCGACTCCGCTGCCCTCGAACGAGCGGCCCCGCTGGCTCTCGATGCGATGGAAGCGCTCGAAGATGCGCGGGAGTTCGGGCGCAGGGATGCCGACCCCGGTGTCGCTGACCCGGAGCTCGGCAGCCTCTCCGGTCGTGGTCAGCCGTACCTCGATGCGGCCCTCGAGCGTGTACTTGAAGGAGTTGGAGACGAGGTTGAGGACGATCGCTTCCCACATGTCCTGATCGACGTAGACCGCCTCGGGCAGAGGCTCGCATTCGATCGCGAGCACGAGCCCGGCGCGCGTGCAGGCCGAGTGGAAGCTGGAGACGAGCTCCGCCGTAAGCTTGGCAAGGTCGGTCGGCGTAAAGCACGCGTCGGCACGGCCCGCCTCGATGCGCGAGAAGTCGAGCAGCGTGTTGACCAGCTTCAGGAGGCGCAGGCCGTTGCGGTGCGCCATCGCGGCGAGCGACCGGTCCTCGGCGGCAAGCTCGCCGCCCGACCTTGCCAGGAGTTGCTCGAGCGGATCCAGGAGCAGGGTCAGCGGAGTGCGGAACTCATGGCTGACGTTGGAGAAGAACGCGGTCTTCACCCGGTCGATTTCCGCCAGCGCCTCCGCCCGCCGCCGCTCCTCCTGGTGGGCGCGGGCGTTGGCGACGGCCGTCGCGACCTGCGTGGCCACCAGCTCAAGGAAGTCGCGGTGTTGGTCGTCGAGGCGGAGCCGCGCGCTCACGCCGCACACGAGCAGGCCCGCCAACCGGTGCAACGTGTTGGAACGGATCGGGATGACGGCCGCGCTGTGCGGGGGGTCGGACCAGGGCCCGGGAGGCACGCGGCCGACGCGGTCTTGGAGGCGGTCGACGACGACCATGGCCCCGCTGCGCACCGCCTCGGCCAGAGGCCAGCCGGCGCCTGACGCCGCATCAGCGCCGAACTCGACGCACTGCAGGCCCGCACTCTCCCCCTTGCCAATTCCAGTGGCGCCCGCGAGACGCGCCCGTCCACCGTCCGCGTCGAGCAGATAGAGTAGCGCGAACGGGACGTCCTCGGCGTGACCCGCCAGCGTCTCCGCCGCGATGGCGCAGGCCGCCTCGGCGGTCCTAGCCTCCGCGGCCCGCAACCCGAGGTCGCGCAAGACCCGCACGCGACGCTCACCGATGACCTTGTCGGTGATCTCGTGCACGGTCGCCAGCACGCCGCCGATGCCGTTGGGCGCGGTCTCGTCGGGTACCGGGCTGTAGGCGACCGTGAAGTGGGTCTCCTCGACGAAGCCGTACCGGTTGATCTCCAGCCTGAGATCGTCCATCCAGGTGGACGGGCCGCCGCCGAACGGCGTGTCGATCAGCGGCTTCAGGACATCCCAGATTTCCGCCCAGCACTCGCTGACGGGGCGCCCCAGCGCCCAAGGGTGCTTGTTGCCGAGAACCGGACGATAGGCGTCGTTGTAGATTGAACTGTATTGCTGCCCCCACCAGAGCAGTAGGGGAAACCGGTTGGCCAGCAGAAAGCCGGTCATCATCCGAAGGCTCGGAGACCAAGTCTCGACCGGACCCAGCGGCGTCGCCGCCCAGTCTTTCGCGCGCATGAGCGCGCCCATCTCGCCGCCACCGCTGAGAAAGCCTGCAGCGTTGCCCATCGGGGTCGGCGACGTTGGTGCTGACATGATGCCCACCTCACCAGCACTAACGGCCTGGCGAGGAGATTAGGCAACTGCGAAGATTCCTAAGTAGATTCCCGCATGAAGGACGTGCCTGCGAACCGCAAAGCGACATTCGGCGGCATCGCCGTTCGCCACGATCACCGCTTGCAATAAATGGCGCACCACTTCCAGCACGAGCTGGTAGTCCTCGGGACCGAGAGCTCGCCCGCCTTCGTCCGCGCCCCGGATATCAGCTGGTCGGTGTATTCAAGGAGACCGGCTCAGGCGTGAAGCTCGATTGGGCCGAACGGAAGAGAGTGATGGCGCTGGCACAGGCGCGCCAGATCCACGTGGTGCTGGTGAGTGAACTCTCGCGCTGGGGCCGCAGCACACTCGATCTGCTGCACACGCTGCAGGAGCTGGAAAGCAGTAACGTGTCGGTGATCGCGCTGAGAGGCGTGGCATTCGACCTGTCGACGCCGCGCGGCCGGATGCTGGCTACCATCCTCGCAGGTGCCGCCAAGTTCGAGCGTGAGCTGATTCAGGAGCGCGTCTGCTCCGGCATCGCGGCGGCCAAGAGCCGGGGCCAACATTTCGGGCGCCAGCTCGGGGTCACGTCCGTCAAGCGGGTGTAGATTCGGGTGGGATCGGAGGTGGCCATCGGTCAGGCGGCCCTGCCGGCTGCGCCGGCATCCCTCCGGGGGACCGGGCAAAGACCGGTGGTTGGAAGTCTGAGCGGATCGTCTTCAGTGGGTTGTAGGAGTTCGACCATGGCCTCGAGCTGCATGTAGCGGTGCTGCAGCTGCCAATCGTCGTTCTGCTCCATCAGTACGGCGCCGATCAGGCGCATGATCGATTTCTCGTCAGGGAAGATGCCGACGACATCCGCGCGCCGTTTGACCTCCTTATTGAGTCTTTCGAGCGGATTCGTGCTGTGTAGCTTGGTGCGATGCTGGGCGGGAAAGGCCATGAACGCCAGCACGTCATGCTCGCTGTCGTCCATCAGAGTGGCCAGCTTGGGCCAGCGAGGACGGAGTTGGTCGGCGACCTGCCGCCAGGTTTGCCGGGCGGTGTCGTGATCGGGCTGCAGGAAAGCCTGACGCAGGGCCGCAGCCACCATCGTATGCTGACCCCTGGGGACATGGGCCAAGGCGCATCTCAGCCAATGAACCCGACAGCGCTGCCCCATGTCGCCCTGAGCACCTTGGCGACGGCCTGCTTGAGCCCCTCGTGCGCGTCGGAGATCACCAGCCGGACCCCCTTCAGGCCACGCCGGACCAGTCCTTTGAGAAAGGTCGACCAGAAGATTTCCGCTTCCGAGGGGCCAAGGCCGAGGCCGATGATCTCGCGCCGCCCGTCAATGTCGACCGCCACGGCGATGATCGCTGCCACCGAGACGATCCGACCGCCGTCGCGAACCTTCAGGTAGGTGGCGTCGAGCCAGAGACAGGGCCATTCGCCTTCGAGCGGCCGCTCCAGGAAAGCGCCCACGCGCTCGTCCCACCCCATGCGGCGCGCCGCATGGGGACCCCGGCGTCGATCTCCTTGCACAATTTGGAGACCTGGGACTTGCTGATGCCGGCGAGCCCCATCGATGCCGGAGGCATCGATCCGTGCCCGGAGGGACGGCGATCATCAGATCGCCGAGGGGCCTGGACCAGCTCGTCGACCCGGCGGGTCGAGACCCCGGCGATCCCGTCGATCCGCTGCGCGGCTCAACCTTGAATGACCGCGACCAGCGCCTTCTCGCTCATCTTCCGTGGCTCGAGGAACGGCGGGAAGTAGGAACCCTGGCGCAGCTCGGGAATCCGCAGCTGCAGCTGGCCCAGACGGGTGTCGAGGGTCCGGTCCCGGTAGCCGTTCCGGTCATTCAGCCGCTCCGGCGAGCGTTCGTGCCGACCGGCACCGATCAACCCTTCCACATCGCTCTCCATCAGGATCTGCAGCACCGCCTCTGCCACGGCGCGCAGGAAGTCGCCGTCACCGGCCTTCTGCAGCAGCTCGGCAAGTGGCAAGCTGTCGTTGGTCATCGGTTTCTCCGCCGGTTCAGGATGAAGCGTCGCAACTCCACCTTAGCCGCTGAAACCGATGATCACCTCCCACCGCGCGTGGCGCGCCTACGCCAGCCGCGTGGCGCGCGCTCCGGCGCGCCACGCGCTCCCAATTTCCACCATCAGCGTGGACGCTAACGTGATACGGGCCAAGAAGCCCGCGCCGACAGTGGGCGCCTGACCAGTGGATGATCCATCAAGGCCCGCAGCATCGAGGCTGCACCTGAGGCCGGATGCACGCGAGCAGCCCGAACCGATGATGCGCGTCTCGTCTGAAAACACCCTTGCAGGGCGGGAGCCGTCCATACACATCACTCCGTGGGATCGGCTAGAGGCCGATGGCTGCGCCGAGCGGTTCATTCGGACCCTGAAGGAGAACTTGCTGTGGGTCTGCCACTTCGCGACCGTCGAGGAACTCCGCCTGGCACTCATTGCGTTCAAGCGGACCTACAACCAGAGCTGGCTCATCGAGCGGCACGGCTACCAGACGCCCGCGCAGGTCCGTGCTGAGCAGATCAGCCCGATGCCAATGGCCGCATAAACGCAAAGCGGTGTCTCAAAACTGTGGACCGGTACACGGGGCCGTTCCGCAGTGACCATGAAACTGCCGAGGGCTAAACATCTCAGCCACGTTGCGACAACGCATTTAACACGAGGCGCATAAGTTGGTCCTCTGCGCTGCCGCGGTTTCGGGTTCCCGGCTTCTTGCCGGCAGGATTGCCGGAAACGCCGGCCACCCAGCGGCCACGGGCATTTCGTCCCTGCCTTTGCAGGTGCGATTGTTTATTCAGCTGACCATCATTTGGGCTGGCAGCACCTGCATTCTTGGTGATGGCACCCCTGGCCTCGATACCTTGCGCTACCCGGGTTTGCTCGAGAGTGTGATCGCGTACCGCGCCTGCAAAAAGTTCTGCTGAGGCGATCATGCGCGAAAGGACGGCCGCCACCGTGACCGAGTCGTCCACGTCTGTGATGGATAACAGCCCGTAGGCGGCCAAGTGGAGCAACGTCGTGTTGGCCACTTCGATCGTGATCAGACGTCTGCCTTGTGCGCGCCGCTCGCGCCAGCGGCGGGTCGCAGCTTTGCCAGCCGTACGTCGCCTCTTCGGGGTTTGAGTCATTGTCGTCTCTGCGTTGGAGTCGATTTAGGGCAGAAGCTGCGCGACCCGCATGATTTATGCTTGCCTAGCCGGTGGTAGCCTGCGGGTGCTTGGTGACGAGGGTCGCTATAGGCGTCATCTCCGTAGTAATGCCTCAAGAACACGGGCCACGGCGCGTCCGACCGACAAGCGGTCTTGGGCCTCTTCCAGCTTCAAGAAACGTCGGCGGACTAGCTCCTTGATCTCGTGCTCGAACACCTCGACCCGTACGACGCACAAGCCATCTGCCCGGCGCTCACGCTACAGCCGGGTCGCTGCTGCGGCGACAGAGTTGGGGTCGCGTTTGGACCTTGAGCTCATCTAACAGAGTATCCTTGACCAAATTGCTGGAGTGCAGCGGCGGTTGAGAATGGCCGGTTACCGCCTAACCCTGCTTGCCGCCGTGACTGGATCCTACCAATAGCGGACAGGATGCAGAGCTCGGCCCGCCAAGTCACAGGCATCGGGTGACTATCTCAGCTGTGCCAGCCTGCCGATGCCCGCTCGTCATGGGGCGACCTCGGCATCCAACTTCTCCAGTGCTACCCGGTGAGAGCGAGATGGCTGGCGTTGCCCAGAGAGCCACGCCTCAATCGCCTTGCTCGACACGCTCAACCGCTCTGCTAGCTGGACTACGCTCCAACCCCGACAACGAAGTCTTTCTAGGGTTGCCACCACGCCTTCATTCTCCTCGCCTCGGCCAGCTGTCTTGGCTGAACCGGGCCTATCCGGAACTGGGAACTGCACCACCATCGAGATGGCAGCGTCCGATGTGCGAGCTACTGGATCCGCACGATGATGCGTATATGGCATCGTAGATCTATAGACTGTCCCCATGCGCGGACACAAAATCCGCCTTGACTCTGTGCTACCGTCCTCGTCTGCGGACGCAAGCACGGTTGGTCGTGTTTCGGGACGGGTTGTGTCCGCGTGTTCGGACAAGATTGTCCGCGTGTCAGGACGCACTTTGTATTTTTGGAGTCTGGAACGCGCTCCCGGGTCGTGCCTTCGCCTTGCCATTTGCTTGAGCTGCTTGAATGCACCAGCAATGCGATCCGCGTCGGCTTGATCCAGGTGTCGGGCCGAATAGGTGGGCGGAACCTCGCGGCCACGTCTGTCCTCCGTCGGCAACTCCGTACAGGACCAACGTCGCGCTCTCCGGCCCAGCAGGTTTGCCTCCTCAGTGCATTGCAAGAACCCAAACGCCTGCAATTCTTGCAGGGCCCAAGCTACGACTGTCCGGCCCAGCCCCCACGGCTCGGCATCGCGAGCTGCGAATGGCAGGGCTCCGTTGTCGGTGGGCTTGCCGCGATAGCGGAGCATGACCCGCAGAAGGATGTCGCGGGCAGCGGGCGACAGGGCCTTGTACGCCAAAGCGTGAAGCAATCGGTAGCTGACGCGGACAAAAGGATCTTCGGTACGCTTGCTCCTGCCGTCAGCTAGCATTCCTCTGCCGCGATTTGATCCCGTTCGAGACTTGCGAACTGAGTTTGCCCGTGACGCGCTCACGAGTCGCTTGACCTTGCAGCTATCTGTCGAACAATGACAGCCTTCGAACCAGGGTCGGCCTGTCTGCCATCCGCATTTGAGGCGCCACTGAAGGTCTGTGTCATTGCAACGACATGCTGCGGCTCTTCCGTCTCGGTGGCACTTAAGGAGAGCCGCCGAGCCTTCGTCGCCACCTTGGTAGCTGCCAAGCCACCTTGCGTGTTTTTAGGCACCCCCGGACGGGCAGGATAGGCATTCAGCGGCATCGACCTGCCGTCGCTACAGCCGTCAACACTATCCCAATGCCCACAAGCCTGAAAAATCTCGGTACTCACGGATGCAGACCACACGTTGGGTTCAACAAGGCGATAGACTTGCTCCAAGACAGCCCGAAGGTCCTGTGCGGCAAGTTTACCGTAGCTTGCAAAATGGTCCTGAATGCTCGTGACCAGATCGGTTGCCAGACTCCTCGCATGCACGGGACACGATCGAGTTGCTGACGTCTTTTCTCGTGCCTGCTCGTCGGCCATTCGGCGCGCTGCCAGCTCTTTGCGACGCTGAAGCCGAAGCTCTTTAACAGCTCCAGCAACTCCGAGATTGGCAATCCGTTTCCATTTCCTCGGATCACTTGTCGCACAGGCTTTCGCCAGCAGCATGTACGTGGCGGCCATCCGACGCTTGATCGGCGTGTCGGACTCAAGCCATTTCAGCCATTCGCGCCGGAAATGCGGTTTTGCGGTAAGCAGCAATTGCCCGACTGTCACTGCCCTATCGACAGTCGTCCGCATCCCCTGGATCAGCGCCGTATGCGCCGTAGTGATCTCCGCCGCCAGTGCCACCTTCTCGGCTTCGGACAAGGCCAGATCAGTATCTGCGCTGGGCGGAATATCCCCGAGATCCAAGACGCCCTGGACGATAAGCATAATTATCGGCCCGCACTTCGCATGCTGCGGAGCTTGGTTAGTACCGGCCGGGCGGTGGCAAACAGACCTTCGACGGTTGAGGCGCTGCGCGAGAATAGGCTGAGGCCGGCGGAGGGAGCGCCAATCCCGTAGAGCCTGTTGATGACCGCCGTAGGTCGGCTGGATTCCAACGCCATGCCAGACACGAGGAGCGCCAGTGCGTTCGAGTTCACGACTCCAGCTCCTCGACAGCTGCGTCCGTGACATTCGGTGTGTATCGGCATGCAACTTTGACCCCCTGAGCCGCGGGATCGGCGTCCAATTTTGACCCCCGTCGGCGTGGTTGTCGCGGACTACCTGCTCTGGCTTTGGAGCGGGTGGTCGGGGGA
This sequence comes from Geminicoccaceae bacterium, assembly GCA_049292515.1. GTDB lineage: Bacteria > Pseudomonadota > Alphaproteobacteria > Geminicoccales > Geminicoccaceae > Benzoatithermus. The sequence goes on from JBATRI010000638.1 coordinate 34,032, forward strand.
TGAAAG
>JBATRI010000639.1:0-2116 GCA_049292515.1 Geminicoccaceae bacterium
GAGGGGCTGCGCAATGGCGCCGAACTGTGGCGTCGGCTGCGGCAGCATGGCTTCCGCGGCTCGCTGCGCGTGGTCACGGAATGGGCGACCCGGCGCCGGAAGGCGGAGAAAACTGACAGCAATATTCTGGGCCGGACGCCTTCGGCACGGACGATCGCCCGTCTTTTGACGATCGGCCGCGATGACCTGCTCAAGTCCGAGACGGTCACCGTGGCCGCGATCGAGGATGGCGTGCCGCCGCTGGTCGAAGCCCGGGATGTCATCGCCGCTTTCCAAGGTATGATCCGCAAAAGATCGTTGGTGGATCTCGAATCTTGGCTGGCGCGGGCTCAAGCAAGCTTGGTCGCATCGTTCGCCGCCGGCGTCACCAAGGACTTGGCAGCCGTGGCGGCAGCGATCAGCCTACCCTGGTCCAATGGCCAGACCGAGGGACAGATCACCAAGCTCAAGCTGGTAAAACGCCAGATGTATGGCCGAGGAAAAATCGACATGCTCCAGGCAAGGGTCATCGGCGCCGTGTAATTGTCAGCACCAAAACGGCGCCAGAGCCAACATTGGACGCCGATCGGGGGTCAAAGTTGCAAGCCGTTTGACAGCTTGACCTGATTGGTGATTTCAAACGGCGCCAGCTCGACGAGGCTCACGCTAATCTGACAGTCGTGCGTCAGTCGCGAACGTCGGCCGAGCTGCGCTACCGGCACTACCAGCGCCTGCTAGGCAAGGAGCAGATCCATACACCGAGGGAAAACGAGCCGGTGGCGTCGGACACGCCTCGGCTGCAGCTGGCCGGCTCGACCTCCGACCGGGTAGACGCCGACCTGCGCGGCTATGGGCTCACCCTAGAGGAGGTCGACAATCTCGGCTGGGCCGCAGTCGGCAACACTTATACGATACTGGGTGGCTCCTTCCAGGTGGCGAGTGGCATTGCCCACGTCGTACCGAACTTCAACTTTGGTACTTACACCTTCGGCGGCAGCAACGTAGGTAGTGGCCTAGGTGCAATCGGGCAGTTCTTCTCGATGCTCGCCGCCAACGCCAGCTTCCAGGCTGGTCGCAGCGCGAACGTGGCGAGCCACCAGCGCCGCTACGACGACTGGATCCTGCAGTCCAACATGGCCGGCAAGGAAATCGAGCAGATTGATAAGCAAATCCTTGTAGCCGAGATCCGCGTCGACCTCGCGCGGCGGGAAATCACCCAGCAAGTGCGACAGATCGACAACGCCGAGGCGATCGACGACCTCTTGCGCGAAAAGTTCTCCTCCAAGGAACTCTACCAGTGGATGGTCGACCGACTCTCCGAAGTCCATGCCGCCGCCTACCAAGTGGCCTACGACCTCGCGCGTCGGGCGCAGCGCGCTTTCGGCTTCGAGCTCGGCGTTGCGGATCCGGGGATCGTCAACTTCGGCGCCTGGAACAGCCTGCGCAGCGGGCTGCTCGCCGGCGAGCGCCTCTCGCTGGACCTCAAGCGGCTGCAGGCCGCCTATCTCGAACGCAACCGACGCGAGCTGGAGATCACCAAGCACGTTTCGCTGCGCGACCTCGACGCGATCGCCCTGCTGCAGTTGCAAACCAGCGGGTCGTGCGAGTTCCCGATACCCGAGCTCGTCTACGATCTCGACTTTCCCGGTCACTACTTCCGCCGGATCCGCAACGTCAGCGTGTCGGTACCTTGTGTCGTTGGACCCTACGCCACCGTGGCCGGCACCCTGACGCTCCTTGAGAATGCGCTCCGGGTTAACGCCGTAGTGCCCAAGGGCGGCGACGAGGCGCCGTTGAGTCGCGATCTTGTACCGGTGCAGTCGGTGGCGACGAGCTCGGGACGTGACGATGCCGGGCTATTCGAGCTGCGCTTCAACGACGAGCGCTACCTGCCGTTTGAGGGCGCCGGTGCGATATCACGTTGGCGCTTCGAGCTCCCCGCGGAGTTCCGCAGCTTCGACTATACGACAATCGCTGACCTCGTTCTGCACATCCGCTACACCGCACGCGATGTGTGTATCGGCATGCAACTTTGACCCCCTGAGCCGCGGGATCGGCGTCCAATTTTGACCCCCGTCGGCGTGGTTGTCGCGGACTACCTGCTCTGGCTTTGGAGCGGGTGGTCGGGGGATGAAAG
>JBATRI010000640.1:0-7564 GCA_049292515.1 Geminicoccaceae bacterium
GCTGGATGCCGAGCGGGCGCGGATCGAGGCCAAGCTCGCCGACCCAGCCAGCTATACCGATGGCCAGGACATCGCCGCGCTGCAGAAGCGGCTGGCCGAGCTGCGCAAGCTCACCGAGGTAGCGGAAGCCCGCTGGCTGGAGACCGAAGCCGAGATCGAGCGCCTGTCCGCGGCGTAGCAGCACGCGACTTGGCCGGCAGTTGGAAGCCGCGTACGATGTACAACCGTCGCTTGATCGGTACCCGTGTTCGCCGTATGGATCGATAAATCGATTTAGCAGGAGGCTATGTTGGCTGACCGGGCCGAGAACGGTCGCAATGCCCGCGGCGGGAATCGTCGGCCGACGATTCACGACGTGGCGCGGGCCGCTTCGGTCTCGCCGGCAACGGTCTCCAACGTGCTCACCGGCAGACGTCGCGTCGACCCCGAGCTTGCCGGCCGCGTATTGGCAACCATCGAGGCGTTGGGCTACCGGCGCGATGTCGCGGCCTCGGCCCTGCGCGGCGCTCAACGTATGGTGGTGGGCGCCATTGTGCCCGAGCTCGGCAATCCGTTCTTCGCCGAGCTCGTTGATCGGCTGGAGCGCGAGGTCCGTGCCAGCGGGCGACGCCTGCTGATCGCCACCAGCGGCGGCGACCATGCGGAGGAGACGCGCCAGATCGAGGCCCTGACCGCCTGGCGTCCGGCCGGTGTCATCGCGGTGCCGTGCGATGGCTGCTTCCCGGCGCGCGCCGCCCTGGAACGGGACGGCATTCCCTTCGTCGTCGTTGACCGGCCGCTCAACGAGGGCGGTCAGGCCGACACCGTGGCCGTGGACAATGTCGCCGCCGCCTATGAGGGGGCGCAGCGGCTGCTGGAGATGGGGCACCGGCACCTTCTGATCGTGATCTCGTCGACGGTGATCGGCAACATTCGCGAGCGTCTGGCGGGAATCGACGCCGCGATCGCGGATGTTCCGGGCGCGCTAGCGGAGGTGCTGGAGGCCGGCTTCGAGGTGAGCGAGATCGCCGAGGCGGTGGCCACCCAGCTGGCCCGCCTCCCGCAGCCCACGGCGATCTTCACGCTCAACAACGTGCTGACCCTCGGGACTCTGAAGGCCACGGCCCAAGTCGGCCTGAAAATCCCCCGCGATGTGTCGGTGCTGGGCTTCGACGACTATGATTGGATGGAGGTGTTTCGGCCGCCGCTCTGCGCCATTCGCCAGCCGGTGGCGGAGATGGCGCATGCGGCATGGCAACGCCTCGCGATCCTGACCGGTGCCGCCCCCATGGGGTCGGATCCGGCGATATGCCACGTCCGGCTGCCCTGCACCCTCGTCTGGCGAGAATCAGTGGCCGCGCCGCGGACGTCCGCATCGGCAGATCACCCGCTGCAAGAGGTGCTGCCGCCATGACAGGGAGATCAAGGGTCATGAGCTCGACGCGACGTCATCTGATGCTGCTCGCCACCGCCGTCCCGCTGGCGCTGGGGCTTCCCTGTGGTGCGATGGCCGCCGATCCGGCGGAGATCGTCACCGTGGTCAAGATCGGTGGCATTCCGTGGTTCAACGCCATGGAGGTGGGCATCGAGAAGGAGGGCAAGGAGCTCGGGGTGAACGCCTCGATGATCGGCCCGACGCAGGCCGACGCGGCGCAGCAGGTCCGCGCCGTCGAGGATCTGATCGCCCGTAAGGTCGACGTGATCGCCGTGGTGCCGAATGACGCCGTGGCGCTCGAGCCCGTGTTCAAGCGCGCGCAAGAAGCCGGCATCAAGGTCGTGACCCACGAGAGCCCGGACCAGAAATTCAACGACTGGAACGTCGAGCTGACCAGCGTCAAGGGCTTCGGCGAGACCCACATGGAGGCCCTGGCCGAGGCCATGGGCGGCAAGGGCGAGTACATCGTCTATGTCGGCTCGCTCACGGTGCCCCTGCACAACAAGTGGGCCGACGCGGCGATCGCCCTGCAGAAAGAGAAGTTTCCGGACATGAAGCTCGTCGCCGACCGGTTCGGTGTCGCCGAGAGCATGGACGATTCCTACAAGACCGCCTTGGACCAGATGCGCGCCAACCCGAACCTCAAGGGTATCCTGGCCTTCGGCAGCCAGGGGCCGATCGGAGCCGCGCGTGCGGTCGAGGAGCGTGGCAAGGAGGAGCAGATAGCCGTCGTCGGGCCGTTCTCTCCGGGCCAGGGGGCAAAGTACATCAAGGACGGTTCCATCCGCGAAGGCTTCATCTGGAACCCGATGCTGGCCGGCCAGGTGATCGTCTATGTCGGCGACATGCTGGCCAAGGGTGAGACGCCCAAGGACGGGATGGAGATTCCGGGCCTCGGCCCGGTGACCGTCGACCCGGCGACGCGCAACATCCAGGCGCAGAAGCTGCAGGCCATCAACAAGGAAACCATCGACGAGCTGGTCGGCATGGGTCTCTGACCAATCGGGAGTGGGGCGTCCCAGGGGCGCCCCGACCGATGGAGCAGACCGCGCCATTCCTGCGCCTCACCGCCGTCAGCAAACGCTTCGGCGGGGTGGTCGCGCTCGACCAGATCGACTGGGACGTGCTGCCTGGCGAGGTTCATTGCCTCGTCGGTGAGAACGGCTGTGGCAAGTCCACGCTGATCAAGCTGGTCGCGGGTGTCCACGCGCCCGATCCGGGCGGCAAGGTCGAGCTGGCGGGGGAGGTGCGCGAGCGGCTCGATCCGGCGCTGGCCAAGGCGCTGGGAGTGCAGGTCATCTTTCAGGACCTGTCGCTGTTCCCCAACCTGTCGGTGGCCGAGAACATCGCGTTCGACCAGAATATTGGCAGTCTCACCCGCCCGGTGCGGCGGGTGGCGATGCGCCGGGTGGCGGCCGAGCTGCTGGCACGGCTCGGTTTCGACCTGGGGCTGGACGTGGCCGTAGCGTCCTTGTCGATCGCCGAGCGGCAGGTGGTCGCCATTTGCCGCGGTCTCGCCGCCGACGCGCGCCTGCTGTTCATGGACGAGCCCACAGCCTCGCTCACCCGGGCCGAGGTCGATTCGCTGCTGCGGATCGTGGCCCGGCTGAAGGCCGACGGGGTGGCAGTGGTGTTCGTGAGCCATCGCCTCGACGAGGTGGTCGAGATCGCCGAGCGGGTCACCGTGCTGCGCGACGGGCGCAAGGTCGGCACCTATCCGGTGGCCGAGGTCGATCCGCGTCGCATCAGCGAGCTGATGACCGGGCAGTCCATCGAGCATGAGCTGACGGCCCGCGACATGGGCGGCGCGCAGCCGCTGCTGGAGGTGCGTGGGCTCAGCCGCACAGGTGAGTACGAGGACGTCGCGTTCACCTTGCATCGGGGCGAGGTGCTGGGCCTCACGGGTCTGCTCGGCGCTGGCCGGACCGAGCTCGCCTTGACCCTGTTCGGCATGACCCGACCCGACTCCGGGGAGATCCGGCTCGCAGGTGAGCCCATCTCGCTTCACACCAACCAGGACGCCATCGGTGCGGGCATCGCCTATGTGTCCGAGGACCGCCTGAATCTCGGCCTCAACATGCGCCAGTCGGTGGGCGACAATTTGGTACTGGCCTCACTGGGTCGACTCGGCAATGCCCTTGGTTGGATTCCGCCAGGCCGGCGCCAGCGTCTGGCCGAAGACTGGATCGCGCGACTGCGGATCAAGATCCCGGGTCTAGGCAACCCGGTGCAGCAGCTTTCGGGCGGCAATCAGCAGCGCGTCGTGCTGGGCAAATGGCTGGCAACCGGCCCCAAGGTGCTGATCCTCGATTCGCCGACGGTGGGCGTCGACATTGGCAACAAGCGCGGCATCTACGAGCTGATCCGGCAGCTGGCGGAGTCGGGCGTCGGCATCCTGCTGATCTCGGACGAGATTCCTGAGGTCTACTACCATGCGGACCGCGTGCTGCACATGCGGGCCGGGCGAATCGTCGGCGACTACGTGCCCGGCGCCATCGCCGAGCACGCGCTGGAGGAGGCGGTCTATGCGTGACCTCGCCTCGCGCCTGTCCACGCACACCGAAATGTTGCTGCTGCTGGTGATCGTGCTGCTCGGCGCGGCCCTGACGCTGGCCAGCCCCTATTTCCTGACGCTTTCCAATGCCGTCGACCTGATCGAGAGCTATTCGGTCACCGCCGTTCTGGCGCTGGGCGTGTTCGTCGTGCTGGTGGCCGGCGGCATCGACATCTCGTTCGCCGCCACCGCATCGGTGTCGCAATACGCCGTGGCGTATGTCGCTACCGCCTGGGGACTGCCAGCCCCACTCTGCATCGTGCTCGGGCTCATCGTGGGCTTGGTGCTGGGGTGTCTGAACGCGGCGCTGATCCACTACCTGCGTGTCGCCTCGATCATCATCACCATCGCCACGATGAGTGTCTATTTCGCGCTGCTGATGTGGGTCACCGGTGGCAGGTCGATCTACAACCTGCCCGACTGGTGGTCGACCCGTGTGGTGCTGTACCAGACTGAGACCGCAAACGGCGATCTGGTGCGCATCACCTTGCCGATCCTGGTGGCGGCGCTGGCAGCCCTGCTCACGTGGTTGCTGATGACCCGCAGCTCGGCCGGCCGCCAACTCACCGCCATGGGCGGCAACCCGGAAGCGGCGCGACGACTCGGCATCGACATCGCCGTGATGCACTTCCTCGCCTACGGCTATCTCGGCCTGATGGCCGGTCTCGCCGGCATGCTGCAGGCGCACCGCGTCGGTGAAGCCGTCCCCAACGCCATGTACGGCAACGAGCTCAACGTCCTGGCGGCGGCGGTCCTGGGCGGCGCCAGCCTCACCGGCGGCATCGGCAGTGTCGGCGGCGTGCTGCTGGGTATCCTGCTGCTGGCCATGCTGCAGAACGGGCTCAACCTCATGGGTGTGTCGCCGTACTTCTTCCAGATCGTGATCGGCCTCGTCATCCTAGTCTCGACCTCGATCACCGGCCTCTCCAACCGTACCCGGCGCCGCGACCGCCGGGTCCCCGCATGAGCACCTTGCCTGCACGGACTCCGGCTGTGCGCCGACTCGGCCTTCCCGGCAACAGCGGCGGTCTGCTCGGGTTGCTGGTGGTGCTGGTCCTGTTCTTCTCCCTGCTCCTGCCGCAAAGCTTCCCGACCTTCGGCACCGCCCAGTCGATGATGTTCCAGCTTCCCGAGCTGGGCCTGCTGGCGCTGGCCATGGTGATCCCGCTGATTTCCGGCGGCCTGAATCTCGCCATCATCGCCACCACCAATCAGTGCGCGCTGCTGATGGCGTGGATCATGCACAGCTACATCCCGGCCGGGGCCGGTGCGCCGGAGGTGGCGCTGATCGTGGCGGCTGCATTGCTGGCGGGCCTCGTGCTGTGCATCGCGATCGGCTTGGTCACCGGCTTTCTGGTAGCCAGCATGGGGGTCCATCCCATCCTGGTGACTCTCGGCACCAAGTCGGTCATCGACGGCGTGTCGATCTGGCTCACCCGGGGCACGGTCGTCTCGGGCCTGCCGGATTCCTTCCAGTGGCTGGGCAATGGTGTCGTCCTGGGAGTCCCGGTGCCGTTCCTGGTTCTCCTGGTTGCCGCCATGGTCGTCGGGCTGATCCTGAGCCGCACGTCGTTCGGTATTTCCGTCTACATGCTGGGCTCGAACCTCGAGGCCACGCGCTATTCCGGCATCGACACGAAGCGCGTCCTGATCGGTGTCTATACGTTCTCAAGCGTGCTCTGTTTCGTCGCCGCCTGCCTCATGCTGGCCCGCTTCAACTCGGCCAGCGCCGGCTACGCGCAATCCTATCTGCTGATCACCATTCTCGCCGCCGTGCTGGGCGGGATCGACCCGTTCGGCGGCTTCGGCCAGATCTCCGGCCTGCTGCTGGCCCTGATCGTGCTGCAGGTGATCTCGTCCGGCTGCAATCTGCTGGGCCTGAGCCAGCATCTGACCCTGGCGATCTGGGGCCTGACCCTCATCGGGGTGATGGGCACCAAATTTCTTCTCGCCCCCTGGCTCAGCGAGCGCTGGTCGGCGAGCCACCGCCTGACACAAAAAAGGAACGCTCCATGAGCAAACTCGGCGTGCACGCACTGGTCTGGGTCGGCGGCTGGTCAGAGGCCGAATGCACCAAGGCGATCAGCAACACGGCCGAGCTGGGTTACGATTTCATCGAGATCCCGCTCTTGAACCCGTACGGCTTCCCGCTCGAGTTCACGCGCGCGCGGCTCGAGGAATACAAGCTCGGTGCCACGGCCTCCTTGGGTCTGTCCGCGGCCACCGATATTTCGAGCGACGACCTTGAGGCGGTGCAGCGCGGCGAGGATCTGCTGAACACCGCCGTCTCGATCGTGCGCGACCTGGGCTCCAAGCATTTCTGCGGCGTGATCTATTCCGCCTTGCAGAAATACATGCAGCCCAAGACCGAGCGCGGTGTCGCCCAGATCGTCGAGGTATTGCGCCGCGTCGCCGAGAAGGCAGCAGCCTCGGGCATCACGGTCGGCGTCGAGGTGGTCAACCGCTACGAGACCAACATCTGCAATACCGCGGCCGAGTGCGTGGCGCTGCTCGACCTCATCGACGTGCCCAACGTCAAGGCCCACCTCGACACCTACCACATGAACATCGAGGAAGGCTTCGTCAGCAAGGCGATCGAACAGTGCGGCGATCGGATCGGCTACTTCCACATCGGCGAGAGCCATCGCGGCTATCTCGGCACCGGCACGGTCGACTTCACCGCGGTCTTCCGCAGCCTCGAGCGGATCGGCTATGACGGCCCGATCGCCTTCGAATCCTTCTCGTCGGCGGTGGTCGACCCGGTCCTGTCCAACATGCTGGGTGTGTGGCGGAATCTCTGGTCCGACAGCTACGATCTGGCCCGGCACGCCAAGGCGTTCATGGAAGCGCAGCAGGTAGCCGCGGCGCATGCGGTCGCGCACGAATAGCCGACCACAGCCATGACCTATCTCGGGATCGATATCGGCACCTCGGCGGTCAAGGCCGTGCTGGTCGACGGCGAGCAGCGCCTGCTCGCCGAGGCCGAGGTGCCGCTTTCGATCTCCCGCCCGCAGCCGCTTTGGTCGGAGCAGGAGCCCGATGCATGGTGGGCAGCCAGCCGCGAGGCGCTGGCGGCACTGCGCGCCACGGCACCCGCGGCATTGGCCACAACACAGGCGATCGGCCTTTCCGGTCAGATGCACGGTGCGGTGGTGCTCGACGCGGCCGACCGACCCTTGCGGCCGGCGATCCTGTGGAACGACGGGCGGGCCCAGGCCGAGTGCCGCGTGCTCATGGAGCGCGTCCCCGATCTCGGCCGGATCGCCGGCATCCCGGCCATGCCGAGCTTTACGGCCCCGAAGCTGCTCTGGTTGGCTGCGCATGAGCCGGATCTGTTCGCCCGCACCGCCCACGTGCTGCTGCCCAAGGACTACGTGGCGCTGCAGCTGACCGGTGAGCATGTGACCGCCCCCTGCGATGCCGCAGGTTCGCTGTGGCTCGACGAGGCCGCCCGGGCGTGGTCGCCCGAGATCCTGGCGGCTACCGGCCTGACCGTGGCACAGATGCCGCGCATCGTCGAAGGGACGATGCCGGCTGCGACGCTGCGCCCGGGCATCGCCGCCGAACTCGGGTTGCCGCCGGGCATCCCGCTGGCG
>JBATRI010000641.1:0-4400 GCA_049292515.1 Geminicoccaceae bacterium
TTCGTTCGTGCCGGTCGGGTTCGTTCGTGCCGGTCGGGTTCGTTCGTGCCGGTCGGGTTCGTTCGTGCCGGTCGGGTTCGTTCGTGCCGGTCGGGTTCGTTCGTGCCGGTCGGGTTCGTTCGTGATCGTCTCGATCATCTCTGGCCAGCGCAACTTGCAAAGGACCATGGTCCTATAGATTCTGCGATTGTGGGCATGCCTGTCAAGCGGGATCGCTGGGTGGGGCAAGGATTGCAGATCACCGAGACGTTGTCGGCCGCCCGCTGCAGCCGCGCCGTGCCGCTGCCGGAGGGCCATACTCCGCCTCGCGTGACCCGCGCCTCCGCCACGACCGACTTCAGCCGATAGCGCGCGGCTGTTAGGCTGCTTCGCGGTGTCTTACCGACCGAGGGTGCTGCCGATGCTCGAAGGCTCCTGTCTGTGCGGCCAGGCAAGCTGGCGCTTCGATGCCGTGCCGGAGGGGGCGACCGCCTGCAACTGCACGGCCTGCCGCCGCTACGGCACGCTCTGGATCTATGGCTACGAGGGCGAGGACGTCCGCGTTGCCGGCGAGACCGCGACCTACAGGCGCCGGGAGGGCAGCGTGCTGGCGTTCCATTTCTGCCCGAGCTGCGGGTGCGTGACCCACTGGCGCGGGCTGCAGCTCGAGCCGGATGGACGGCGGCGCCTGGCGGTGAACCTGCGGCTGGTGGCGGACCCCGCACAGGTGGCATCGATCCCCATCGACCACTTCGATGGGCTCGCGACCTTCGACGACCTGCCGCGCGACGGCCGCTGCGTCGGCGACATGTGGTTCTGAGGCATGGTCAGCGCGGGGCGAGCTGAAAGAAAGCACTAAGCGGAACTGGCACGGTAATACATCTTCTCGAGCATTCCGGCCGATGCTTTTCCTGCGACGCCACCGCTGTGTATATTTAGTATATACAGACTTGGTCAGGTGCAGCCGTCATGCAGACACACATCGCTCGCTGGGGCAACAGCCTGGCCTTGCGCATTCCCAAGCCGATTGCCGATCGTCTGCGCTTCGCCGAGAACGGCATCGTGGAGCTGTCAGTCGACGAGGGCCAGCTCGTGGTGCGGCCTCGGCAGGCCGAGCCCGCGCTCGCCGAGCTGCTGGCCGCGATAACCCCGGAGAATCTGCCGGAAGGCTTCGACGACGGACCTGTCGGCAGCGAGGCATTGTAGTGGGAACGCCTGATCGGGGCGATCTCGTCTGGCGGGATATGGCGCCTCAGGCCGGCCATGAGCGAGCGGGCCGGCGGCCGGCTCTCGTCCTGTCCCCGCGCGCGTGCCACCAACGGACACCCTTTGCGGTGGTCTGCCCGATCACGAGCCGGGTGAAGGACTATCCGTTCGAGGTCCTGCTACCAGAGGGGCTGCCGATCGCCGGGGCGGTGCAGGCCGATCAGGTCAAGAGCGTCGATCGCCATGTGCGGCGGATAGAGGTGGCGGGGCGGGCGCCGGACATCGTGGTGGAGCAGGTGAACGTGAAGCTCAGGGCATTGCTGGCGGGCTGAACGAGGCGTTCATCGAGTTCATTACGGTGGACAGGCACCGTAAACATGGACACGGAAGGCGGGGTGCCCAGCTAACCTGACCCGGCGCCATAGAGACTATTCGGCCGCCTGGGGCCACTCCTCCAGCACCAGCCGGGCGACCAGCTCGCGCTTGTCGGAAGCGTGCTGGATATCATAGCCCGTGCGCGCAGCCGGTAGCGGGCGCAGCTCGATGTAAAGGCTGTCAGTAGCTCGATCGTAGCTGGTCTTCATGGCCGAAAGTCCTCGTCGACGAAGGCATTGTGCACCCTCTAGCGATCGCGCAACAGCACGACGAGGAGCTAGCGGTCGATGCCCCGATCACCGGCTTGGGCCATGCGTCAGTGAGGCGTGATGGCCCCCGGCCGGTCTGCGCTAGAACAGGACGGACCGGCCGCGCAGGTGCCTATTCCGCCTGCGCGGCGTCTCGGTCGCGCGCTCGTTCTTGCGGGAGTTGGGTGCCTTGGGTGTGTTCACCGCGATCGCGTGCCTGCTCGGCATCACGGCGCTGTTGGCGTTCCTCAACGACCGCTACCTGCGCCTGCAGCCGAGCATCGGCCTGCTGCTGATGGCCGTGGCGCTGACCATGGTGCTGCGGGTGGCCGAGCTGGTCGTGCCCACCGGCCTGATCACCTACCTCGAGCAGCTGACGCAGTCGTTCAATCTCAACGACACGCTGCTCAAGGGCGTGCTGTGCTTCATGCTCTTTCGCGGCAGCGTCGCCGTGCGCTGGGCCAGCCTGCGGCAGCAGCGCTGGCTCGTGCTGACGCTGGCGTTCGCCGGCACGACGATCGCCTGCCTGCTCACCGGCGGCCTGGCCTATGCCGGGCTGTTGGCCGCGGGCGTCGCCATCACGCTGGCGCAGGCGCTGCTGTTCGGGGCGCTGATCGCGGCCACCGATCCGGTGGCGGCCCTGGCGATCCTCGGGCGGCTCGGGCTGCCGGCCAATCTCGAGACGGTCATCGACGGCGAGTCGCTGCTCAACGACGGCGTGGCCGTGGTCCTGTTCACGGTGTTCGCCACCACCGCGGTCGGGGGCAGCGCCCCGACCTGGGCAGGCTCCGCGATCATCTTCGCCCGCGAGTTCCTGGGTGGCTGCGGGCTGGGCCTGCTGGGCTGGCTGGTGATCCACCATGCGCTGCCCCGCTCCACCGACTATGCCACCGGGCTGCTCGTGTCGCTGGCGGCGGTGGCGGGGCTCTACGCCACGGCCATGCACCTGCACGTCTCCGGGCCGATCGCCACGGTGATCGCCGGGCTGCTGGCCGGGCACCTCACGCTGCAGCGGGTCGAGGCCGGGGTCATCGAGCCGCTGCGGACCTTCTGGTCCGGGCTGGATCAGATGCTGAACGCGCTGCTGTTCGTGTTCGTCGGCCTGCACGTCGTGCTGATCAATCCCCTCTCGGGGGTGGTGATGGGCGTTCCCGGGCTGGTGGCCATCGCCGCGGTGCTGGCGGGGCGGGCAGTGGCGGTGGGGCTGATCGTGAGCGCTCTGGATGCCGCGGGCTCGATCCGCGCCGACCGGTGGAGGCTCACTAAGCTGCTCACCTGGGGCGGCCTGCGCGGCGGCCTCTCGCTGGCGCTGGCGGTGTCGCTGCCGGACAGCGCGTGGAAGCCACTGATCCTGAACATCACCTTCGCCACGGTGGTGTTCTCGATCGGGGTGCAGGGGCTGACGATCCGGCGCCTGTTCACGCCTGCCCAGCTCGACGGGCTGCTGCGGGAGCCAGCCGCGAGCGACGGCTCGGCCGCCGCGTAGGCAAAAGAAAAGCCGATGGGGCACACGGCCTTCCCTCGGCTGTTCCCGGCGGCCTCGACCGCGGGCGCCTCACTCAGGCGCGCCAGAAGGGCTTGCTGCCTTCGTGCCAAGCGGCGGCGCCGCTGAGGCCGATATCCCGGAGCAGGGCGTCGTCCAGCTCCAGCAGGGCGCGCCGCTGGCGGCGGCGCTCGGCCCACAGCGCCAGGGTAGCGAGAATGCCATCGCCCACGGGCTGCGTCGGAGCGAACCGAGACATGGTCGAGAAGTTGCGGGGCAGTGCGATCATCGTCCGGCTCCTTGGCTGGATCAGTGGGGGACGACGTTTATTTAGGGTTAGACCGACTTCCGCTCAAACGATATAGTCTGGGCCATACCCTAAGCTGAGCTAAGCCTGCATGAGCCGCCGCCTGCCCCCGCTGAACGCGTTGCGCGCCTTCGAGGCGGCCGCACGACATGCGAGCTTCGCCCGCGCCGCCGACGAGCTGGCGGTGACGCCGGCCGCGATCAGCCAGCAGATCCGGCTGCTCGAGGCCGAGCTCGGGGTCACGCTGTTCCGCCGGCTGCCGCGCGGCCTGGTGCTGACCGAGACCGCGAAGAGCGCCCTGCCAGAGCTGGGCAAGGCATTCGCGCATCTGACCCGCGCCGTCGAGGGGGTGCGGGGCGGCTCGCTGGTCGGGCCGCTGGTGGTCTCGATCATCCCCTCCTTCGCCGGCCGCTGGCTGGTGCCGCGGCTGGGCAGCTTCGTCGAGGCCTATCCCGAGATCGAGATCACGGTCCGCGCCGAGCTGCACTCGGTCGACTTCGCCCGCGTCGACGTCGATGTCGGCATCCGATACGGCAAGGGGATCTATCCGGGGCTGGACACGCGGCTGCTGCTGACCGAGGACGTCTTCCCGGTCTGCGCGCCGGCGCTGCTCGCCGGGGAGAAGCCGCTCAGGAAGCTGGACGACCTGCGGCTGCACACGCTGCTGCACGACCGCCAGCTGTCGAGCGAGGAGCCGTCGCTGCGCTGGCGCAACTGGCTGCACGATGCCGGGGTGCAGGGGTGGGATTTCGACCGCGGCCCCGGCTTCACCGACGCGCTGATGATGCTGGCGGCGTGCGAG
>JBATRI010000642.1:0-1536 GCA_049292515.1 Geminicoccaceae bacterium
ATTGGCTCCATGTTGACGTCATGGATAACCACTTCGTGCCCAACCTGACCTTGGGTTTGCCAGTTGTCGAGGCGCTGCTTAACACAGTGTCGACGCCGATCGACTGTCATTTAATGATCGAGGACCCCGACCGGTGGGCTCCGGCCTACGCAGAGGCGGGGGCTGGCAGCGTGACCTTCCACGTTGAGGCCGCGCAGGCGCCGATTCGACTCGCTCGTGCATTGAGATCTGCGGGTGCAAGGGCAGGCATGGCGCTGAAACCGGCAACGGCGATTGAACCGTATGCCGACATGCTCGTCGAACTCGACATGGTTCTGTTGATGACCGTCGAGCCTGGGTTTGGCGGTCAGTCATTTCTTGAAGTCGTGGTGCCGAAGATCGCGCGAACGCGAGAATTGCTCGGTCCGGATTCAGATGTCTGGCTTCAGGTCGACGGCGGGATCGATGATTCCACCGTGGAGATCGCCGCCGCGGCTGGTGCGAACGTTTTTGTGGCCGGCTCATCGGTTTACGGTGCCGCTGATCCCATCGTTGCGATCAATAACATTCGGGCGGCGGCCATCGCTGCTGGTGAGTGACGCAAGCCACTTGGTAGCCAGGTGCGCCTCGGGTGCACTCATCGCGACGATCATGATGGATGGCACTGACGCTTGACGATCAGGTGCGCCGTTCAACCGGAGTCACCACCATTGCGCAGGAGGTGCGTATGGCAACGGCAGCAGAGTTCGATGCGATGCGCCTGGCAATTTCCTTGGCGCAGTCTGCGGACTTCCCGCCAGGACCCAACCCTCGGGTTGGCTGCGTAATCGTGGACCCTCAGGGCGTCGCGCTCAGTTCCGGTGCCCATGAAGGTGCTGGCACACCGCACGCGGAGGTAGTCGCGCTCGGAGCAGCAGGAACGTCGGCTCGGGGAGCCACTGCAGTCGTAACCCTGGAGCCGTGCGCGCACACTGGTCGCACCGGTCCCTGCACGCAAGCCTTGATAGATGCCGGGATTGCTCGCGTCGTATTCGCTCAGCAGGATCCGAATCCGGCGGCGGCAGGTGGCGCAGCCGTTTTGCGTGAAGCCGGCCTCGATGTGGAGTCAGGAATCCTTGCCGAAGCCTCACGTGCGATTAACCCGAAGTGGAGTGCGGCAGTTGCGCGCGGGTGGCCTTTTGTGACGTTGAAGATCGCAGCTAGTTTGGATGGCAAGATCGCAGCGCCGGATGGATCGAGCCGATGGATTACTGGCGAAGCTGCCAGGCATCAGGTTCACGCGCTGCGCTCAGAGTCCGGCGCGGTCATGGTGGGGATTGGCACAGTGATCGCCGACGATCCTGCCCTGACTGACCGCCGCGTTGGCGCCTCGTACCAACCGATACCGGTCGTCATCGGTCACCGAGATGTTCCGGCCACCAGCAAACTTGCGGGCTCCGGCGCCATCACGTTGCGAACACACGACCTCGCTTTCGCGCTGCGCACGCTTTACGAGCGTGGGATTCGATCCGTATTGGTGGAGGGTGGGCCCACCATTTCAACGGCGCTCCTGCGTGA
>JBATRI010000643.1:0-16021 GCA_049292515.1 Geminicoccaceae bacterium
GGCCTGCCCCTGGAGCCGCAGCGACGCGGTACGCGCGAAACGCAGCAGAAGGGCGCGGCGGCGCGCAGGCGCAACCGGACGGGTACGTGATGGTCGGATCAGGCTCGCGGCATAGCGGTCGGCGATGATCAGACCTTCGTCGGGCGGCAGGATGTCATGCGGGAAGTCCGGCCCTACGGCGAAGTAGAACTGGTCGGCGAACTCGAGATAATCCGGCCATTTCCGGTCGGTCTGAAAGTCCGTGCGGCAGGACTTGACCTCGATCGCCACCAGCTTGCCGTCACGGCCGAGCGCCATCAGGTCCAGCCGACGGCCGGAGCCGAGCGTAAACTCGGGCAGGGCGGTCAGATCGAGGTCGAGCAGGAGGCGCATGGTCCCGCGCAGGATCTCGGCAGCGGCCGGGGATGTCATCGTCAGGTATGCCGTCGGACAGCGTGCAACGCATCCTTAACCCGAGGCGGGCCATGTTGCCAGGGTGTTCCATGGCCGGGCTTGACGCCTCCGGCCACATATCGGCGGTTGGGTTCGCGAATGGGTGACATGGCGACGGCCTCGGCGGGCGGAAGGCGGCGAGCAGCGCTGCTGACCTACCGCGTCGACCAGGAGCGGGAGGCGCGGCTTGGCGTGGCGGACGTCGAAACACTGCAACGAGATCGTTCGCCAGAGGCACGTGCCAAGGTGGCGGCCAAGTTCGGCCGCCAGTTCGACGAGCTTTGCACAGGCAGTGGCCGGGAGCTGGCTGACGCGCTGATCGAGCTTCTCGTGCATGATTTGGCGTCGGAGGTGCGTCAGGCACTGGCTGCGACCGTGGCCGGCAGTCCTGCGCTGCCACCGCACGTGGCGCGACGTCTGGCGGAGGATCGAATCGAGGTCGCCCGGCCGATCCTCGAGCAGAGTCCGGTCCTGACCGACGAGGATCTGCTGCGGGTTGTCCGCACCCAGGTGCTGCAGTACGGCCTGGCCGTGGCGGGGCGCGCCCGGGTGTCGGAAACGGTGGCCGAAGCATTGGTCGTCGGCGGACATGAGGAGGTCGTGCGGCGGTTGGTGGAGAATACCGGTGCCTCGATCTCGCGCTCCACGCTGCAGCGCGTGCTGCAGGACTTCGCTGGCAACGACCACATCCATGCGCGGCTGATCCGGCGACCGGAGCTTCCCTACGAGGTCGTGGAGCAGCTGATCGGTGTCATGGGCAGCCGACTGGAGTGGGCGCTGGTTAGGGATCGGAAGCTTCCGGCCGACGAGGCCCGAACGCTGATGCATGCGGTTCGCGAGCGGGCTGCGATCAGCTTCACCGCGCGGGCCCACGCCGACAGCAAGCTCCAGCAGCACCTGATGGGCCAGATGGCGAACGGCGCGCTCGATCACGAGCAGCTGCTTCGCTTTCTCCGTGACGGCGAGATTGCGAGTCTCGAGATCGGCTTGGCCCTGCATGCCCGCCTCGATCTCAACCAAGCCCGCCAGCTGCTCTACCATGCGGATCGCCGTCATCTGGCCGCTTTGTGCATCACCGCGGGTCTCGCGACGCCGCATTACCTCACCCTGCGCATGGCCATGGAGATCGCCGAGGATGCGATCGGCGCCCAGGTGGGGAATGGCTACAGCCTTGAGACCATCCGCTTCTTGCAGGTGCAGTACGACAAGCTGCGCCATGACGGGGCCAAGTTGCGTCTGTTGATAGGCAATTGATGTCCATTGGCCGTCATCCGCACTGGGTGCGAATCGCTCCAGCGTCAGTCCACAGGTTCTGCGGCACTGATCCCCAGGCTTGTCCACAGCCTGGTGCTCTGCACGCCTCCACAGCCGGCTGCAGCGTGCTACAAGCCGCGGCCGTAACCGTGTGCAGCACCGAGGAGTGGCAGCCGTGGCAGCCGACGAAGCCGGCACCTTCCGCGTCCAGCCGCACAATATCGAGGCCGAGCAGGCGCTGCTGGGCGCCATTCTGGTCAACAACGAGGCCTACCACCGGGTCAGCGAGCTGCTGCGCCCGGCGCATTTCTTCGAGCCGGTGCACGGGCGGATCTATGAATGCTGCGCCCAGCGCATCGGTCGCGGGCAGGTCGCCGACCCGGTCACGCTGAAGCTGCTGTTCGAGGAAGACGAGGCTCTTCGCGAGCTTGACGGTGCCCGCTACCTCAGCCGGCTTGCGCACGCCGCCGAGACGATCATCAACGCCGCCGAATATGGCCAGCTCGTGCACGACCTCGCCCTGAAGCGCGGGCTGATCAAGGTCGGCGAGGACGTCGTCAACCGCGCCTACGATCGGGTGCTGCCCGAGAGCGGCCGCGAGCAGATCGAGACCGCCGAGCGCGACCTGTTCGCCCTGGCCCAGGAGGGCGAATCCAGGGGCGAGTTCCAGCCGTTCCCGCAGGTGCTCTCGGCGGCGATCCGGCATATCGAGAGCGCCTGGCACAAGGTCGGCAAGGTCTCCGGCGTGCCCACCAAGCTCACCGGTCTGGATCAGAAGCTGGGCGGCCTGCAGCCATCCGACCTCGTGATCCTGGCTGGCCGCCCGAGCATGGGCAAGACCGCCATGGCGGTCACCATCGCCGCCAATGCCGCCGCCGCGCAGAACGTCCACGACGAATCCGGCAGCGCCAAGCACCGCAACTTCGTCGTCGGCGTCTTCTCGCTCGAGATGTCGGCCGAGCAGCTGGCGACCCGGCTGTTGTCCGGCAAGGGCCGGATCGAATCGGACCGGCTGCGGCGAGGCGATATCAGCGAGGAGGAATGGCCGACGCTGGTGCAGGCGAGCCAGGAGCTGGGCGCCATGCCGCTGTTCATCGACGATACCCCAGCCCTGTCGATCGGCGCCCTGCGGACCCGGGCGCGGCGGCTGCAGCGCACGCACGGGCTGCACCTGCTGGTGGTGGACTATCTCCAGCTCTTGCGTGGCTCGGGCCAGAACAGCCAGACCAACCGTGTGCAGGAGATCACCGAGATCACCCAGGGCCTCAAGGCCATGGCCAAGGAGCTCAACGTGCCGGTGCTGGCTCTCTCGCAGCTCTCGCGGGCCGTCGAGTCGCGCGAGGACAAGCGGCCGATGCTATCGGACTTGCGCGAATCCGGCTCGATCGAGCAGGACGCCGACGTGGTCATGTTCGTGTTCCGCGAGGAATACTACCTGTCGCGCGCGATCCCGACGCAGCGCGAGGGCGAGGGCAAGGATAAGTTCGACCTGCGCTACCAGGACTGGTTCCAGCGCTGCCAGGCGGTCCACAACAAGGCCGAGGTGATCATCGCCAAGCAGCGGCACGGACCGATCGGCAACATTCAGGTCCAGTTCGACGCCAACTATGGCCAGTTCAACGATCTGGAGCCCGGCAACTATCCCGAGCATCTTTATGAGTGACGCCGGCTCGGAGCCGGCTCGCGGTTGACGCACCGCATCGGCTCGGCTACGGCGCGTGCGTGCCGTCGGGGATGCCGGTGGCGCCATGGCGCTTCCGCCTGCTCCCGGTTGGACCCATCCCTGGCATGAATCCCTTCGCCGCCGTCGGGCGCGCCACCCTGTCAATGTCCGAAACCGTGGGCGAATTGGTGCTGTTCGCGGTGCAGGCGATTGCGGGGGGCATACGCGGGCCGTTCTATCCGCGGCAGGTCGTCCGCCAGATGCTCGACATCGGCTTCTACTCGCTGCCCGTGGTCGGCCTGACCGCCATCTTCACCGGCATGGTGCTGGCGCTCCAGAGCTATACCGGATTCTCGCGTTTCGAGGCCTCGAGCGCCATCCCGACCATTGTCGTCCTGTCGATGACCCGCGAGCTCGGGCCGGTGCTGGCAGGCTTGATGGTGGCGGGCCGGGTAGGGGCATCGATCGCGGCCGAGATTGGCACGATGCGGGTTACCGAGCAGATCGATGCACTGACCACGCTGTCGACCGACCCGCTGCGTTACCTGGTCTTCCCCCGGCTCCTGGCTGGCCTGCTCATGCTGCCGCTGCTGGTGCTGGTGGCCGACGTGATCGGCGTCATGGGCGGCTTCCTGGTCAGCGTCTACAAGCTGGGCTTCGCCCCGATCGAGTATATCAACCACACTCTCCAGTATCTCGAGACCCAGGACGTGGTCTCCGGCCTCGTCAAGGCCGCTGTGTTCGGCTTCATCGTGGCATTGATGGGCTGCTTTCAGGGCTACCATTCCAAGGGTGGCGCCCAAGGCGTCGGTGCCGCCACGACCAAGGCCGTGGTCACGGCATCGATCATGATCCTCACTGCCAACTACGTCGTCACCGAGCTGTTCTTCAGCCGATGAGCGAGCCCGCCCCCAAGATTGTCATCCGCGCCCTGACCAAGAGCTTCGGCGCCAAGAAGGTGCTGCAGGGCGTCGATCTCGATCTGCCGGCCGGCCAGTCGCTGGTGGTGATCGGCGGCTCCGGCACCGGCAAGTCAGTGCTCATCAAATGCGTGCTTGGTCTGATGACGCCGGACAGCGGCTCGATCAAGGTCGACGGCGTCGAGGTGGTGGGCGCCGATCGCGCCACGCTCGACGAGCTGCGGCGCAAGTTCGGCATGCTCTTCCAGGGTGGTGCGTTGTTCGACAGCCTGCCGGTGTGGGAGAACGTGGCCTTCGGCCTGCTCGCCACCAACCGCGTCGACCGGCAGCACGCTCAGGCCAAGGCCGTGCAGACCCTGGGGCTGGTCGGCCTGCCCCCGGAGGTCGCCATGCTGATGCCGGCCGAGCTCTCGGGCGGTATGCAAAAGCGGGTGGGGCTGGCGCGGGCGATCGCCCACGAGCCGGAGATCCTGTTCTTCGACGAGCCGACCACCGGTCTCGACCCGATCATGGCCGATGTCATCAACGAGCTGATCGTGCGTTGCGTCAAGCAGCTGGGGGCTACGGCACTGTCGATCACCCACGACATGGCGAGCGTGCGCAAGATCGCGGACCGGGTCGCCATGCTCTATGGCGGGAAGATCGTGTGGCAAGGCCCTGTCGGTACCATTGACGACAGCGGCAGCGCTTTCGTCGACCAGTTCATCCATGGCCGCGCCGAGGGGCCGATCAAGATCGTGGCCGGCACCATTCAGGCCTGACCACCGTGCCTTGTGTTCGCTGGACCAACGCCGCACTTTAAGCGCCCCAGCCGCTTCTTCGCGAGCCCGATGGCCAAGCCCCAACGATCCTTCGTCTGCCAGAGCTGCGGTGCTGCTCACCCGAAATGGGCCGGTCGCTGTGAGGATTGCGGGGCCTGGAACAGCATTGTCGAGGAGGCGACCGCGAGCCCGGCTGCGGCCGCCGGCGGTAGGAAGCAAGGGCGTCGTCTGGAGCTGATGCCGCTGGCCGGCGCCTCGGCGCCGCCGCCCCGTCTGCCCAGCGGCATCGACGAGCTCGACCGCGTGCTCGGTGGCGGCATCGTGCCGGGCGCGGCACTGCTGATCGGCGGCGATCCTGGCATCGGCAAGAGCACGCTGATGTTGCAGGCGGCGGCCGCAATCGCGGCCCAGGGTCGCGAGGTCGTCTATGTCAGCGGCGAGGAATCGATCGATCAGATCCGCCTGCGGGCATTGCGCCTTGGCCTGAGTGGCGAGCCGGTCCGTCTGGCCAGTGCCACGTCCGTGGGTGACATTCTGGCCACGGTCGACCATCCCAAGGCGCCGGCACTGGTGATCGTCGATTCGATCCAGACCATGTGGGTCGACGGGCTGGAGCAGGCGCCCGGCACGGTCTCGCAGCTGCGCGCCGCGGCCCAGGCCCTGATCCACTTCGCCAAGCAGCGCGGCAGCGCCGTGCTGCTGATCGGCCACGTCACCAAGGACGGCCAGATCGCCGGGCCGCGCGTGCTCGAGCACATGGTCGACGCCGTGCTCTACTTCGAAGGCGACCGGGGGCATCAGTTCCGGATTTTGCGCGCGGTGAAGAACCGTTTCGGCCCCGCTAATGAGATCGGCGTGTTCGAGATGGCCGAGGCGGGCCTTGTGCCGGTGCCCAACCCGTCGGCCTTGTTTCTCGCCGATCGCGAGGACGGCGTCGCAGGTGCCGCGGTCTTCGCCGGCATGGAAGGGACGCGACCGCTGCTGGTCGAGATCCAAGCCCTGGTCGCTGCCAGCGGCCTGGCCACGCCACGCCGTGCCGTGGTGGGCTGGGACGGTGGCCGGCTGGCCATGCTGCTGGCCGTGCTGGAGGCGCGCTGCGGGCTTGTGATGAGCACCCGCGATGTCTATCTCAACGTCGCTGGCGGGCTCCGGATACAGGAGCCGGCGGCCGATCTGGCGGTGGCGGCGGCGATCATCTCGTCCGAGCTCGGTCAGGCCGCTCCACCGGCTACGGTTTTCTTCGGCGAGGTCGGCTTGGCCGGCGAGGTGCGGGCCGTGGGCCATGTCGAGGCACGGCTCAAGGAAGCGAAAAAATTGGGCTTTCAGCGCGCGATCATGCCGGGCGCCGGCAAGGATTGGCCATTGGGTATCGCCCTGGACGAGCTGCCCCGGCTGGCCGACCTCCTGCGCGTCATGGGCGGTGGCCCGCCGCGCGCCCGCAAGCTGGCTCGCTGAGCGGTGGGCGGCATGCAGTTGACCCTGTTCGACGTGATCGTGATCGCGATCGTGGGCATCTCCGCGCTGGCAGCCTTGGTCCGCGGCGCCGTGGCCGAGATCATGGGCGTGGTGAGCTGGCTGGGTGCCGCCATCGTCGCGTTCATGGCGCTGCCCTACGTTGCCCCGTTGGTGCGACCGGTGATCGCAGGCGAGGGCTTGGCCGACGCGGTCGCCTTCGCCGGCGTCTTCGCGGTGGCGCTGATCGTGCTCAAGCTGCTGACGGGAATGATCAGCGGCGCCGTGTCGGGCGGCGTGCTCGGGCCGCTCGACAAGATGGCCGGGCTGGCCTTCGGCGCGGCGCGCGGCGTGTTCCTGGTCTGTGCCGCCTACCTGGTGGCGAGTTTTCTGATCAAGCCCGAGCTGCAGCCGGACTGGGTGCGCCAGGCATATCTGGTCGAGCCCATCCAAAAAGGAGCGACGATGCTCGAACAGTTGCTCCCCGAGCGGTATCGACATGGTGGGCCGGACCAGCCGGCACCCGTGATCGATGCTGGAAAGGGCTACACCGACCAGCAGCGGCAGGCGGTCGACAGCCTCCTGACAGCTAAACCATGAGGTTGGCCGACTTGACCGATCACCCACGCAGCGCGGCATTCGACGATGACAAGCCGAAGGACGAATGCGGCATCTTCGCGATCTACGGGCACGGCCAGGCGGCCCCGCACGCGGCACTTGGCCTGCACGCCCTGCAGCATCGCGGCCAGGAGGCGGCGGGCATCGTCAGCTTCGACGGCACGCATTTCCACAGCCATCGCGCCGTCGGCCTGATCGGCGACACGTTCAGCCGGCGCTCGGTGATCGACGGGCTGCCGGGGCACGCGGCGATCGGCCACGCGCGCTACTCGACGACCGGCGCCAGCATGCTGCGCAACGTGCAGCCCTTGTTCGCGGACTTCGCATTCGGCGGGCTCGCCGTCGGCCACAACGGCAACCTGACCAATGCGATGCAGCTGCGCCGCCGCCTCGTCACCGACGGCTCGCTGTTCCAGTCGACCAGCGACACCGAGGTGATCATCCACCTGATCGCCCGCAGCCAGCAGCAGAGCATCATCGCGCGCGTGGTCGACGCGCTGCGCGAGGTCGAGGGCGCCTGGTCCCTGGTCGGCCTGTACGACGACGGCATCATCGGCGGCCGCGATGCCCTGGGCGTGCGGCCGCTGGTGCTCGGCCAGCTGGACGGCGCCTGGATCCTGGCCTCCGAAACCTGTGCCCTGGATATCCTGGGCGCGGAATTCGTGCGCGACATCGAGCCCGGCGAGGTCGTCGTGATCGACGCCGAGGGCGTGCACAGCCTGCGCCCGTTCCCGCCGGAGCCTAGGCGCTTTTGCATTTTCGAGTATGTCTATTTTTCCCGACCCGACAGCGTCGTCGAAGGCATGGGGGTCTACGATATCCGCAAGCAGATCGGCGCCGAGCTCGCCCGGGAAAGCGGTGTCCCGGCCGACGTGGTGGTGCCGGTGCCGGACAGCGGTGTACCGGCGGCGATCGGCTACGCGCAGGAATCCGGGATCGGCTTCGAGCTCGGCATCATCCGCAACCACTATATCGGCCGCACCTTCATCGAGCCGACCGACCATATCCGCAATCTCGGCGTGAAGCTGAAGCACAATGCCAACCGCGTGACGCTGGCCGGCAAGCGTGTGGTGCTGGTCGACGACAGCATCGTCCGCGGCACGACCTCGACCAAGATCGTGGGCATGGTGCGGGCCGCCGGTGCCACCGAGGTCCATATGCGGATCGCGAGCCCGCCCACCACCCACAGCTGCTATTATGGCGTGGACACCCCCGAACGCAGCCAGCTGATGGCGGCCCGCCACTCGGTCGAGGAGATGGCGCGGATCATCGGCGTCGACAGCCTGGCCTTCCTGTCGATCGACGGCCTCTACCGCGCCGTCGGCGAGGCGCGCCGTGACGGGACGCTGCCGCAATATTGCGACGCCTGCTTCACCGGCGAGTACCCGACCAAGCTCACCGACATGGATGGTGACTTCGGCGGCGCGCAGCTGAGCCTCATGCTCGAGGACGCCTGATCGTGACCACGAGCCGGCGACTGGAAGGGCAGGTGGTGGCGATCACGGGCGCCTCGCGCGGCTTCGGCGCCGCCGTGGCCGAGCTGTGCGCGGCCGAAGGGGCGAAGCTCGTCCTCGTGGCGCGCACCCGCGGCGCCCTCGAGGAGGTCGACGACCGGGTCCGGCGCCATGGCGAGGAGGCAACGCTGGTCGCACTCGACATCACCGACGGCAAGATGGTGGACACGTTGGGTCGCGCGCTGTTCGAGCGCTTCGGCCGCCTGGACGGGCTGGTCGGTGCCGCCGCCGAGCTGGGGCCGATCACGCCGGTGAGCCATCTCGAAGGCAAGGTATTCGAGCGCGTCATGGCCGTGAACGCGCTGGCCAACCACCGCCTGATCCGCAGCCTCGACCCGCTGCTGCGGCTGGCGCCGGCTGGCCGCGCGGTGTTCGTGACCGATGGCGCTGCCGCCTCGGCGCAGGCCTATTGGGGTGGCTATGCCGCCAGCAAGGCGGCGCTCGAGATGCTGGTGCGAACCTATGCGGCCGAACTCAGGCTGACCAACGTCCGTGCCAACCTGTTCGACCCCGGGCCGATGGCGACCAAGCTGCGGGCGCAGGCCTTTCCGGGCGAGAATCCCGCGACGGTGACGCTACCCGCCGAGGCTGCCCCGGCGATCATCGAGCTGCTGACGCCTGGGTGCGCCGTGCAGGGCCAGATCGTCCGGCGGCTTCAGTCCGGGGCGTAGGGGTTCTCGCGATGCCGGACATGGAACCGGATCGGCACGCCCCATAGATCGAAGCTGTCGCGCAGGCCGGCCGCGAGAAAACGCAGGTAGCTGTCGGGCAGCGCTTCGGCCGACTTGTTGGCGAACAGCACGAAGGTCGGCGGCCGAGCCGTGGTCTGCGTGGCGTAACGGATCTTGACCCGGCGCCCCTGGGCCAGTGGCGGCGGATGCCGTTCCAGGGCAGCGGCAAGCCAGCGATTGAGTGCCGCCGTGGGAACACGGCTGTCCCAGCGCGCATAGGCGCCGACCACCGCCGGCAGTAGGGTCTCCACCTTCCGGCCGGTCAGTGCCGACAGCGCCACGCACGGCACACCCCTGACATCGGCGAGCTCGACCGTCAGACGCTCACGCACGGCGGACATCGCGGCGTTGGTATCGGTGATCAGGTCCCATTTGTTGAGGACGACCACCAGAGCGCGACCTTCCTGAGCCACGAGACGGGCGATGGTCAGATCCTGGCGCTCGAGCGGCACCGTAGCGTCGACGATCAGCGCCACGACGTCCGCGAATTTCAGCGACCGCAGCGTGGCGGAGGTCGAAAGCTTCTCGAGCTTGGCCTCGACCCTGGCTTTCTTGCGCAGGCCGGCGGTATCCACGAGCTCGATGACGCGCCCGTTCCAGGTGAAGCGGAGGGAGACGCTGTCGCGGGTCAGGCCGGGCTCCGGCCCGGTCAGCATCCGCTCCTCGGCGATCAGCCGGTTGACCAGCGACGACTTGCCGGCATTCGGGCGGCCGATGATCGCCAGACGCAGCGGCCGGTCGGGCCGCTCGTCGCCGTCGGCGGCAGGCGGCTCCTCGACTGCCGGAGCTTCGTCACGCCTGAGGTACGGCCTCAGCGCAGCCAGCAGATCGGGAACGCCGTCGCCGTGCTCGCCGGAAACCGGCACGGGCTCGCCCAGGCCGAGGGACCAAGCCTCGATCGCCTGAGCCTCGGCAGCCCGGCCTTCGCATTTGTTGGCCAGGACCAGAATCGGCTTCTTCTGCCGGCGCAGCTCCTCGGCGATCTCGAGGTCGGCCGTGGTGATGCCGCCGCGCGCGTCAACCACGAACAGACCGACATCGGCTTCGGCCAGACCGTCCATCGCCTGCCGGTGCAGGCGCCCGGCCAAGCTTTCCGCCGAGCCCAGCTCCAGGCCGGCCGTATCGATCACCCGGAACTCGTCGGCGCCGAGACGACAGATGCCCTCGATCCGGTCGCGGGTCACCCCCGGCGTGTCATCGACGATGGCACGCCGCCGCCCGATCAGCCGGTTGAACAGGGTCGACTTGCCGACATTGGGGCGGCCGAGGATGGCCACGGTGGGAATGCTCACGCCATTACCTGAATGCGATCACTTTTGCCCCGTCGGTGAGGACGAACACCGTGCCGTCGGCGACGGCCATGGGTACCGACACTGGCCCGCCGGCGGCGGTTTTGCCCAGCACTTCGCCAGTATAGGGCGAAACGCTATAGATGTCGCCTTCCGAGCCGGCGACCAGCAACCGGTCGCTGACCAGGATCGGCCCGACCCAGCGGATACGACGGGAATCGATGTTGGTGGGATCGACCAGGGTCGGCAGTGGGCTGATCCAGCGGATCCGGCCACCTTGCTGCAGCATGCAGACGAGCTCGTTGCGCTCGGTGATGATGTAGATAAAGCTGCCGGCGACCCAGGGAGTCTGGGTCGAGGTGACGTCCGCCGTCCACAGGCGATCGCCCCGCGCGAGGTCGAACGCGGCCATCTCGCCACTGGCGCCGGCAACGATGACGCGCCCATCCGAGATTACCGGGTCGGCCACGATGTCGGAAATGGCGCCGATCGCCAGCGTGCGGCGCGGACGCACTACGGTCTCGTTCCAGATCGGCTGCCCGCTCCGCAACGACAACGCCACGACCTCGCCGGAGCCGTAGGCCGCCACCACGATCTCGTCGGTCGCTGCCGGGGAGGCGCCTCCCAGCATCCCTGCCTGCTCGAACAGCCCGGCATGCTGCCATAGTATGTCGCCGGTGGCGCCGTCCAGGGCATAGAGCTGGCTGTCGTCGGTGGGCGCCAGCACCATGCCCGCGATCAGCGTGGGTGTCGTGCGCATCGGCGCCTGCAGCTGTCGGCGCCACAGTTCCGTACCGGCCCCGGCGTCCAGCCCGAAGATCATCCCGTTGCCGGCAACCACGTAGGCACGACCATCGGCGACCGCGATCGCACCGCTGACGAGGCGGTCGATCACCTCGACATTCTCCGCCTCGAATTCCCAGACCTGCTTGCCGTCGGACGCGTTCAGCGCCACCGCGATGCCATCGGCGTCGACGGCATAGACCATGCCCCCGGCGACGACCGGACCCGTCAGGATCCACGATCGACCACCGGCAGCCGCACCGATGCCGGTACGCCATGCCTCCGTGATGGTCTCCGCGGCGGCGACGTGCTGCATGGCATGGGTGGCGTTGCCGCCGGACTGGGGCCAAGCCGCGTTGCGCTCTGGCGGAGGCAGGGTGACGTTGAGCGTGGCGATGCGTGGATCGGCGCTCAGCTGGTCGTCGATCAACAGCACTGCCTTGCGCTCGCCCGGCAGGGGCGGCGCTGAGCTCTCACCGAGCCAAGTGCCTTCGCCGCAGCCCGCAAGGACGCTGGCGGCAGCTGTTGCGAGCAGCGATCGCCGCTGCATCTTGTAACTCACGAGCTAGCCTGCGCCGCTGGCCCGCCGATGGCCTGCAACAGCTCCTCGGCGCGGCGCTGCTGCGAGGGCGGTACGCCGACCTCTTTGCTGAGTTCGTCTAGAATCTGCCGGGCCTTGTCCAGGTCGCCGGTGCGGATCGCCACCAGCGCCAACAGCTCGCGGGCCTGATTGCGCCAGGGCGCGTCGCCCGTTGCCAGCGGCTCCAGCGAGTGGACCAAGGCGGTCGGATCGGCGGTGTCGAGCTGGCTTTGTGCCGCGAGGAGGACACCGAGCTCGCGCAGGACCGGGCCGTCGTTCGTCGTGGCGCTCAGATCGTCGAGCGCCGCTATGGCGCCAGGCTGATCCTTCAGGGCGAGCTTGGCCTCTGCTTCCCTCAGCCGCGCCAGCGCCACGAACCCCGTCTTGCCGTCGGCGGCCAATGCAGCGAACTGTTCGGCTGCCTCCCCGTCGCGTGCGGCCGTAAGGGCGTCCTCGGCGGCGGCGAACCGCAGTGCCTCGGCAACGCTCTCCTGCTGGCGCCAGTGGTCCCAAGCCACTTTGCCCGCCGTCCCGGCCACCGCCAGCAGCGCAAGCCCGACCAGCACGGACCCGTAGCGGAGCCAAAGCTTCTTCAGCTGGTCGCGGCGCAGGTCCTCGTCGACCTCGCGGATAAACTCTTCCGATTTCACGTCTGATCCCTTAACGGTAGATCAGCTCTCGACTGATGCAGCCACTGCGCGACGACGGATGTCGTCACGACCGAGCGCGACTAGGTATGGGGTGCGCCCACCTTTGGCAAGGCCGCGCGCATCGGCTAGCGTCGAGACGGACCCTGATCGGGAGGAGATCATGCCGCGTCTCTTCATCGCTCTCGACCTCCCAGAAGACGTCAGTGCCGCCCTGGATCGGCTGTGTGAGGGTCTACCCGGCGTGCGTTGGGCCGATACGGAGCAGTTCCATCTCACCTTGCGCTTCATCGGCGAGGTCGGGCAGGGCATGTTTTACGAGATCGGCGAGGCTCTGGCGCGGGTCAGTCACCCACCCTTCGAGCTGGCGCTCAAGGGTCTGGGCCAGTTCCCGCCGCGTGGAGCGCCGCACACGCTATGGGTCGGCGTCGACGATCCGGCGGGGGGGTTGTCGACGCTGCGCCGACGCATCGAGCGGGTTTTGGACGACGTCGGTGTCGAGCCGGAGCGGCGCAAGTTCACCGCGCACGTGACCTTGGGGCGTTTCCGCAGCCCGCCCCCGGAGTCGCGGCTGGCCTCCTACCTGTTCAGCCGCAACCTGTTCCGCACGCAACGCTTTCCGGTCAGCAGCTTCGGGCTTTACGCTAGTCAGCTGCGGTCCGAAGGTTCGCTCTACACACTGGAGGCCGACTACGACTTCGTGGCTGGGGTGGCGGAGCGGGTATAGACTTGCGTCCGCGCGGCGGAACCGACGGCCCGTGCGATGGTTCAGCTCACCGGCGGCTGGCGGTATCATGCCTGCGGGTCCAAGCATGAGGCGCACAAGTCGATGGATCGATCGCGGATTCTTCCGCCTGCCGTGGCGGCCGGCGCTCGATGACCACACGTGCACACCGCATGCCGTTCGGCGCGGACGTACAAGCCGACGGAAACATCCGATTCCGGTTGTGGGCGCCGTCACATGGCGAGGTCCGGCTTGAGCTGGATGGGGCGGCCCCGGCGCCGATGTGCTCGGTGGGCGATGGCTGGCATGAGCTCGTCACCGACCTCGCAGGTCCCGGTACGCGCTACCGCTTCTCTCTACCCGATGGCACCCGCGTCTCGGACCCGGCATCGCGACGCCAACCGGGCGACGTCCATGGTCCGAGCGAGGTGGTGGACCCAACCGCGTACGCTTGGGGTGATGCGGCTTGGTCGGGGCGGCGCTGGGAAGAGGCGGTCCTCTACGAGCTGCACATCGGTACCTTCACACCCGAAGGTACGTTCCGCGCCGTCATTCCCAAGCTGGATCACTTGGTGGCATTGGGCGTCACCGCCATCGAGATCATGCCGATCGGTGCGTTCCCCGGTCGGCGGAACTGGGGCTATGACGGCGTTCTGCCTTTCGCGCCCGATGCGGTCTACGGTCGCCCGGAAGACCTGAAAGCCCTGGTCGACGCCTGCCATGCGCGCGGGCTCATGGTGCTGCTCGATGTGGTCTACAATCATTTCGGGCCCGAGGGTGCTTACATCCACGCCATCGCCCCGCAGACCTTCACCGACCGGCATTCCACACCCTGGGGCCATGCGATCAACGTCGACGGTGAAGAGTCCGGCCCGGTCCGAGAGTTCTTCATCCACAACGCGCTCTACTGGCTCGAGGAGTTCCACCTCGACGGATTGCGGCTGGATGCAGTGCACACGATCATGGACAGTTCCTCCAGCCACTTTCTCGAGGATCTTGCCGAGCGCGTGCACGCTGCGCTCCCGGTCACGCGGCATGTCCACCTGGTGCTGGAGAACGAGTTCAACCAGGCAAGCCGGCTCGTCCGGCGAGCCGACGGTAGGCCGCGCTGGTACACGGCCCAGTGGAACGATGACGTCCATCATGTGCTGCACGTCGCGGCCACCGGCGAAAGCATGGGCTACTACGCGGACTATGCCGGACAGACCGAGTGGCTGGGCCGGGCTCTGGCCGAGGGCTTCGCGTTCCAGGGCGAGACGATGCCCTACAGTGGCCATCGCCGCGGCGAGCCCAGCGCCGCGCTGCCGCCGACCGCGTTCGTCGCCTTCATCCAGAACCACGATCAAGTCGGCAACCGCGCTTTCGGCGACCGCCTGACCGCAGTGGCACCCTTGGCGGCGGCGCGCGCCGTTGCCGCCGTCTATCTGCTCATGCCGCAGGTGCCCATGCTGTTCATGGGGGAAGAATGGGGCGCGGCGCAGCCATTCCCCTTCTTCTGCGATTTCGGCCCCGACCTGGCCGACGCCGTGCGCGAAGGGCGGCGCGCCGAGTTTGCCCGCTTCCCCGAGTTCCAGGACCCGGCGTCGCGCGGTCGCATCCCCGATCCGATGGCGGAGGCGACCTTCGCCTCGGCCAAGCTCGATTGGGACGATGTCGGGCGTGAGCCGCATGCCGCTTGGCTCAGCTGGTATGGCCGCATGCTGGCGGTGCGCCATGCGCACATCGTGCCCCGACTGGCCGAAATTCGCGCTGGCGGTGGTTACCGGATCGTCGGCCAGAGCGCGGTCGTCGTGCGCTGGCCCATCGGCGATGCCGGCGACGAGCTGGTCCTGGCTGCCAATCTGGCGGCGTTGCCGCAGCAGGGTTTTCCGGAAGCCCGCGGCCACATCCTGTGGCGTGAGGGCGAGACCGGCGACGCCGGTGCCTTCGGGCCCTGGGCCGTGCGATGGTCGCTGGAAGGAGCACCGGCGCACCGCACGCGCCGCCAAGGATTGATCACGGATGTCTGATCCAGAGGCGCCCCCCGTACCTCGCGCCACCTATCGGCTGCAGCTGCACGAGGGCTTCGGCTTCGATGCCGCCGCGGCGCTGGCACCCTACCTCGCACGGCTGGGCATCAGCCACGTCTACACCTCCTCCTATCTGAAGGCGCGGCCGGCGAGCACGCACGGCTACGACATCGTTGACCATGCGCAGCTCAATCCCGAGCTCGGTGACGATGCGGCCTTCGCCGCCATGGTGGCGGCATTCCGCGCCAACGGCCTCGGTCAGCTCCTGGATTTCGTGCCCAACCACATGGGCGTTGGTGGCGCCGACAACCGCTGGTGGCTCGACGTGCTGGAGTGGGGGCCGGACTCGGACTATGCGCGCTGGTTCGACATCGACTGGGACGCCGATCAGCGCTACCTCCAAGGCAAGCTGCTGGTGCCGTTCCTGGGCGACCAGTACGGCGCGGTGCTGGAGGCGGGCGACCTCGAGCTGCGCTTCGAGCCGGAGTCGGGTGGCTTCGCGGTCTGGGCCTACGACACGCACAAGCTGCCGATCAGCCCGATGCACTACAGCCGCGTGCTAGGGGACGATCATCCCGAGCTGGAGCGGCTGGGCGACGCCTTCTCCGGGCTGCCGAGCTGGCGCCCGCGCGTCGGCCAACGGG
>JBATRI010000644.1:0-25261 GCA_049292515.1 Geminicoccaceae bacterium
CGACCACACTGGGCGCCAGGGCCGCCACTCAGGCGACCCGCGTCGGGCGAACGAGCTCGCGCAGCACCGCCTCACGTGGCCCGAGCCGATCGACCGCACCGTTGTCCAGCACCAGGATGCGATCCGCGTGGCGCAGGATGTTCAGGCGGTGGGTGATCAGCACGACCGTGGCGTTCAACGACTTCAACCGCGCCAGCGCTTCCGCCAGGGCCTGCTCGCCGGCACCGTCGAGATGGGCATTGGGCTCGTCCAGAATGACCAGCCGGGGATTGCCGAACAGGGCCCTGGCAAGGCCCAGCCGCTGCCGTTGACCGGCCGAGAGCGGTGCCCCGGCCTCGCCCAGCATGGTGTCATAGCCCTGGGGCAAGCTCAGGATCAGCTCGTGCGTGCCCGCGGCCCTGGCGGCGGCCACGACTTGGGCTGCGGGCGGCTCGAGGGCCATGCGGGCAATATTCTCGGCCACGGTGCCACGAAACAGAGCAGGATTCTGCGGCAGGTACCCGACATGCGGCCCGAGCACGGCCCGGCCTTGGGTGGCGATGTCGACGCCGTCCAGCCGGATCGAGCCGGTGGTCGGCTGCAGCGCGCCGACCATCAATCGACAAAGCGTGCTCTTGCCGGCGCCGGATGGGCCGACTACGCCCAGCAGCTCTCCCGCGGTGATGGTCAAGCTGGTGGGCCGGATCAGCTCGCGGCCGTCCACCACATAGGACGCACCTTGGAGCGTGACCGCCCCCGTGGGCGGCGGGAGGTCCAGTGCCGGACGGTCCGCCTGGGCGTGAGCGAGCAATTCGCCGAGGCGCCGCCAGCTTTCATTGGCCTGAACCAGGGAGCGCCAGCCCGTCAGCATCTGCTCGATGGGCGCCAGTCCGCGGCCGAGCAGGATCGATGCCGCGATCATGCCGCCGCCGGTCAGCTCGCCGTCGAGAACCAGCAGCGCGCCCAGCGCCATCACCCCGGCCTGGATCAGCAGCCGTGACGCTCGGGCGATCCCGGAAACGAGACCACCGCGTTCCGCGGCAAGCTGCTGGAGCACGAGGATCCGATCATGCACGTGCGCGAAACGGGCCTGAAGCTGCGGCAGCAGGCCCATGGCGGCGACCACCTCGCGCTGGCGCCCGATCGCTTCGACCTGACGCTGAACATCGGGTGCGAGGCTCGCAGCCTCGGCCAGGCGTCGCCGCGCCGCCAGATCGCCCAGCACCGCAAGGGACGTCAGGACGCAGACGCTGGCCAGCGCGAACCAGCCGAGGCTTGGATGCAGCATCCAGATCAGCGCCAGCGCCAGCGGCAGCCACGGCGCGTCGAAGATGGCCGTGAGCGCCGGTCCGGAGAGGGCTTGGCGTAGCAGAGTAAGGTCGCGCAGCCCTTGCCCGGGATCGCCAGCTACCGCGCCGGCGGCCAGCAATGGCCCCGAGAGGCACGCCCCGAGACGGGTCGAGAGACGTGCCAGCACGGCCGCGCGCAGCGCCTCCAGCATCCCGAGCGCCACCAATGCGATCGCGGTGATCAGGATCAGCGCCAGCAGGGTCTCGCGGCTGCCGCTGCCGAGGACACGGTCGTAGACCTGGAGTGAGAACAGCGGCACTGCCAGCATCAGCACACCGATGCCCATGCTGATGCCGGCTGCCAAAGTCAGTGGCGACCTTGCTGCCGGGCCGGCCAATTGCCGAGGCGAATCAGGCCGGGCGGCCGGGGCCATCTGTTTCCTCCGATGTGGCGACGCTCATTTGTCGCTTGACGGCCCGATGTACAATCGTCAACCGTCTGACCGTCAGTGGAAGCTGACGCCGTGCACGTTGCATCTGTGTTGCGAGTGTGCCACGTGCTATTCAGCTTGCGGCCATGCGCCGAGACGTGGTCGATGCCACCTTGTTGATGTCGAGTCGCGTTGCCCGCCAGCCAAGGCTACTTTATGCCTGCATTGGTCAGGTGCGTCGCAAAGGAGCCTCGCCACTCGTATGCGCATCCTTATCGTCAACTACGAGTACCCGCCCCTGGGTGGGGGCGGAGGTGTTGCTACTCGCGACATCGCGGTGGAGCTCGCCAAGCGGCACGAGGTTGACGTCCTGACCTCCATCGGGCCCGACTTGGCGCCCGAGGAACTTTGCGACGGGGTCAATATTTTCCGTGCGCCGGTGCTCGGGCGCACGAAGCGGTCGACGGCATCGATCCTGTCGATGGTATCGTTCTGGCCGATCGGAATCCGGCATGGGCGCCAGGTCACCACGGGGCGCAGCTACGATGTGGTGAATAGCTGGTTCGCGGTCCCCAGCGGGCCGACCGGCATCCATCTGGCCCGGCATCTCGGCAGCCCACATGTGCTGACCATGGCGGGTGGCGACATCTATGACCCGTCCAAATGGTACACGCCGGACAAGAACCCGTTGCTCGGCGCTGCCGTGCGTCGGGTGCTGGCAGCATCGGATGCCCATGTGGCCGTGTCCACGGATCTGGCGCGTCGGGCCAAGTCGATCTACGGCTTCGACGGGCCGATCAACGTGATCTCGTTGGGTGCGGCAGCGCCGCAGTTCACGCCGGCTTCACGCGCCGAGTTGGGTCTGAGGCCCGACATCATCTATATCGTGGCAGTCGGCCGTCTGGTGCGTCGGAAGAACCTGGCACACCTGATCAGCGCCTTGGGTCGGCTGGGGCGCGACGATGTTCATCTGCTGGTCGTCGGCGACGGGCCGGAACAAGCAAACCTCGCGGCCCAGGCGCAAAGCCTCGGCTTGAGCGACAAGGTGCAATTTCGAGGCTACGTGCCCGAGGAAACCAAGTTCCAGCTGCTGGCGGCGGCCGATGTGTTCGCGCTGCCGTCCATGCACGAGGCATTCGGCTTGGTCTATCTCGAGGCGATGCACTGCGGCTTGCCAGTGATCGCGGCCCGCCCGGGTGGCCAGGAAGACTATCTCGACGACGGCCGGACGGGCTTTCTGGTGCCCGTGGACAGTCCCGACGAGCTGCTGGGGGCCCTGAGCCGTCTGGTGAACGACGCGGCGCTGCGGGCCACGATCAGCGCCCACAACCGGGTGGTCGCGCAGCGTTTCACCACGATCGCCACGGCTGCCGAATATGAGCGGCTGTTCCAGCGGTTGACCCAGGCGGTGCCGGCACGGGTCTGCGCCACCGCGTGAGAGCCTGCCGCCCAGGCCTCGACTGCCCGTCGCGCCTCGTCGCCGATCGCATGAGATTTCGCGGCCCTGTGCTAGACCGCGCCGACGACCCAAGAGGAGTTAGCGATGACCTCCTATGACGACGTCCAGACCATGGCGCCCGCCGCGTCGACCGCGGTCGAACGCCCCGCTTCGCGGCCACGACGTCGCCTGACCGCGCGCCTCGAGCCCTTCGACTCCTACTGGCAGGCGCCCGCCGACGTCGACAAGGGCTATGCCAAGTTCGCGGCCTACTACCGCACCAACTACCTGCCGCACCTGCCGGCGGACCACGGCTGCCGGATCCTGGTGCTGAGCTGCGGTCCTGGCTATCTCGTGGCCCTGCTGCAGCAGGCCGGCTACACGAATGTCGTCGGCATCGACTCCGATCCCGAGAAGATCGCCCACGCCCGCCGTCGCTCATTGCCGTGCGACACCGCGGAGGCGTTCTCCTTTCTCGAGGAGAACCGCGAGCCGTTCGACGTGATCATCCCCGAGCAGGAACTCAATCACCTGACGCTGGACGAGCAGCTCGAGTTCCTGGGCCTGTGCCGGCTCAACCTGAAGCCCGGCGGGCTGATGGTGGTGTATGGCCTGAACGGCGCCAATCCCCTGGTCGGTTCGGAGAACCTCGCCCACAATATCGATCATTTCAACACCTTCACGGACTACAGCCTGACGCAGGTGCTGAAACTGGGTGGTTTTGTCGATATCAAGATAATGCCGCTAAAGTTGTATGTATTCTGGAAAAATCCGCTCAACTATGTCGGACTCGCCGCCACGACCGTGCTCGAGCTGTTCTTCCGTATCTGCTTCGTGCTGTACGGAAAGGACGTTAAGGTGCTGACCAAGAAGCTGGCCGCCGTGTGCCGCAACCCGGGTTGAAAGAGCTGTCGAGCGCAACGCCAACACCCATGTCGTCGATGCGGCGCGATCTGCCCGCGCTCGAGCGCACCGAGTTCGATCTCGTCGTCATCGGTGGCGGCATGTTCGGGGCTGCCGCGGCGCTCGATGCGGCGCAGCGCGGCCTGACCGTAGCCCTGCTCGACCGGGCGGATTTCGCGGGCGCCACCTCGGCGCATTCGTTCAAGATGATTCACGGTGGCATACGCTACCTGCAGCACGCCGACGTGAAGCGTGTACGCCATTCGGCCCGGGCCCGAGCGACCTTCCTCAGGCTCGCGCCGCACCTCGTCCATCCGCTGCCGATCGTCGTTCCCACCTACGGCCAGGGCATGAAGGGCAAGACGGTGCTGCGCGTCGGCATGGGTGCGTACGACCTGCTGACGGCGGACCGCAATCGAGGCATCGCCGATCCGAGCCGGCGCATACCCAATGGTCGGACCGTCGGGCGCGACGAGATTCTGCGGCGCTATCCGGGGCTGGATCCGGTCGGCCTGACGGGTGCCGGCGTGTTCTGCGACGGGCAGATGTACAACCCGCCCCGTTTGGTCCTGGCCTTCGTGCAGAGTGCCATGGCGGCGGGTGCCGTGTGCGCTAACTATGTCGAGGTCACCGGGCTGATCGAGCGCTCGGGCCAGGTGCAGGGGGTCTTCGCCCGCGACGTCGCCAGCGGCGATCGGCTGACGATCCGCAGCCGCTTTGTGCTCAATGCCGCAGGCCCCTATGCCGAGGACCTGCTGACCGGGAGCCTCGGCCGCGGGCTCACGCCCCCGACGCCGTTCTCGCGTGATGCCTATTTCATCGTCCGGCGGCCGCTGATCCAAGGTGACGAGGCGCTGACCCTGCCGTCCGTGACCACCGATCCCGACGCCATTCTCAGCCGCGGCGGGCGGCATCTGTTCATGGCCCCGTGGCATGGGGCAACGCTGGTGGGCGTCTGGCACAAGGTTTACCAGGGCGATCCGGATGCCTACGAGGTCAGCGAGGCTGAGCTCGAGGTCTGGACCGACGAGATCAATCAGGCCTATGGCGGCCTGGACCTGACCCCGGACGATGTCGATCTCACCAGTGCCGGGCTGATCCCGTTCGGGGAGAACGACCCGGATGCGGCGCACCTGAAGTTCGCGCACCGCTCACGGCTCGTCGACCACGCCGCGGAGCGCGGCCTTGCCGGCCTGCTGACCCTGATCGGGGTCCGCTACACCACCGGGCCGGTCGAGGCGGTCGAGGCGGTCGACTTGGTCTGCGGCCGGCTCAAGCGGACGACGGCGGCCTCGCGGCTCGAGGTCACGCCCGTGCATGGCGGCGCCATCGACGATTTTGAGGCGCTCGTGCGAGAGGCCGCTGCGACGGCCATGGACTCCGTTGGACCGCAGAGCATCCGGGCGCTCGCTCACAATCACGGCACCGCCGTGACGGAGCTGCTGGGCATGGTCAGCGAGCAGCCCCAACTGGCGCGGCCTCTCGGCGACAGCTCCGTTCTCGCGGTCGAGATCGCTTATGCGGCGCAGCATGAAATGGCGCTGACTCTCGCGGATGCGGTATTCCGGCGGACCGATCTCTGCACCACGGGCCACCCCGGCACCGCCGCGCTGCATGCCGCGGCGCAGGTGATGGCCGAAAACAGCGCTTGGACCGAGGAACGGCGGGTCGCGGAGCTGGATGATGTCCGCCGCCGGCTGCGGCGGGCCCGTGGCGGTCGGGCCTTGCTGGCCGACCCCGTTGCCGAGCACGCTGCCGTTGCCTAGATGCAACGGTCGGGCCTCGGTCCGCAGTGATGGGTTGATCGCCCGCAGCCTCCAAGTATGCTGCGGTGCCAGAGTGCATTGCCCGCGAGCACTCGGCATGCCACATGCACACTCCAGACCGGTGTCGTGTCGGTCTCGGATTTTGTCATAAACGCAGCAGATCGCCGATTGTCTGCCCTTACGGTCGGGCAGCCATTCCGCGTGTAGCAGGTCGGACCCTATGCGGACACAGACTTACCCTTCGCCAGCCAGCGACGTCGCAGCCGAGAGATCGGTCTTCGGCGCCGACGCGACCGTCGATCTGATGGACGTGCTCGGCATGCTGCGTCGGCGCAAGTGGCTGATCATGCTGGTGACCGCCCTCGGCACCGTCGCCGCCGCGCTGCTTGGCATGGTGATCACACCAACCTACACCGCGAAGTCGGCGGTGATGGTCGATCCGCGGCAGCTCCAGATCGGCAATATCGAGCAGGTGCTGCAGGGTCTGACGGTGAATACGTCGACCATCGCCACGCAGATTGGTTTGCTGCAATCCGAGACCTTCCTCGCCTCGGTGATGGACGATCTGCATCTTTTCGACGATCCGGAGTTCAACCCGTCGCTGCGGCCACAGCCGCCGACGACGGTGGCGGCGCTGCCGACGTTCCTGCAGCCGGTCGGGCAGGTGCTCAGCTATCTGCCCAGCGAGTGGCTGATCGCTACCGGGCTCGCCAGCCAGCCGGAGCCGCTGCTCGAGAGCCAGGCGCCGGGCGTGGTGCGCGAGAAGACGATCGACAACTTCACCAGGAATGTCAGCTTTCTCAGCGACGGCCAGTCTTACCTGATTCAGGTCAGCTTCACCTCCGAAGACCCTGAAAAGGCGGCGGTGATCAGCAATCGGATCAGCGAACTCTACATTCAGGATCAGATCAACAGCAAGCTGGGTGCCACGGACAAGGCCAGCGGCTGGCTCGAGCAGCGTCTCAACGAGCTCCGCACCGAGGTGCAGAAGTCCGATGAGGCGGTGCAGAAGTTCAAGACGACGAACAACATCGTCGAGGCCGGCGGCACCACCCTCAACGATCAGGAGCTGTCCGACCTCAATCGCGAACTGGTGACAGCGCAGGCCGATCTGGCGGCCAAGCAGTCGAAGCTGCGCATCATTCGTGACATGGGCGGCTCGGCGGCGGCGCTGCAGTCGGTTGGCGACGTCACCGCCTCACCGATGGTCCTGCAGCTGCGACAGCAGCAGATCGAGCTGGAGCGGCAGGAATCACAGCTGCGGACGCTCTATGGCGATCGCCATCCCTTGATCGTCCAGCTCAAGGACGAGAAGGCCAAGGTCGCGGCCGGGATTCGCGAGGAGGTCAGCCGGGTGACGCACACGCTGGAGAACGACGTCAAGGTCGCCTCCGTGCAGGTCGGCTCGATCCAGTCGGCCCTCGACAAGCTCAAGAACCGTAGCGTTCAGGATCGTGTCGCCGACGTCCAGCTGCAGGAGCTGGATCGGGTGGCGCTGGCCAATCGCACGCTCTACGAGCAGCTGCTCGCCCGCTTCAACGAGACCCAGGATCAGCAGGGTATCGTCGAAGCCGATGCGCGTGTCATCGCCAAGGCCTCGCCGCCGGTGTCGCCGAGCTCTCCTGGCCCCAAGCTGTTCGCCGCGGCCGGCTTCACCGTCTCGTTCCTGCTGGGCTCGCTGATGGCGGTGCTGCTCGAGCGTCTCGACCGCGGCCTGCGCAGCGCCCGCGAGGTCGAATCGGCGCTGGGCCTGACGACGCTGGGCCTGGTGCCGCGCGTCGATCGCCTGCGCCGCAAGCAGCGGCCGCATCAGTACCTGCGCGAGAAGCCGCTCTCCTCCTATGCCGAGGCGATCCGTGGCGTCTTGACCGCATTGCGGCTGTCGAATCCGCAGAATCCACCGCGGGTGCTGCTGGTGACCTCGTCGCTGCCGGAAGAAGGCAAGACCACGTTCGCGGTCAGTCTCGCCTCGCTGGTGGCGCGCTCGCAGAAGCGGGTGCTGCTGATCGACCTCGATCTGCGCCATCCGAGCGTTCATCGCGAGCTCGGCTGGCAGGTGTCGGCAGGGCTGGTCGAGTACATGGCAGGTGAGCGCACCCTGCAGGAAGTGATCCACAACGATCTCGAGACCGGGCTGCACTTCCTGCCGGTGAAGGCGCACACCACGACCCCGACCGATCTGCTCGAGAGCGACAAGATGCGCGAGTTGCTGCAGGTCTGCCGGGAAAACTACGATCTGATCGTGCTCGACTCGGCACCGGTGGCCAGCGTCAACGACACCAAGGTGGCGGCCGGGCTCGCGGACCGCGTGGTGTTCATCGTGCGCTGGGGCAAGACCATCGAAAGTGCTGCCCGCGACAGCCTGCGCTCGCTGCGTGAGGCCGGGATCGAGCCGGCCGGGGCCGTGTTGGCGCAGATCGATCTGCGCAAGCATGCTCAGTACCGCTACGGCGACATTGGCCAGTACTACACGCGGAGCCGTCGCTACTACGTGAACTGAGCGGCCGCGTCAGTCGCGCCAGAGATAGGCCAGTTCACGCAGCCTGACGCCGGCGAGGGCCACCATGCTCTCGCCGGCGGGCTCCCCGCCAAGCCGCTCGTAAAAGCAGCGGGCGGCATTGTCGGCAAGCACCCAGACCAGCATGCCACGATGGCCGCAGCGTGCGAGCTCGTAGTGGCAGGCATCAAACAGAGCCCGTCCGATACCGCGGCCATGGCAGCTGCGCAGCACATAGAGCAGGTACAGTTCGCCGCTGACGTCCCGACGACCACGCGACAGGCCGCCGCTGCCGAAGCCGACGATACGCTCCTCCCATTCGGCGACGAACGCCCAGCCACCATCGGCAAATGTCTGGCGCCATTGGCGCTCGTGCGCAACGGCGCTCAACTGGTGGAGATAGCTCGGCGGGATGATCCCGTGATAGGCCTCGCGCCAAGTCTGCACCTGCACCCGGCCAATGGCGCCGGCATCGGCGCTTTGCGCGCGGCGGATGACGAGCGCGTCGTTGCGTTGCGGCACGAGGAACGACATCGATGCGTTCTCCAGTGGTCCCGAAGCACGAGATCACACCATGGGCGGAGGCCGGTCAACTCGTACCGACAGACTCCGTGGCGGGCTCGATCAGGACCTTGTCGATGCGCCGGCCGTCCAGGTCCACCACCTCGTAGCGCACGCCATTGCGCATGAAACCGTCGCCGACCTCGGGCATGCGGCCCATTTCCCAAAGGATGTAGCCGGCAACGGTAGCATAGGCGTCGGTCCGGGTCAGGTCGGACCGGCCCAGCAGCCGTTCGAGCCGGTGGATCGCCATCTTGCCGTCGACCAGCCAGGATCCGTCTTTGCGGCGGACGGCATCCGCCTGATCCCTCGACGGCACATCGTCGATGCCGCCGGCGATCGCACCCAGCACGTCGGCCGGCGTGACGATGCCCTCGACCACGCCGTACTCGTCGACCACGATCGCGAGCCCGTTGGCGTGACGGCGGAACAGCTCGATCAAGCGGATCACCGGGGTGCGGTCGGATACCGAGAGCAGGGGCTGGGCCAAGGCCACCAGATCCAGTGGACCACCGCTCAGCAGACTGTCGACCAGCGTCCGCAGATGTATCACGCCCACGACGTCGCCGAGGTTCTCTCGGCAGAGCGGAAAGCGCGAGTGGTCGCTGTTGGCGAGCGTGCGGCGGATCTTCTCCGGCCCATCATCCACGCGTAGGACGACGACCTCCATCCGTGGCGTCATGATCGACCGCACGGAGCGGTCGGCGACATGCATGACGGCCTCGATCATTTCGTGCTCGGCCGGCTTCACCACCCCCGCCTTGGCGCCTTCCGCCACCATGGCGCGGATTTCCTCCTCGGTGATCGACGAGGCTTGCGAGGCCGAGACGCGCAGAAGGCGCAGGACGGCGTTGGTCGAGGTTCGGAGGACCCAGACGACGGGTGCACCCCATCGAGCCACCAGCGTCATCGGCGCGGCAACCCGGCAGGCGATGCGCTCAGGATCGGCCAGGGCCAGCCGCTTGGGCACCAGCTCGCCGACGATCAGCGACAGGTAGGTGACGAGGACAACGACGCTGCCGATCGCGACGGTGTCGGCGGTGGTCGGCGACAGTCCGGCAGCGGCCAGAGCCTGCCCCAGATGCCCACCCAGCGTGGCGCCGCTGTAGGCGCCGGCAAGGATGCCGACCAGGGTGATGCCAACCTGCACGGTCGAGAGGAAGCCGGTGGGATCGTCCAGCAGCCGCAGCGCCGCCGTCGCGCCACGCTGGCCGTTGCGGGCCAGCTGTTCCAGGCGGCCGCGCCGCGACGCCATCATGGCCAGTTCCGACATGGCCAAGGCGCCATTGAGCAACATCAGGCTCAATACAAACACGATCTCCAACAAAATGGTCACTGATTCTCGTCCGGCGGCTCGAGTCTGGAGGACGTGGTCGACGCAGGTGGGGCGGTCAGGAGCGCCTTGGCGACGAGGCCAGTCAGCGCCCATAGGGCCTGCGTGCATCGCCAAGCGAAGCGAAGGCATGGCAGCACCAGATGCAGCATCACCTCGGCATAAAGCACCAAAGCGATGATGGCGCCGAACAGGCCCAGTGCCACCGCGGTAACGGAGGTCGCAAAGGTCAGCTCCGGCAGCGCCGACAGGCACCCGAGCGCCGCTGCGGCCGATCGCAGATGCCAAGGGTTCGTCAGCAACAGCGCCAAGCACAGCACCAGGACAGGTGCCAGTGGATTGCCGAATGCCTCGGCAAAAGCGGTCAGCGCCGTGAACACCCGCGTTCCAGGATCTTCGGTTGACCTCAAGGACAGAGATAGGGAATCGTGCGCGCAATAGCCAGAGCGTTGCCGGCTATTCCCCGACGGCGTGCGCGCCAGCTGGTGCCACCAGCAGAACGGCGCCACGAGCACCGACGATCCGCACCCGTGTCCCGGCCGGCAGATCCGGCCCTGCGGCAAGCCACGTCGAATCGGCCAGCCGGACCCGGCCGTTTCCAGGGCCGATGGCTTGCACCAGCATCGCCTCGGTACCGACCAAGGCCAATGCCCGGTTGTTCAGACCGGAATCCGCGCCGGCCGGCGGGTTGAACCGCCGCCATGCAAACCAGGCACCGACGCTGGCAAGTGCCGCCAGGGCGAATGCCACCAGCTGCAGCTGCCAGGTCAGCTGAGGGACAAGCCAGAGCAGGGCGCCGGTCAGGCCCGCGGCAATGGCCAGCCAAATGAAGACGAATCCAGGGGTGAGGATCTCGAGCAGCAGGAGCAGGCCGCTCAATCCCAGCCAGTGCCAGAAGGTCAGGGTCACGTGTCGGGCCGATCCCATGGCCGCGGTCGGTCGGTTGCTGCGGCATCCGGCCGTGCGGCGAACGCCTCGCGGGCCAGCTCCGCCACGCCGGCGAGTGAGCCCAGGGCCGCCGTGGCGTCCATCGGCAAGATCAGCGTTTTCTGATTGGGGCTGGTCGCGAAGGCTTTCAGGGCGTCGAGATATTTCTGCGCGATGAAATAGTTCGCAGCCTGCAGGTTGCCGGCGTCGAGCGCCTTGGAGAGCATCGTCGCGGCCACGGCCTCGGCCTGGGCCAGCCGTTCGCGGGCCTCAGCATCGCGGAAGGCAGCTTCCTTGCGGCCTTCAGCCTCCATGATCGCCGCCTGCTTCTCGCCGTCGGCCTTGAGGATGGCCGCCGCCTTCTGCCCTTCGGCCTGAAGCACCGCCGCGCGCTTGTCGCGCTCCGCCTTCATCTGCCGGCCCATCGATTCGACGAGATCCAGAGGCGGCGTGATGTTCTTGATCTCGATCCGGGTCAGCTTGACGCCCCACGGCGTGGTGGCCTCGTCCACGACCTGCAGCAGGCGGACATTGATCTCGTCGCGCTTGGACAGGAGCTCGT
Organism: Geminicoccaceae bacterium; assembly: GCA_049292515.1. GTDB lineage: Bacteria > Pseudomonadota > Alphaproteobacteria > Geminicoccales > Geminicoccaceae > Benzoatithermus. Next base: position 11,687 of record JBATRI010000644.1, read on the forward strand.
CCAGGTCCATCGAGCCCATCACGGTGCGGATGTTGGTCGTGGACAGGTTGAGGATCGCGTTGTCGAGCCCGGTCACCTCGTAGGCGGCCTTGGCCGAATCCAGGACCTGATAGAAGACGACCCCGTCGACGCGGATCATCGCATTGTCGCGGGTGATCACCTCCTGTTCCGGCACGTCGAGCACCTGCTCCATGACGTTCATCCGCGCCCCGATCCGGTCGACGAACGGGATGATCAGGCTGAGCCCGGGTCCCAGCGTGCGCGTATAGCGGCCGAACCGCTCGACCGTATACTGGCTGCCCTGGGGCACCGAGCGCACACCCATGGAGACCAGCACCAGCGCCAGCACCACAATGATCACGACAAATGCCGTGGAGCCGTTCAAAAGCTGCTCGACCATGCGATCTCCCGCGAATGTTGCCGCCCGCGCCGCGACAGGATCACCGAATGCGGTTACATCGCCCTTAACCGCCGCGCGCGACGATCAGCATCAGCACTCTCATGCTACAGGCTTCGTGCGCCGGGCGGTAGCAGCGCGCACTGACGGACCGGAGGACGACGCCTTGCTCAGGCGGCTCTATGACTGGATCATGACGCTCGCGGCGGGACCGCATGCCACCCGTGCGCTGGCGATCGTCGCCTTTCTGGAAAGCTCGATCTTCCCGATCCCGCCCGATGCCATGCTGGTGCCGATGGTGCTGGCGCAGCCGCGGCGGGCATGGCAGTTCGCCGCCGTCGCCACGGCGGCGTCGATCGTCGGCGGCCTCGCCGGCTATGCGATCGGCTATTTCCTCTATGAAACGCTCGGCCAGTGGATCATCGGGGTCTACGGACTGGGCAACCGGTTCGACGAGTTCCAGCGCACCTGGAACGAGTGGGGCGTGTGGATCATCCTGATCAAGGGGCTGACGCCCATTCCCTACAAGCTGGTGACGATCGCCAGTGGCCTGGCCCAGTTCAACCTTGGTGCGTTCATTCTGGCGTCGATCGTCACGCGCGGAGCGCGTTTCTTTCTCGTAGCGGCGCTGCTGCGCCTTTTCGGTACGCCCGTTCGCGACTTTATCGAGAAGCGGCTCACCCTGGTGACGACGAGCTTTGCCGGCGCCATTGTGCTGGGCTTCGTGGCGCTGCATTACCTGTGAGGCTAGCCTCCATGTCGCATCCCGCCGATCGCTGGCTGCTCGCGCTGGCCGTGGCTGCAGCCGTGGCACTCGCCGGCGCCCTGGCTTTGCAGTTCATCGGGGGCTACGCCCCCTGCCACCTCTGCGTTCTCGAACGCTACCCCTACCTTGTCGTCCTGGCTGCTTGCGGTCTTGGCTGGCTGGCGGGCCGACGGAAGCTGGCGTTGGCGGTCGCGGCCGCCGCCATGGCGGTCAATGTGGGCCTTGCCGGCTATCATGTCGGGGTCGAGCAGGGCTGGTTCGCGTTGCCCGAAAGCTGCGCCTCACTGGGCCATGCCGCGACCATCGAAGAACTCAAGGCCCAGCTGATGGCGGCGCCGGCGCGTTGCGATCAGGTGCCACTCGCGGTGCTCGGGCTATCGCTGGCCGCCTGGAACGGTGTCTATGCCGCAGCTCTGCTGGTGGTGGCGCTGCTGGGGCTGGGCCGCCGCTTCAGCAGCTGAGCAGGACCGGCAGGTGAGCGTCCCGCAGCACCTCGCGCGTGGCGCCACCGAGCACGATCTCGCGCAGGCGCGAGTGGCCGTAGGCGCCCATCACCAGCAGATCGGCCCGTTCGGCCTGGGCGACGCCCAGCAAGGTCGCGCCGGCGCCGTGACCGGGCTCGATCTGCTTGACGGTGACGGGCACGCCGTGGCGCTTGAGCAGCGAGGATACGGCATCCAGGCTGGCGGCGGCATCCTCGCCAGCCGCGATCACGAGCACCGTCTCGGCGGCGGCGAGAAAGGGCAATGCGTCCTTGACCGCCCGTGCCGCCTCGCGTGAGCCGTTCCAGGCCACAACCACCCGCTGGCCGACCGTGTCGCCCAAACCGTCACGTGGCAGCATCAGCACGGGGCCACCAGAGCTGAGAATGATGTGATGGATCGGCTGCGGGCCCAGCGCATCGATGCCGCTGCTCGCAGGTTGTGCCACCACGGTGAGGTCGGCCCCGCGCGCGGTCTCGGCCATCACGTCGGCTGGATCGCCTTCTTCGTACACGTCGCGGACCGCCATCCTGTCCGGGTCGCACAGGCGCCGGAACGCCGCCTCGACCCGTTCGCGCACCAGACGGTTGGCCTCGCGCTGGGCCTCGAAGATCTCAGGCCCGACATAGGCCGCACCTTCGCCAAAGCCGACCGGTATGAAGGGCGGCGGCGACACGTGAATGCCGACCAACTCGGCCTCGAAGCGTGCCGCCAGCTTCCGGCCGCACTCGATCCTCGGATCGTTCTGCGGATCATCGAGAAGCTCGAGCAGAATGGTACGATAAGCCATGACCGTCTCCGCGCGGCGTCTTGCCGACGCTCCGCAAGTTTATGGCCGACGCCCGTAGCGCGTTCAAGCGCCCTTGTCGTCTCACTCTCGCAGAAGTTGAAAGCCTGCCAGGCAGCGGCCGAGCGTCGTCAGCCAGCACATGGCGGCGAACACGCAGGCCAGCAGCGGGAACCAGCCGGGCATCAGGCAGGCGATCACCATGAACAGGATGGTCTCGGTGCCTTCGGTCAGGCCACCCAGATAGTAGAGCGACTTGTGACCCCGGATCTCCGTGGTCAGTCGGCGTTTGGCGGCCATGATCGCGAAAGCCAGGAAGGACGAGCCGGTGCCCATGAACGCGAACAGGAGCAGTGCCGCCGCCAGCGCGTTCCGATCGGGATCGGCCACGGCGAACGCGAAGACCATCCCGGCATAGATGATGAAGTCGAGCACGATGTCCAAAAAGCCACCGAGGTCGGTGGACCTGGACTGCCGCGCCACCGCCCCATCCAGGCCGTCGGCCAGGCGGTTGAGCAGCAGCAGTGCCAGACCCAGGAGATAGACGCCATGCATCACCGCGAACATGGCCAGAAGCCCGACGCCGAAACCGGCCAGGCTGACGGTGTCAGCACCGATGCCGCGTGCCGCCACCGCTCGACCGGCCCGATCGAGCGGTGGGTCGATCAGGCGCCGAATGCCAGCGTCCAGCATCAGCGAGCCGCCAGCAACGATCCGGTCTGGTTGATGCTCACACCGGCCGCTGCTGGCGTGGCTCCAGGGTGACGATGCGTTCGGCGGTGGGTGTGGCCTCCTCCGACGGCGGCGGGGCGCTGTCGGCCGGCAGTTCGCGACGTTGCAGCCGGCGCGCTGCCAGGACACTGAAAGGAATGCTGCTCATGTAAAGCAGGCCGATCACCGACAGCGTGAGCCAGCTCTCGACCACCAACCCGATGATAACGACGGAGGCGACCAACAGTATGGGCAGCACCATCTCGGGTTTGATTCGGACCCGCTTGATCGAGTAGGTCGGCACCCTGCTGACCATCATCACCGCGACGAAGACGACGAAGGCGGCGTTCAGCAGCCAGCTGCTGGCCCAGCCTTCGCCGACGACGAACGACATGATCATCGGCGTCAGGGCGAGCCCGGCAGCTGCCGGTGCCGGGATGCCGGTGAAGAAGTGATGGGTCCATCGGGGCCGATCGGGGGTCTCGAGCTCCGTGTTGAAGCGGGCCAGTCGCAGCGCGCAGCAGGTCGCGTAGAGCATCGCCAGCGCCCAGCCGATGCCGCGCACATCGTGCAGCGTGTACAGGTAGGTCAGGATCGCCGGGGCCACGCCGAAGCTCAGGAAGTCGGCGAGACTGTCGAGCTCGGCGCCGAGCTTGCTGGTCAGATTCAGCATGCGTGCGGAGCGCCCATCCAGCCCGTCCAGCACGATAGCGGCGCCGATCAATGTCACCGCCAGCTCATATCTGCCGTCGAGGGCGTAGCGGATGGCGGTCATCCCGGCGCACAGGCCGAGGATGGTGAGCACGTTGGGTACGAGGTGCAGCACCGGCAGCGCCGAAATCCGGACCCGACGGTGGCGAGGGCGGAGCATCATCAGCTGGCACGTCCCTGGCGCTGGGGTTGTTTGCCGTCAAGATCGGCCAAGACCGTCTCCCCGGCAATAGCCCGCTGGCCGATCAGCACCAAGGGCTCGACGCCTTCAGGCAGGTAGACGTCGCACCGGCTGCCGAAACGAATCAGGCCCAAGCGCTCGCCGGCGGCCACGGTCACACCTTCCTCGACGAAGGCGATGATGCGCCGTGCGACGAGTCCTGCGATCTGCACGAGGCCGACCTCGCGCCCGATCGCGGTGCGAATCTTCCACGACTGCCGCTCGTTCTCATCCGATGCCTTGTCGAACGAGGCATTGAGGAATTTGCCGGCATGGTAAGCGCGGCGGGTGACCGTACCCGGCACCGGGGTACGGTTCACGTGTACGTCGAACACGTTCATGAAGATGGCGACGCACGGCAGCGGTAGCTGGCCGAGTTCGAGTTCCGGTGGCGGCACGCGTGGCGTCGTCGCCACGACCAGGCCGTCGGCCGGGCTGACGACCACGGTCGGATCGTTGGGCGCCACCCGAACCGGATCGCGGAAGAAGTAGGTGCACCAAGCCGTCGCCAGCAGGCCGAGCCAGAACAGCGGCGCCCACAGCAGGCCGAGCAGGATGGCGATCACGAGGAAGATGCCGATGAACGGCCAACCGGCCCGGTGGATCGGGATGAAAACCGAGCTTAGGGATCCTGGCGCTGCCATCAATTCCAACCGTTGCTGTTGCGATGCCTCACGCCCGGTAGAACACCGCATCGAGCTGGACTTGGCGTCCAAGCGCGCGCGAGAAGTAACCGGGCATCAGTAGATAGGGTGCGAAGCCGCGCTCCGCGAGGTCGCCCATGAGCTCCAGCCAATTGCGCTCGCCATCGTAGAGCGGCAGCAGCGCCAGCTCGAGCTGCAGCCCGGCGACGCGGTCCCACAGTCGAGCCATGCCTGCTAGCACCGCGGGTTCGGCCCCCTGCACGTCGATCTTCACGAAGATCCGCCGCCACGGCCGCTCCTGGAGCAGATCGTCCAGCCGCCGCTGCGCCACGACGATTCGCCGCGTCACCGCCGAGCTCGGAGAGATCTCCTGCAGCAGGGGCGACTGCCGCAGCGTCGAGCTCATGTCGCTTTCGGCCGAGACCTCGAGCTCGATCTCGCCATCGCTGGCCCCGATCGCCATCGCCGGTGCCACCTCCCAGTCGGGGTCCGCGGCCGCGCGTTCCGCCAGCTCGCGGTGGATCTCGGGAATCGGCTCGAGCGAAAGGATGGGGCCGGGCCAGCCTGCGGTACGGAGCCGGGTGGCAAACTGGCCGACATTGGCGCCGACATCGATCACCGCGTCGATGACCTGCTTCTGCAGCGTGAACACGAGTTGGGCATCAAGATCCTTGAGCCGGCGCCGGTCGGCCGCAGGATGCGTCATCGCTCCTCGCTGAGGCCGAAGACCTCCAGCGGGTCGTCGACACCGCGCAGCGGGAAGCGGCCGAGCGTCGCCAGGAACTCGGCGCTGCAGCCACACATCAACGCGAAGGGTGCCGATAGCAGCACCTGCCGCCGCAGCTCCTTGGTCAGCGTCTGCAGGCGGGAGGTCACGTTGACCGCAGGACCGATGACGGTGAAGTCGAGCCGCGTCGCCGTGCCGATATTGCCGTACATCACGTCGCCGACATGCAGTGCCACGCCGAAGCCCAGCTCGAACGAGCCGCGATCGATGCGCTTCTTGTTGAGTTCCCGCATGCCCCGCCGAGCCTCCACCGCCGCCTGCAGCGCCTGGTTGCAGGCATCGGGATGGTCCAGTCGGAAGATCGCCAGCATGCCGTCGCCGACGAACTTCAGCACCTCGCCGCCATGCTTTTCGACGGGAGCGGCCATGACGTCGAAATACTCGTTGAGCCAGCCGATCACGTCGTCACGCGGCCACTGCTCGGCGATGCGGGTGAAGCCACGCAGGTCGCAGTTCCAGATCGCGGCGCTGACCGTCATGCCGCTGCCGCGGCGTACGTCACCCGACAGGATACGCTCGCCGGCATGTTTCCCGACATAGGTGTTGAGCAGGTTCTTCGTGATCCGGCGGGCGATGCGGATCTCCGCGACCATGGTCAACACGGGCAGGATGTCGTTGATCTGCATGATGTGTGTGGTGGTGAAGCCACCGGGCCGGTTCGTGCTCCAGCTGCAGGCGTGTCTGCCGCCGTTGGTGAACTCGAGCGGCAGCGCGACATAGTCCGTGTAGCCTTCGTCGCGCAGCTCCGTGTAGATCGAGTAGACGTCGCCGTTCGCATCCGGCGGAAGGTCCAGACGCTGGCGGATGGCCTCGGCACCTTCGTAGAGGGCCCGCACCGGGCTCTGTTGAAAGCGTATGTCCTCGAACAGGCTGTGATCGAGGAAGGCGATTTCCGGCTCCTTCATGCCTGGGCGCCAAAGCATCCGGGCACCGGCAAACTGCGGGTGAAGCGTCCGCATATGCATGGTGGCGCGCGTCAGCGGCACGCCTTCCCCGCGAAGCCGCTCGCATAGCTCGCCGAAAAGGTTGTCGAGGAACGGCTGCTTGGACGTCTCGTGCACGAGCCAATCCAGCGCCGGGCTGCGATGGACGGGCCATTTGCCGGCGTCACCGTCTACCATAAGGTCAAGCTTTCCGTTCGAGATCACGCAGCTTCTGGGAGGTCTCGGTCAGGCGTGTGGTGGTCTGGTGCAACCGCGATGCCAGTTCGTGCATGACCTCCACCCCGACTTGAGGAAACTGGGTGACCAGATTGAAGAAGCCGTCCTTGGAAACCCTCAATGCCACCAACGGCGTCGTCGCCAGCACCGAAGCGGTGCGCGGTACATCGCACAGAATGGCGATTTCGCCGACAATGTCGTTGCGCCCGACGCTCGCCACCTTCATCGGCCCGTGATCGGACTGAACGACGACGTCCGCCGAACCGTCCAGCACGATGTAAGCGGCGTCGCCCTGCTCACCCTGCCGGCAGATCGATTCGCCGGGCATGAATTCCAGGTGCTCGCTGGTGAAGGCCAGCAGCTTCAGTCTGGCAGGTTCGATCTTGGAGAACAGCGGGATCTTGCGCAGTACGTCGACATCTTGCTGCAGGGTCATGCCAACTCCCGGCCTACTTGGCGTTCATGAACTGCGGAGCCTCGGTCTCGGGGCCGGTGTCCTGGCTCACCGGACCGTGGTGGGCGAGCCGTCCTTCACGGAGCTCGAGCACCTGATCGAACGCGCTGGCCCATTCTTCGTGCTGCAGCGCCCAGATCACCGTGCTGTCGGTGAGCGCCTCCAGCAGTGCGTCGCGCAGCTCGGTTTGTTCTCTGAGGTCGAGGGGCCCCAACGGGTCGTAGAGGATCAGCATGTCGGGGCGCTTCATGATGGCCCGGGCGAGGCCCAGCTTCTGCCGCTGTGCCAGCGACAACCGTCCGCCGCCGATGCCCACTGGTGAATCGAGGCCCACTGCCATCACCCCGATGCGCAGGTCGAGCTGTTCCAAAAGTTCGGTGATCAGGGCCGAGATCTTCTGCGGGGCCTGCGCCTGGCCGAAGGCGATCTTGCCGAAGATGACATTTTCCTGGATCGTGATGGCCTCGTTGTAGGTGGCTGGATCAAAGAACGCGATCGCATCGGCGTAGTCCGCCGGCAGTTGCTCGCGGAAATAGCGCCGCGCCGCCAGTACCTTGTCCATCAGCTCGGGCGTGATCAGCCCCAGGCGATGCCGCGCCAGGATCAGCTTGAAGGTCGGGGTCAGCAGCAGGCGCTGATCCTCCGCCGATAGGCTGTCCAGCCGGGCGGGATCGGCACGGGTCAGCAGGTTCCGGTAGATCGGCAGATCTTCGGGTGCGATGAAGCTGAACTGCCGGAAATACTCGTGATCCGGGGGCAAATCCGCGAACAGCTCGAGCATTGTCTGCGCGAGTTGAAAGCCGACCTGGAACAGATCGTCGCGGAGGCCCGTGGCTTCGAGCGTCTCGCGGACATAGCGCTGCTCCGCGATCATCTCCGGATCGAACACCTTCCCGACCGGCGACCCGAACAGGAGGTTCTCGGCGAGGCTCGCATTGGTGTTGTAGCGGTCCGGATCGAAGATCTCGACCAGACGCGACAGATCTGCGCTCGCCGCCAGTCGCTCCTGCATCGCGCGTCGCGCCTCGAGCAGACGCTCCTTGAGGTCGGTGTGGGCACCCGCAGGGATGGCACTGCGCAGGCCGAGTCCGAAGACGTCGCCGTGCAGCCGCACCAGCTCCAGAACCCGAACGATGGACGTTACCCGTTCCTCGGGCCTCTCGATCCCTGCCGCGCCATAGTCGACCCAATCGGCCATGGGATCGTGCGGGCTGTTGCCCGATCGCTTGGCCTCGTGCATCTCGCGCTCGTAGCGGGACAGCGCATCGTCACCTTTCACCCGCGGTCGTTGCGGCCGATATTTCAGGCCGTAGAGCAGATTGTCCTCGAGCGTGCCGGCAAACACCATGGTCGGATTGCCGACATAGCCGATGCGGCGCCCGAGCACCGATTCGGGCAGGCTATAGAGATCCGTGCCGTCGATGCTGACGCGGCCGCCGCTTGGTTCGAGCAGGCCCGCCAGCACCAGCGTCAGCTCCTCCTTGCCGCTGCCGGCGGGGCCGATGATGGCGATGCGGCTGGGCAGGGTGACGTTGAAGGACAGTCCGTCCAGGATCGCCTCGCCACCGTCGCCGTGCAGCGACACGTCGCTGGCCTTTAGGTCGCCGCGCAGCGCCGGTGGATGCTCCAGCTCGTCCGTCAGCAACCGCTCGTCGCGCAGCCCCGGCGGCAGGAACTGGGTCACGGTCTGCTCGTACTTGATCTTCACGTCGTAGAGATTCTGATAGTAGCCCAGCAGCTCGCGCCAGGGCGAAACGATGTCCTTTTGGGCGCCGACCACGGCGGTGAGGGCGCCGATGGTCATTTCGCCCTGCAGGACCAGATAGCCGCCGATCGCATAGAAAAAGAACGGCCCGAGCTGCGAGATGAAATTATTGATGAACTTGATCAGGAATTTCTTCTTGTAGATATCGAACCGGATCCAGAACACCGTACCCAGCTGCTCGCTGAAGCGGGAGCGTTCATAGGCGCTGGCGTCGTTGGCACGGATGTCGCGGGCCCCGGCCGTCACCTCGCTGATCTTTTCCGCGTTGCGCCGGACTTGGCGGACCCGTTCCTTGCCCAGCAGATTGACCTGTCGCTGCAGCTTGGGGATCAACCAGATCTGAAAGGGGTACAGCGCCACGGCCGCAAGGCCGAGTTTCCAATCCTGCATGAACATGAAGAACAGGCTCGTCAGCAATGTCCCGGCCTGCAGCCCGGGCGTGCTCACGGCTTCGCCGACGAAGCCTCCCAGCGCCTCCGTCTCGGCATTGATCATCTGCACCAGCTCGCCCTGGCTGACCCGGCGCAGCTGGGGCAGGGGAAACCGCAACAGGTGACTGTAGAGCTGGTAGCGCAGCCGCCGCAGCATGCGTTCCGCAACTACGCCGGCATAGACGTTGACGTAGTATTTCAGGGCGCCGCTGATGAGCACCACCGCCAGCAGCAGCGCACACAGCACCGCCAGCAACTGCAGCCGATCCATCTCGTAGCCGAAGAATGCCGGCGTTTCGTTGGGCCCCAGCGCCCGGTTGATGATCTGCTTGGGAATGTCGTAGGAATAATAGTTTAGAGGTAGGAGTAAAATGCTCAACGCCAGAATGACCAGCTGCTGGCGGCCGCTGTACTTGATGATGAAGCCGAAGATGGATGGTTCCATCTGCCGTCCGCCTTGCCGGTCGGGCCAATTGCCCGACCGGGCGGACTTTAGGCGATCACTTCCCTTCCGGCAAACCCGCGGGTCGGCCGAGACTCAGGCCAACAGACTCACCCGTCCTGTCGCGATGTCATGCATCGCCGCCACGACCTTCAACTGGCCGGCGTCGACCATGCCGGACATGGTCGGGCTGCGATCGAGCAGCATCTGCGCGGCGAGCTTGGCATTGGTCTCCGCCACTGCCTGGACGAACGCCTTGTTCGTCGAGTTGCGCTCGCCGGGAATGCCCGTGGTCGCCTCGACCGCAGGCCAGATATTGCTCAGTGTCGCGGTCAGGTTGCCGAGCTGAGCCTGGTCGATGGCACCCTTGACGGCACCGCATTCCGAATGGCCCAGAACCAGGACCAGCTTGGCCCCGGCGAGCTTGGTGGCGAACTCGAGGCTGCCGATGATGTCGGTGTTGACGAAGTTGCCGGCGATCCGCGCGGCGAACATGCTGCCGAGCCGCTGGTCGAAGACGAGCTCGGGTGGCACGCGGGAATCGATGCAGCCGACGATGGCGGCGAATGGCGCCTGGCCGGAAGCCGTGGCCTCGATCTGGGCCAGAAGGTCGCAGTTGATGGTCTTGCCGTCGAGCAGCCGGGCATTGCCGTCGAGCAGCCGCTGCAAGGCCTGATCCGGGGTCTTGGCGCTCTGTCGAGCGGCGTCGAACACGACGCAATCGTCGTCCGCCCGAGCGGTGCCCGCGACAGCAAGTAGCGGCAGAACCGACGCGACTCCCAGTAGATAACGTCTGTTGCAGCTGCACATGGTCAAGTTCCTTGTTTTATCACAATTTAGCCGAAGTCCCCGAGACCGCTCAAGGAGGTCCCAATTCAGTTCTGGCCGGCCGGCGGATGGTTCACAAGCCTTGACGCCGACTGCGGTCAACACGCCGCGTTGTGACCGTAATGCGCGATCCGTATCGTGATTTACCAAGCCTATCCGGGGGAGGTCTTACGACCATGGGCGCGTATCGCACCGTCTACGAACACAGCCTCGAGCATCCGACGGCCTTCTGGGCCGAGGCTGCGTCCGCACTGCATTGGGACCGCCCCTGGGAGGCCGTGCTCGACGACGAGAAGGCGCCGTTCTACCGCTGGTTTCGGGGTGGCCGGCTGAACACCTGCTACAACGCCGTCGACCGCCACGTCGCTGCCGGGCGTGGCTCGCAGGCCGCAATCATCCACGACAGCCCGGTCACGGACTCCAAGCGCACCATCACCTATGCCCAGCTGCAGACGCTGGTCGCCCGCTTTGCCGGGGCGCTGGTCAGGAACGGCGTCGGCCACGGCGACCGCGTCATCGTCTACATGCCGATGATCCCCGAGGCGGTCGTGGCCATGCTGGCCTGTGCCCGCATCGGCGCCATCCATTCCGTGGTGTTCGGGGGCTTTGCCGCCAACGAGCTCGCGACCCGCATCGACGATGCCAAGCCGGTGGTGATCGTCTCCGCGTCCTGCGGCATCGAGGGTGCCAAGGTCATCCCCTACAAGCCGCTGCTCGACCGGGCGATCGAGGAGGCGGCCCACAAGCCGCGGCACACCATCATCCTGCAGCGTCCCCAGGCCGCCGCCGACATGATCCCCGGACGGGATATCGATTGGGCGGACGCCATCACCTCGCACCCGGTCGACTGTGTTGCCGTCGAGGCTACCGACCCGCTCTACATTCTCTACACATCGGGGACGACCGGGCAGCCCAAGGGCGTGGTCCGCGACCATGGCGGCTACGCCACGGCGCTGCTCTGGTCCATGCGCAACATCTACGGCGTGCAGCCTGGGGAGGTCTACTGGGCGGCGTCGGACGTCGGCTGGGTCGTCGGCCACAGCTACATCGTCTACGCCCCGCTGCTGAACGGCAACACGACCCTTCTCTACGAGGGCAAGCCGGTCGGCACGCCCGATCCCGGCGCCTTCTGGCGGGTGATCGAGGAACACAAGGTGAGCGTGCTGTTCACCGCCCCCACGGCCTTCCGCGCGATCAAGAAGGAGGACCCCGAGGGCACCTTCATCCGCAAATATGATCTCTCGAGTCTGCGGACCCTGTTTCTCGCCGGTGAGCGCTGCGACCCTGACACGCTTTTGTGGGCCGAGGCGCAACTCGGTGTGCCGGTGATCGACCATTGGTGGCAGACCGAGACGGGCTGGGCCATCGCCGCCAACCCCATGGGCATCGAGCGCCTGCAGGTGCGCCCCGGCTCACCGACCGTGCCGATGCCGGGCTACGACGTGCAAATCCTCGACGAGCAGGGGGAGCTGCTGCCGGCTGGCCAGATGGGCGCCATCTGCATACGGCTGCCGATGCCGCCAGGCTGTCTGACCACGCTATGGCATGCCGACGAACGCTATCGCCACGCCTACCTCACCCGCTTCCCCGGCTGGTACCTGACGGGCGATGCCGGCTACAAGGACGAGGACGGCTATCTCTACATCATGAGCCGCATCGACGACGTCATCAATGTCGCCGGGCACCGCCTCTCGACGGGCGGCATGGAAGAGGTCCTGGCGTCCCACAAGGACGTGGCCGAGTGCGCGGTGATCGGGGTGGCGGACCAGCTCAAGGGCGAACTACCCCTGGGCCTGGTCGTGCTCAAGGCAGGCGTGACCAAGGAGCATGGCGCCATCTGTCGGGAGCTGGTGGCCAAGGTCCGCGACGAGATCGGGCCGGTGGCGGCGTTCAAGCTCGTGGCCGTGGTCAGCCGGCTGCCGAAGACCCGCTCCGGCAAGATCCTGCGCGGCACCATGAAGAAGCTGGCCGACGGCAGCGAGCTCAAGGTTCCGGCCACCATCGACGATCCGATGATCCTGGACGAGATCGCGCAGAGCCTGCAGGCGCTGGGCTACGGCAAGACGGCGGACTGACCGAGAGCCGTACGGTCAAGCTGCGCCCGCACCGACGCCAGGATATCGGCCGATAGTTCGGGCGAGGTGCCGGCGGTGGCACGCGCCAGCGCCATGCCGCCGACCATCGCGGCGAGGATCGCGATGGCGCGGCTGCGGCGCTCCGCCGTACCTTCGCCCTGGAAATGCTCGAGTCGTTGCACCAGGACGTCGATGAACTGCGCCGTGCCGGTGGTGAACTCGCTCTGCACGGGCGTCGATTGTCGGGCGATCTCGTCCGCGAATGCTGCCATGGGGCAGCCCTTGTCGGGACGGTCGCGATGGAGTTCCGACAGGTAGGAATCGAGGTAGTCCAGGATATCGGCCGCACCCGGCTGCAGGCGGGTCATGCTGTGGACGAATGCTTCGCCGCAGGCCTCCGCAGCCAGCGCCTCCTTCGAGGCGAAGTGCCCGTAGAAGCCACCGTGGGTCAGCCCGGCGGCCTTCATGATCTCGGCGACGCCGACGCCGTCGAAGCCGCGTTGCCGAAACAGCCGTGACGCTGCCGTTACGATTGCAGCCCGGTGCTCCGCCGCCTTCTCTTTGGTGACTCTCATCGCAGCCTCCCTTCGCAAGCGGCGGCACCTGTGGTCGCAGCTTGAATTATCATGTTGGTGATCATAAATGATCTAATCATGATGACTATCATGATAATGGTGAAGAAGGTGCGCGGCAATCGGCTGGGCGGCCTGGAATCTCGATCACCGGCATCAGCTGAGGGAACGGATAAAGCCATGGTTAGGGAAGACCCGATCGTCATCGTCGCCGCTGCGCGCACGCCGCTCGGCCGTTTTCAGGGGGAACTCGCCGGTCTGCGGGCACCGGCTCTGGGCGCCCATGTGATCGGCGCAGCGCTCCAGCGGGCGTCGCTGACGCCGGACCGGATCGACGAGGTCC
>JBATRI010000645.1:0-16681 GCA_049292515.1 Geminicoccaceae bacterium
CCTATGGGCTGGTGATCTGGGCGATGCGCACGACGCCGATGGCCTATGTCTCGGCCTTGCGCGAGACCAGCGTCATCCTGGCGACGCTGATCGGCACGCGGCTCCTGGGCGAGCCGTTCGGGCGCGAGCGGCTCGCCGCGGCCAGCCTCGTCGCCGTGGGCATCGTGCTGCTCAAACTCGCCGGCTGAGCGGCGCCTGTCGGTCGGCCCCGCATGCAATAAGCGGCCGGGAGCCTGGGCACCCGGCCGCTCGATCGCACCGATATCGTTTGTTCCCCGCCGCGACGGCGATCTAGAGTCGTCGCGTGCTTTATTGTTATCGAATTGGTGTAAACAGGCATACCCAAAACGATTATTGTGTCACGGTAACACATTGCGAAGATCATCGCAATAGCCGATTGATTGATGTTGGCCGGACTTTTGGTCGTGCAGGTAGGAGGGCGCCCGCAGTTGGATGGATCGGTCGGCATCGGCCAACGCTCAAATAGAATGAATGATGAACTTAATAAACCAGACCTGTTTGTCATCCGATCGATTTGGGCTATGATATGAATAGTAAGTATTATCTGATGTAATTATGGTTCTCTGCCGTCAGTTAAATCGATAACTGTATCACATCAATGTCAAGAATGTTCCGGCATAAGTGGCAGGGAAGACCTTCCTCGCATACCCGGATTCGGCGGGAGAACTGGCGGCTTCGTGTCGCGCGGGACATCCGGTCAAGGCCGCGGCCTGGTTTACGCGGCAGACCGGCGTGCTCCCCTTCGTCTGGCAAGCGGCTTGCAAGCCCGCAGCAAGGTCAACCAGGAGAGACGCCATGGAACAAGCCGCCGATCCCGCCTTGCTCAGCCTCGTCGAGCTCGCCGGCAAGCTGCGCGACAAGGCGATCTCGCCGGTCGAGATCACCCGGCACATGCTGGACCGGATCGAGAAGCTTGAGCCCCGGCTGCACGCCTATGCCCTGGTCACCGCCGAGGCCGCTCTCGAGGAGGCGCGCGCCGCCGAGAGCGAGATCATGGCGGGGCGCTATCGCGGCCCTCTGCACGGCGTGCCGATCGCGGTCAAGGACCTGTGCTTCACCAAGGGCGTCACGACCGCCTGCGGGACGACCATCCTCAAGGACTGGAAGCCGGAGATCGACGCCACGGTGGTCGAGCGGCTGCGCCTGTCGGGCGCGGTGTCCCTGGGCAAGCTGCAGATGACCGAGGGGGCCTTCGCCGACCACCATCCCGCCATCCAGCCGCCGCTCAATCCGTGGAACCCCGCGCACTGGTCCGGGGCCTCGTCCTCGGGATCGGGCGTGGCGACGGCGGCGGGCCTGTGCTTCGGCTCGCTCGGCTCGGACACGGGCGGCTCGATCCGCTTCCCCTCCAACGCCAACGGCGTCACCGGGCTCAAGCCCACCTGGGGCCGGGTCAGCCGCTACGGCGTCTTCCCGCTGTCGGACTCGCTGGACCATATCGGCCCGATGACGCGCACCGCCGCCGACGCCGCCGCGATGCTGGCCGCGATCGCCGGCGCCGATCCCAACGACCCGACCAGCCTCACCGCACCGGTCCCCGATTACCTGGGCGGCCTCGCGACCGGCGTGCTGGGCGCGCGCGGCCTGCGCATCGGCATCGACGCCTCGTTCAACTCCGACGGGGTCGAGCCCAAGGTGGTCGAGCTGACCGACGCGGCGGCCAGGGTGTTCGCCCGGCTGGGGGCCACGCTCGTCGACATCGAGATGCCCGACACGCGCAAGGTCGTCGACGGCTGGGCGTCGTTCTGCGCCGTCGAGACCGCCATCGCGCACCAGGAAACCTACCCGTCCCGTGCCGCCGAGTACGGCCCCACGCTGGCTTCCCTGATCGATGCCGGCCGCCAGCTGACCGGATTGCAGCTCGGCGAGATCATGATCGAGCGCGACCGCTTCAAGGGCCGGCTGGCCCGGCTGTTCGAGCAGGTCGACCTCGTGCTCATCCCGGCCATGTACCTGGCCGGCCCGACCTTCGAGCGGATGAGCCGGCTGGCCGATCCCGCCGAGCTGGCCATGCTGCTCAAGTTCACCTCGCCGTTCGACGTGTCGGGGAGCCCGACGATCACGCTGCAGGGCGGCTTCAGCGATGGCGGCCTGCCCGTCGGCTTCCAGCTCGTCGGGCCGCATCTGGCCGAGGACGTCCTGCTGCGGGCCGGCCATACCTACCAGCAGGAGACCAACTGGCATGCCTGTCATCCCTCGGTTTGAGTGATCTTTGATCAAAAGCTGCCTGATCGTGCGTCATCGCACCGCGGAACAGCCGCAGTAACTGGGATGCACGCCTACGATTTTCGGCCGGGATCCGTCTGGCACGCTCGTTGCTGCGGTGCAGTAGGTAACGCTGCGCCTCAGCAAAAATCAGAACGAGGGATCCATCCATGCGTCTTGGAGCCGGCACCTTGTTGGCGGGGGCGGCCATCGCCGCCTTCGCAGCTACCGCACGGGCGGACGATCTCCCGCCGATCAAGATCGGTCTTCTGGAGGACCAGTCGGGCGAGATCGCGCTGTTCACGCTGCCCAAGGTCCACGGCACCGAGCTCGCCGTCGAGGAGATCAACAATGCCGGCGGCGTCCTCGGCCGGAAGCTCGAGCTGATCGCCTATGACCCGCAGTTCGACAACGCCAAGTTCCAGGAGTTCACGCGCCGCCTGCTGGAGAAGGACAAGGTCGACGTGCTGTTCGCCGGTGCGACCAGCGCCTCGCGCGAGGCGGTCCGGCCGATCGTCGATCGCACCGACACCCTTTACTTCTACACCAATCAGTATGAGGGCGGCGTCTGCGACGCCAACATGATCGGCACCGGCGGGCTGCCGGAGCAGCAGTTCTCGACGCTGATCCCCTGGATGATGGAGAAGTACGGCAAGAAGGTCTACGTCATCGCCGCCGACTACAATTTCGGCCAGATCTCGGCCGAATGGACAAAGAAGCTGGTCGAGGACAATGGCGGCGAGATCGTCGGCGAGGAGCTGATCCCGCTCGGCGTCTCGCAGTTCGGCCAGACCATCCAGAACATCCAGAAAGCCAAGCCCGACTGGCTCATGTCGCTGCTGGTGGGCAACTCGCAGTCCTCCTTCTACGAGCAGGGGCCCGCCGCCGGCCTCAAGATCCCGATGGGCAGCTCCATCACCATCGGCCTCGCCTTCGAGCACAAGCGCTTCAAGCCGCCTGCCATGGAGAACATGCACGTCGCGATGAACTGGTTCCAGGAGCTGGAGAACAAGGATCCGACGGCCAAGGAATTCACGACGCGCTGGCGCGCCAAGTTTCCCGACGAGCCCTACATCAACGACATGGGCCAGAACGCCTACGCGGCGGTCTACCTGTACAAAAAGCTCGTCGAGATGGCGGGCTCGACCGAGCTGGCACCCATCCGCGAGCAGATCGCCACGGGCAATGCCTGCATCGACGCGCCCGAAGGCCAGATCTGCATCGATCCGAAGTCGCAGCATGTCAGCCATCGCATGTGGCAGATCTCGGTCGACGCCAACCACGATGTGACGGTCGAGCGGTCCTGGGACCGGATCGAGCCCTACTGGCTGGGCGAGATCGGCTGCGACCTGACCAAGGATGACCCGAAAGACCAGTACACGCCGAGCTATCTGCCGACACCCTGATCCGCGGCGGGCCGGCAGAGGGCTCACGCCCGTCCTGCCGGCCCGTGCCCGAGCTGAGCCGAGCCGCGTGGGGACAGCATGCAACTGATCGAGATCGTATCGTTCGTCTACCAGGTGGCCGACGTGTTCGCCTTCCTGGTGCTGGCTGCCGCTGGACTCGCCATCATCTTCGGCATGATGGGGATCATCAACATGGCCCATGGCGAGTTCATCGCGATGGGCGGCTACGTCACGACCTACGCCGTGCAGGCCGGTGCTCCCTTGCCCTTCGCCATGCTCGCCGGAGCGGGCGTCGCCGGCGTGTTCGGGATGATCCTCGAGCGCACGGTCGTGCGCCAGTTCTACCACCGGCCGATCGATTCGCTCGTCGCCACGTGGGGCATCAGTCTGATCATGACCCAGGGTGCCCTGCTGCTCCTGGGCTCCGGCGCACCGGGCGTCGGCACGCCGTTCGGCAGCGTCGCCATCGGCGAGGCCTCGTTCTCGGTCTATCGCCTCGTGCTGGTGGCGATCGCGGTGCTCGTGCTCGCGGTTCTCTACCTCGTCTTCATGCGCACGCGATTCGGCGTCCACGCCCGCGCCACCATGCAGAACGCCGCGATGGCGCGGGCCCTGGGCGTGCCGGTCGATCGCGTCTACGCCATCACCTTCGGTCTCGGTGCGGCCCTGGCCGGCCTCGCCGGCGGGCTCTACGCGCCGACCATGACGCTGAGCCCGATGATGGGCTCGAGCTTCGTGATCGAGGCCTTCGTCACCGTGGTCGCCGGCGGTGCCGACGTGCTCATCGGCACGCCGCCCGCGGCCCTAGCCCTGGCCCTGATCAAGGCCACGGCCACCGTCTTCTGGGGGCAGGTCTACGGTGTGATGGCCCTGCTGGTTGCCGTGTGTCTCGTCGTCAGGCTGCTGCCCGACGGGTTCACCGGCTGGATGATCCGGCGTCGTGCCTGAGGAACCCGCCCGATGAAAGCGCTCTTCGCCAATGTCAACGGGCCGCAGACCTACGGCAACAGCCGGAGTTTCTGGGCGGTCGCCATCGTCGTCCTCGGGATCGCCCTGGCCTATCCCCTGCTGGTCGACAGCTACACGGTCGGCAACGTCACCTTCTTCGCGCTCTGGGTGTTCATGGCGCTGGGCCTGTCGCTGATCTGGGGCTATGGCGGCATGCTGAGCTTCGGCCAGACGGCTTTCTTCGGCTTTGCCGGGTACAGCTACGGCGTCATCGCCATCAATCTCGGCAAGTATTACGCCTTCCCGTTCGTCGCCTTGATCTGCGCCCTGATACTAGCCGCGCTGCTGGCGCTGCTGATCGGCTACTTCATGATCTATGGGCGCATCACGGGCGTGTTCGTCGGCATCGTCACGCTATCGCTGACCCTGACGCTGGCGACCTTCCTCAACCAGACGGCAGGCCCGGAATGGCGCATCGGCCGCGCGCGGCTGAACGGGTACAACGGGATGACCCGGATCCCGCCATTGTCGATGCCCTGGTTCGACGGCAGCACGGTCTATTTCGAGGGTATCACGCTCTACTACCTCGTGCTGGCGCTGCTGGTGATCACCTATCTGGGCCTGCGCATGCTCGTGAACTCGCCGTTCGGCAATGTGCTGGTGGCGATCCGCGAGAACCCGGACCGCACCGAGCTGCTGGGCTACGACATTCGCCGCTACCAGCTCATCGCCTTCGTGGTCGGCAGCACGCTGGCCGGTCTCAGTGGTGCGCTCTACACCGCCTGGGGGCAGTTCATCGTGCCGGCCTCGATGGCGCTGCCGGCAGCGGCGATGCCGATCATCTGGGTTGCCGTCGGTGGCCGCAAGGACATCACGGCGACGCTGATCGGCACCTTCCTGGTGTTGTGGCTGTTCCAGAGCCTGATCGTGATCAGCCAGCAATACGCGCTGATCTTCACCGGAGCCTTGCTGCTCGTGACCATCCTGTTCACGCCGGGCGGCTACATCGTCTGGCTGGTCGAGAACCGAGAGCGTGTCCTGGGCTGGCTGCGCCTCCGCATGTCCAGGACCGCCCCGGCCGCCAGCGGGACGCCGGGCGAATGACGGCCCTCCTGGAAGCCCGGGGGCTGAGCAAGCGCTTCGGCGGCCTCAAAGCCGTCGACGACCTGTCGCTGGCGATCGAGGAAGGCGAGTTGCATTGCCTCATCGGCCCGAACGGGGCGGGAAAGAGCACCTTCTTCAAGCTCGTGCTCGGCCGCTACGCGCCGACCAGCGGCTCGGTGCGCTTCCGCGGCGAGGACATCACGGCGCTCGAGGCCGCCGCGCGGGTCCGGCGCGGGATGAGCGTGAAGATGCAGGTGCCGGGCGTGTTCCCCGAGCTGCCGGTGCGGCAGAACCTCGACATTGCGCTGCAGTACCGGTTCAAGGGCGCCGAGCTGCGCCGCGAGGTCGACCGGCTGCTCGACCTCATCGATCTGGCGCGCGCGGCCGCCAAGCCGGCGGGCCAGCTCGCCCACGGGCAGAAGCAGTGGCTCGAGATCGCCATGGCGATCGGCGTCCGGCCGAACCTCCTGCTGCTCGACGAGCCCACCGCCGGCATGTCGCCCGAGGAGACCTACAAGACCGGCGAGATGGTCAAGGCCCTGAACGCCGACGGCATGACCGTGCTGGTGGTCGAGCACGACATGGCCTTCGTCCGGCAGATCGCACGCAAGGTCAGCGTGCTGCATTTCGGCCGGATGTTCGCGCAAGGCAGCATCGACGAGATCACCGGCAACGAGGCCGTCCAGGAGATCTATCTGGGGAAGGGCCACCATGGCCACTGAGGTCCTGCTCGAGGCCGCGGGTGTCACCGCCGGATACGGCTCGTCGCCGATCCTGCAGGGCATCGACCTGTCGATCCGCCGCGGCGAGATCGTGGCGGTCATCGGCCGCAACGGGGTCGGCAAGACGACCATGATGCGCAGCATCATCGGCCAGCTGCCGGTGTGGAGCGGCTCGATCCGGCTGCACGGCAAGGAGATCGGCAAGCTGCCGCCCGAGCAGCGGGCCCAGCGCGGCATCGGCTACATCCCGCAGGGCCGCGAGGTCTTCCCGCGGCTGACGGTCGAGGAGAACCTCGCCGTCGGCGAAATGATCAACGGCAGTGGCGGCCGCAAGCTGCACAAGCTGGTCTACCGCTACTTCCCGATCCTCGAGGAGCGGCGCCGGCAGGCGGCCGGGACGATGAGCGGCGGCCAGCAGCAGCAGCTCGCCATCGGCCGTGCCCTGATCGGCAATCCCGAGCTCCTGCTGCTCGACGAGCCCTCGGAGGGCATCCAGCCCTCGATCGTCGAGGAGATCTCGCGGATCATGGTCTCGATCAACCAGGACCTCGGCACGACCATCCTGTTCGTCGAGCAGAACCTGGACATGATCATGGCCATGACCCAGCGCTGCTACGTCATGGACAAGGGCCGGATCGTGGCCGAGCTGCCGTCCCAGGCGCTGGCCGACCGCGATGTCGTCAAGCGCCACCTGCAGATCTGAGCACCGCAAGCAAAGGGCCGCTACCGATGAGCTGGGTCGACACCTCCATCATGGCGCGACGCGGCGTCGCCGGCGGCAAGGCCGGCGCCACGCACGAGCTGACCGAGGCCCGACAGGGCCGCTATCACTACGTCTACGGGCCCTACGCCGAGCCCGTGCTGACCATTCGCCCGGGTGACATCGTCGTGGCCGAGACCCACGACGCCTTCGAGGGCAAGATCAAGAGCGAGAGCGACAAGCCGAGCGAGAAGCTGAACCTGCCGTTCGCCAACCCGCAGAACGGGCCGATCCGGGTGGAGGGTGCCAGCAAGGGCGACGTCGTGGCGATCTTCATCCACGACATCGCGCCGCGCGGGCCGCAGCCGGTCGGCACCACGACGATCATGGCCGAGTTCGGCGGCCTCGTCGGCACCGGCCAGACCGCGATGCTGAACCCGCCGCTGGCCGAGCGGGTCAAGAAGATGGAGGTGACCCGCGACGGCATCCGCTTCAGCGACCGTGTCACACTGCCTTACGAGCCGTTCATCGGCACGCTGGGCGTGTCGCCGGAGATCGAGGCGGTGTCGTCGGTGCAGCCCGACTATTGGGGCGGCAACATGGACCTGCCCGACATGGCCCCGGGTGCCGTGGCCTACTTCCCGGTCTTCCACGAGGGTGCGTTCGTCTATCTCGGCGACTGCCACGGCACGCAGGGCGACGGCGAGCTGTCCGGCGTCGCCGTCGAGATGCCGGCCACCGTCACGCTGCAGATCGACCTGATCAAGGACTGGCAGATCGCCTGGCCGCGCCTCGAGACGGCCGAGCGGATCATGACCATCGGCAGCGCCCGGCCGATGGAGGACGCGGCCCGCATCGCCTATCGCGAGCTGGTGCGCTGGCTCGCCGCCGACTACGGCTTCGAGGAGATCGAGGCCTACATGCTGCTGAGCCAGGCCGGCCGTGTCCGCCTCGGCAACATGGTCGACCCCAAGTACACGTTGGGCGCCAGCATCGCGAAGTCGATCATCGAGTAAGGGCAAGCTGCCGCCCGCCGCAGCTCGGCCCGCGACGTTGCCGTGCTGTGCGGAACCGTGCCGCGGCGCTCGCGTTCTCTCGCCATCCTCCCCAGCCTGCAACGGCACCGGCCGGTATCGGCGGCGGCTGAGGAGTCTTCAGCGGGAGTGGCGTGATGGGCAGCCAGCAAACGATGCCGCCGCAGCGGCAGGAGCACCAGCCCGGCCTCGAGTCGGAGATGCATCCGCGACCGGCCTACGAGCCGCGCTATCCGGGATCGGATCGGCTGAAGGGCAAAGTGGCGTTGATCACGGGTGGCGACAGCGGGATCGGCCGGGCCGTGGCGGTGCTGTTCGCCCGCGAGGGTGCCGATGTCGCGATCGCATTTCTCGATGAGACCGAGGATGCGCGGGAAGTGGAGGCGGCCGTTGCCGAAGAAGGGCGGACCTGCCTGACCATCGCCGGCGATGTCGGCAGTGAGCAATTCTGCCGCGAGGCCGTGGCGCGCACCATGGAGCGGTTCGGCCGACTGGACGTGCTGGTCAACAACGCCGCCGAGCAGCACGAGCAGGAATCGATCGAGGGCATCGACGAGGCGCAGCTCGAGCGGACGTTCCGCACCAACCTGTTCGGCTACTTCTTCATGACCAGGGCGGCCCTGGCGCATCTGCAGCCGGGCTCGGCCATCATCAACACGACCTCGGTGACGGCCTACAAGGGCAGCCCGCAACTGCTCGACTATGCGTCGACCAAGGGGGCGATCGTGGCCTTCACCCGTTCTTTGTCGGCGCAGCTGGGCGAGCGCGAGATCCGCGTCAACGGCGTGGCGCCGGGCCCGATCTGGACGCCGCTCATCCCGGCCAGCTTCGACGAGGAGCGGACCGCCCAGCACGGTGCCGGCGTGCCCATGCAGCGCCCGGGGCAGCCCAACGAGGTCGCCCCCTGCTATCTGTTCCTTGCCTGCGACGACAGCTCGTACATGACGGGCCAGGTCCTCCACCCCAACGGCGGCACCGTGGTCAACGGCTGAGGCCGGCCGTGGACGTGGCTGGCGCCGGTGATCTCGGTCGGGTGCCGAGCCGCATCCTGCCGGGCGGTGCTGCCGGTCCAGCCGGGCGACAGTGAAGAGCGGCCATGCCCGGTTCGCAAGGGTGGCCAATCAATGAGACGAGGCCTCTTCGCTCTTCCAGGGGAAGTCCCGGTGGCGTGCCCGAGCGTGGCGCACCACGGCCGCTTCAGGCTGGCGGGGCGGGTTTGGTCGACACGCCCGGATGCGGTCCCATGCGCCAGCGATGATGCTCGACCATGAACACCTGGGCATAGAGATTGGCGATCCACTGCCGGCCCTCCTGGGTGAGTGCCAGGTAGCGCAGGCCTTCACCGATAAAGGGCTCGACCTTCTCCCAGAAGAACTTCGGATAGTTCTCGCTGAGATCGGCAGCGGACGTGTATCCTAGCTGCTGGGCCACGCCGATCTCATGGAACTCGTAGAACAACGCCGTTTGCTTCCTCAGATAGTGCGGATCGGCCAGCTGGCCGATCAGATCGGCCGCGCGCACCAAGCCGCCTTCGCTGCCGCTCTCCTGGTACTTCGCGTGTTCGGGAATGGGAAACCGCGTCATCTCGATGGCGTCGGCGACGCGTTCGGGATCGACGCAGCCGATGATTTCCGCGCGCTCGTGCACGAAGATCTTGCTGCGATCGACGTGGTAGGGGGTCAGCCAGGCGTCAGAGGCGCCGCGCGGCAGGGCCACCGTCTTTCCGGTAGCATCGATCACCGCCTCGGTCGCGGTGTCGGCACGGCAGGCGCCGCGCACATAGCCGATATCGTGGCAGAGCAGGGCCACGGTCATGTGCAGCCAATCCTCGGCGGTAACCCGTTCAGCGAGCTCCCGGCCGCGCAGGATCTCGGTGCCCAGGAGGACCACCATCACGGTGTGCTCGACGTCGTGGTAGAGCGCGTCGCTGTACGAGGTCCGCTCGAGCGCCAGTCGGACCGCACTCGCAATGGCACGAGCCTGCTCCGGCTTGCCATGCCCGAACACGTAGCCGAACAGGCCGACAAGACGGCTGGTGACCGCCTCGATGATGAGTGTCGTGGTGTTGAGCATGCTCTATCTCCGGATGGTCATGACATAGGGTGCGTGGTCAGGGAGGGCAGGGGCGTGATCTCGAAACTCCATGTCTCCCCATCGAGAGAGCGGGACACGGCATGCCGATGCCAGCTGGATGGGACGGCTGCCGCATAGGCGGTGCAACCAAAAGAACGCTGGCTCGTTGCTCGGTTGGTGCATGACCACCCGCTACCACCGATGCCAGGAGAACAACTTCACCATGGGCCTGTTTCGATCCGCCACCTCGAACTCCAGATGAGCAAGATTGAAACTGGCGGCGGCTGCTGCGGACCGGTCGGGGCGATCCCGACCGGCGATGGCACGCTTTTTCGGGCATGGGCACCGGATGCGCCCGCACTTGCCGTCGTCATCGACGGCAAGGAGCATGCCCTGGAGCCCGAAGCGCAAGGCTGGTGGAGCGGTGTCATTCGCGAGGCGCCTGACGGCACGCTGTACGATCTGCGCCTCGGTGACGCGGCGCCGTGCCCCGACCCGGCCTCGCGCTACCAGCCGTTCGGCCCGACCGGCTCCTCCATGGTCGTCGATCCCCGTCGCTATTCCTGGAACGACCAGGAATGGTCCGGGGTGACCCGGCACGGTCACGTCGTCTACGAGCTGCACATCGGCACCTTCACCCGTGATGGCTCCTTTGCTGCGGCGGCCGAGCGGCTGCCTCACCTCGCCGAGCTTGGTGTCACGCTGCTGGAGGTCATGCCGGTCGGCGATTTCGCCGGCACCTTCGGCTGGGGCTATGACGGCGTTTCCTGGTTCGCACCGACCCGGCTGTACGGCCGGCCGGACGATTTTCGCCGCTTCGTCGATGCTGCCCATGGCCTCGGCATCGGCGTGATCCTGGACGTGGTCTACAATCATTTCGGCCCGATCGGATCGTTCCACGACCAGTTCGCCAAGGCCTGGTTCACCGACCGTTACGCCAATGACTGGGGCGAATCGCTGGCGTTCGAAGGCCCGGCCGCCCGGCCGGTCCGCGACCACGTCGTTGCAAACGCACGGATGTGGATCGACGAATACCATCTGGACGGCCTGCGCCTCGATGCCGTCCAGAACATCTACGACTTCGAATCCACCGAGCCGATCGTGGCCGAACTGGCCCGCGAGGCGCGCGCGGCGGCCGGCGGCCGCGGCATCTGGATCGTGGGCGAGTGCGAGCCGCAGCTCGCCGCGCTGATCCGCAGCAAGGAAGACGGTGGCGCCGGGCTCGATGCTCTCTGGAACGACGACTGGCACCATACGGCGCGCGTGGCACTGACCGGCCGCTCCGAGGCCTACTTCACCGACTATGGCGGCAAGCCTCAGGAGTTCATCTCGGCGGCCAAGCGCGGCTTTCTCTATCAAGGTCAGCGCTATCACTGGCAAAAGCAGCCGCGAGGCACGCCGACCAGTGGGGTGGACCCCGAGCAGTTCGTCGTGTTCCTGCAGAACCATGACCAGATCGCCAACTCTGGCCGGGGGCTGCCGCTGTGCCGGACCACCCATCCAGCGGCGCTGCGGGCAATGACCGCGCTCCTGCTCCTCGGGCCCAACACGCCGATGCTGTTCCAGGGCCAGGAATTCGCCTCGACCAAGCCTTTCTGGTACTTCGCCGAGCTCGTGCCGGAACTGGCCGAGCTGGTGGCTCAAGGCCGGGTCGATTCGGGCGCGCAGTTCCCGAGCCTCGCGCGGCCGGACATGCGCGGCGTCATGCAGCCGCCGGCGGCGCGGGCGACCTTCGAGGGCTGTCAGCTCGATTGGGGCGAGGTGGAGCGTCACGGCGAGGTGCTGGTTCTGCACCGCGACCTGATCCGCCTGCGTCGCGAGGATCCGTCCTTGCGCGCCGCCCGCCGAGCCCATGGCGTCGATGGTGCGGTTCTGTCGGCCGAGGCCTTCGTCCTGCGTTTTTTCGGCCGCAATGGGGACGACCGGCTGCTGCTGATCAATCTCGGTGCCGACCTGCGGCTGACCATCATGCCCGAGCCGCTGCTGGCACCACCCGAGGGCTCCGACTGGACCTGCCAGTGGTCGAGTGAGGCACCCGAGTATGGTGGTAGCGGTCACCAGCCGCCGACGCCCGACGCTACCTGGGTGCTCGCAGGTCGTGCCGCCTGCCTGCTGCGCCCAGGTCCGCCCTCCAGCCAACGCCGGACCGAGCAGCAGAAGGCGCTGGGCGCGGCGAGCCCGAGTACTGCACATCACGACGATGGAGATGGCCCATGACGGATCGGCCGTGGTGGGAGGACGCGGTCCTCTACCAAGTCTACCCGCGTAGTTTCCAAGACACCAATGGCGACGGTATCGGCGATCTCGAAGGTATCCGGCAGCGACTGGACCACTTTGTCGATCTTGGCATCGACGGTGTGTGGATCTCGCCGATCTATCTGTCACCGATGGCTGACTACGGTTACGACGTCAGCGACTATTGCGATATCGATCCGTCGTTCGGCACGCTGACCGACTTCGACCGCTTGCTCGCCGAGATGCACGAACGCGGCCTCCGCCTGATTCTCGATTTCGTCCCGAACCACTCCTCGAATCTGCACCCATGGTTCCGCGAATCGGCCAGCGGCCGCGATTCCGCGCTGCGTGACTGGTACGTGTGGCGCGATCCGGCCCCCGACGGTGGCCCTCCCAACAACTGGCGCAGTCGCGCGGGCGAGTACCCGGCCTGGACTTTCGATGCGGGCACCGGTCAGTACTACCTGCATTCCTTCCTGCCCGAGCAGCCGGATCTCAACTGGCGCAACCCTGCCGTGCAGGCGGCGATGCTCGACGTGCTGCGCTGGTGGCTGGATCGTGGCGTCGACGGCTTTCGCGTCGACGTCATCTACCACCTGATGAAGGATCCAGAGTTCCGCGACGATCCAATCGATCCGACCTGGGAGCAGGGCTCGTCCGAGCTGCCTCGCCTGCAGCCACTGCACTCGATCGATCACGAGGACATTCATGACGTGGTGCGCCAGATGCGCCGTGTCCTTGGCGAGTATGCCGGTGACCGACTGTTGATCGGCGAGATCTACCTGCCGCTGGAACGATTGGTGGCCTATTATGGCCAGGATGCGGACGAGGCGCATCTGCCGTTCAACTTTCAGCTCATCAACGCGCCCTGGCATGCGGGCTCCCTGCTGCGCATGATCCGTGAATACGAGGCGGCCATCCCGCTGCACGCCTGGCCGAACTGGGTGCTGGGCAACCACGACCAGAGCCGGATCGCCAGCCGCATCGGTCCAGCTCAGGCGCGGGTGGCGATGATGCTGTTGCTGACGCTGCGCGGGACGCCGACCCTCTACTATGGCGACGAGCTCGGCATGTTGGATGTGCCCATCCCAGCCGATCAGATCCAGGACCGATTCGTCGGGAGCGGTGCGGTGACGGGTGCGAACCGGGACCCGCAGCGCACACCCATGCAATGGGATGACGGTCCGCATGCCGGTTTCACGACCGTCGAACCCTGGCTGCCCATCGGCTCTACGTCAGCTGTCGGTTCGGTCGCTCGACAGGCTCTCCAGCCGACATCGATGCTGGCGCTGACCCGCGCGCTGCTCGCCTTGCGTCGGCACCATCCCGCCCTGCTCGCGGGTGCCTGGACGCCGATCGCGATCGATAGTGATGTCCTGTTCTATGCTCGCGGCGAAGGTGAGGGTAAGTTGCTCGTGGCGCTGAACCTTGACTCCGTAGCCAAGACAGTCGTGTTCGAGCACGCATCGCAGTCTGCGAAGATCATCCTTTCCACGGGGCTTGACCGTGTCGACGAACCGATTTCCGGGACTTTCCGCCTTGGGCCCGACGAGGGCGTGATAGTCGCGGCCCGCGACGTTGGTGCGAACCAGGCGATGCGGCCTGTCGCGGCGGCAGGCGGCTAGGTGAAGGCAGGGCTGTAGTTACCGATCCCGTCGACTTCTGACTTCACGGCAGGAGGTCGTCGAGCTTGACGCGGTAGTGATCGCGCATGAGCCTGAGAGGTTTTGGGATTGAAACCTGGAAGCTTGGCGATCTCGATCACAGCCATGATGTCGGCGAGGATGTCGCCACCAGAAGCGATTCTCGCGTGATCACCGGTGTCGCGTGCCTACGCGGATCACCGCCCGCCAGCCCCCGCACACCAACGCTATCCACACCTGCAACACGCCGCATCACTGCGGCTATATCGACCAGGCCCAGCTTTCCTTCTCGACCATGTTGGTTCCGGTGCTAACCCAGGTTAGTGTACATGTCTGGATGGCGGCCTAGAAACTTTTGACCATGTTTCGGATGCTCGCCATCTTGTTCCCCACTTCCACCTGTCCGACTCGACAGGCGGTCGTATCCAGCTGGAGAAGGGTCAGCGCGAGCACCTCCTTGAAGTGAGATAAAGGCCCTGAGCCCCGTGCCCCAGGGTGCGACCATCAGCACAAGAGGCGGCAACTTTAGGGTATCAAATCCGTTCCTCCAGGGAACCTGTACGGCCCGGGAGCCCCAAACGCCGGGGACGAGCAGCACGCCCTCGAAGAGCTCGGTTACTCAAGCCTGCACCACCAGGCAAAGTCCAATTGAGAAGGGCACGACCCATGACAAAAGGTTCCGACCTGCTGGTGGCAGCGCTCGAGAACGAGGGCGTCGAGTACATTTTCGGCGTTCCGGGGGAGGAGAATCTGGACGTCGTCGAGTCGCTGCGGACGTCGCGGATCAAGCTGGTGCTGACGCGGCACGAGCAATCGGCGGCGTTCATGGCGGCGACGCACGGGCGGCTGACCGGCCGGCCGGGGGTGTGCATCGCGACGCTGGGGCCGGGGGCGTTGAACCTGGTGACCGGTGCGGCCTACGCGCATCTGGGGGCGATGCCGATGGTCATGATCACCGGCCAGAAGGGGATCATGAGCAGCCGCCAGGCGCGGTTCCAGATCGTCGACATGGTGGCGACGATGCGGCCGCTGACCAAGATGACACGCCAGATCGTCAGCACGGCGACGATCCCGACCTTCGTGCGCGATGCGTTCCGGGTAGCGATGGAGGAGCGGCCGGGGCCGGTGCATCTGGAGCTGCCCGAGGACATCGCCGGCGAGCAGGCCCCGGACCTGCCGATGGTGCCGTTGCACCCGATCGAGCTGCCAGTGGCGCCGCCCGCGGCGCTGGACCGGGCCGCCGCGATGATCCTGGCGGCCAAGCGGCCGCTGGTGATGCTGGGGGCGGCCGCCAGCCGACCGCGGCTGACCGCCGGGCTGACCGAGTTCGTCCGCCGCACCCAGATCCCCTTCTTCAACACGCAGATGGGCAAGGGCACGGTGGCCGGTGGTCACAACCTCTACCTGGGCACGGCAGCGCTCTCGGAGCGGGACTATGTGCACGAGGCGATCGACCGGGCTGACGTGATCCTGGCGATCGGCCATGACACGATCGAGAAGCCGCCGTTCCTGATGGGGCCGGACGGGCCGCGGGTGATTCACATCAGCTTCACGCCGGCCAATGTCGAGCAGGTCTACTTTCCGCATGCCGAGGTGGTGGGCGATGTCGGCCCAAGCTTGGCGCTGCTGGCCGACCGGCTCGAGGGCAAGCTCGAGAGGGCGTCGGCCCTGGCCGACCTGCGCGAGGAGATCCTGGCCCGCATCGCGGACCGTGCCACCGAGAACCGGTTCCCCCCGACACCGCAGCGGA
Source organism: Geminicoccaceae bacterium (assembly GCA_049292515.1). Lineage (GTDB taxonomy): Bacteria > Pseudomonadota > Alphaproteobacteria > Geminicoccales > Geminicoccaceae > Benzoatithermus. The sequence continues at coordinate 15,842 of JBATRI010000645.1, forward strand.
TCGTGCACGACGTCCGGCAGGTCATGCCCGAGGACGGCCTCGTTGCCCTTGACAATGGCATGTACAAGCTCTGGTTCGCCCGCAACTACCGAACCTGGCTGCCGAACACGCTGCTGCTCGACAACGCGCTGGCGACGATGGGGGCGGGGCTGCCTTCGGCGATGATGGCCGCCATGCTGCATCCCGGCCGCCGGGTGCTGGCGGTCTGTGGCGATGGTGGGTTCATGATGAACTCGCAGGAGCTGGAGACCGCGGTCCGGCTGCAGCTCAACCTCGTCGTCCTGATCCTGGACGACAGCGGCTACGGCATGATCCGCTGGAAGCAGGCGGTCGACCACTTCACCGACTGGGGTCTGACCTTCGGCAACCCGGACTTCGTCAAGTATGCCGAGGCCTATGGCGCCAAGGGTTCGCGCGTGGCAGCGACCGAGGACCTGCTGCCCACGCTCGAGGCGGCATTCGCGGGCGGCGGCGTGCACCTGGTCACCGTGCCGATCGACTATGCGGAGAACATGCGGGTGCTGGTCGACGAGCTGAAGAACCGCGTGCCGGCCACGGTATCCAAGGAGTCGACGCCATGAAGACCCGAGCCGCCGTTCTGAACGCCATGGGTGTGGCCGGGCCCTATGCGGTCTCGAAGCCACTGGAGATCGAGGAGCTGGAGCTGGATCTGCCCGGGCCCGGGGAGGTGCTGGTGCGGATCAAGGCCGCGGGCCTGTGCCATTCGGACCTCTCGGTCATCAACGGCGACCGGCCGCGGCCGCTGCCGATGGCGCTGGGCCACGAGGCCGCCGGCATCGTCGAGGAGGTCGGGCCGGGGGTGGCCGACCTCGCCCGCGG
>JBATRI010000646.1:0-4201 GCA_049292515.1 Geminicoccaceae bacterium
CCGGCGGCCCTGCGCGCCGCGGTGGACCCGTTCGAGCCCCAGCCGCCGGCCCTGCGCGGCCTCACCCAGCGGGTCAAGCGCAGCTTCGACCCCAAGGGCGTGCTCAACCCGGGTAGGATGTATGCCGGCATCTGACTTGCATCCGGGCCACGGTTCGCGCTTAAACGGGCTGCCGGCCCGCGCCGGGTCCGCATCAGCCTCGGCCTGCCCATGCTGCGCCTCCTCCACGTGCCGCTCTGCCCCTACTGCCGCAAGATCCGCATCGTGCTGCGCGAGAAGGGGCTTACGGCCGAGCTGGTCGAGGTCCAGCCCTGGGACCACCCCGACGAGCTGCTGCGGCTCAACCCCGCCTCGGAGGCCCCGGTGCTGGTCGACGGTGCGGCCACCGTCTGCGACAGCCAGGCCATCACCGACCATCTGGAGGAGGCCCATCCGGGCACCTCGCTCCTGGGTGCGGGCCAGGCCCAGCGCAACGAGACCCGCCGGCTGGTCGCCTGGTTCGACAGCAAGTTCGCCCGCGAGGTCACCGACCTCTTGTGGCGCGAGAAACTGGTCAAGCGCTGGGCCAAGCGCGGCTTCCCGCGCTCGGAGGTGGTCCGCGAGGGCTCGCAGAACATCCGCTTCCACCTGACCTACATCGACTATCTCTACCAGCAGCGCAAATGGCTGGCCGGCGAGACCATGACCCTGGCCGACATCGCGGCCGCGAGCCACCTCTCGGTGCTGGACTACATGGGCGACGTGCCCTGGGACGCGGCGCCTGGGGCGCGCGACTGGTACGCCAAGATGAAGTCCCGCCCGTCCATGCGCCCGATCCTGATGGACCGCCAGATCGGCCTCAAGCCGCCGGCCCACTACGACGACCCCGACTTCTGACCGCCAGCCGGATCCCAACCGGCCGCCGAGGACCAAGCCCATGCCGACCTACCGCTCCCGCACCACCACCCACGGCCGCAACATGGCCGGCGCCCGCGGCCTCTGGCGCGCCACCGGCATGACCAACGCGGACTTCGGCAAGCCGATCATCGCGGTGGTGAACTCCTTCACCCAGTTCGTCCCGGGCCACGTCCATCTCAAGGATCTGGGCCAGCTCGTCGCCCGTGCCATCGAGGGGGCCGGTGGCGTCGCCAAGGAGTTCAACACCATCGCGGTCGACGACGGCATCGCCATGGGCCACGACGGCATGCTCTACTCCCTGCCCAGCCGCGACCTGATCGCCGACAGCGTCGAGTACATGGTCAACGCCCACTGCGCCGACGCCATGGTCTGCATCTCCAACTGCGACAAGATCACGCCCGGCATGCTGAACGCGGCGATGCGGCTCGACATCCCGGTGGTCTTCGTCTCCGGCGGGCCGATGGAGGCCGGCAAGGCCCGGGTCAAGGGCGAGATCCGGGCCCTCGATCTGGTCGACGCCATGGTGGCGGCCGCCGACGACCAGTATTCCGACGCCGAGATCGCGACCATCGAGGAGGCGGCCTGCCCGACCTGCGGCTCCTGCTCGGGCATGTTCACCGCCAACTCGATGAACTGCCTGACCGAGGCCCTGGGTCTCAGCCTGCCCGGCAACGGCTCGACCCTGGCGACGCACGCCGACCGCCGGCGGCTGTTCGAGGAGGCCGGGCGGCTGATGGTCGAGCTGTGCAAACGCCACTACGAGCGGAACGACCCCTCGGTGCTGCCGCGCGCCATCGCCACCAAGGCGGCGTTCGAGAACGCCATGGCGCTCGACATCGCCATGGGCGGCTCGACCAACACCGTGCTCCACATCCTGGCCGCCGCCTACGAGGGCGGGGTCGACTTCACCATGGACGACATCGACGCGCTCAGCCGCAAGGTGCCGGTGCTGTGCAAGGTCGCACCGGCCAAGTCGGACGTCCACATGGAGGACGTGCACCGCGCCGGCGGCATCATGGCGATCCTAGGCCAGCTCGACCGCGCCGGCCTGATCCACCGCGACACCGGCACCGTCCATGCCGCGACCCTGGGTGACGCGCTGGACCGGTGGGACGTCAGCCGCACCAACGACGAGAGCGTGCGCGAGTTCTTCATGGCGGCACCCGGCGGCGTGCGGACCACCCAGGCCTTCTCGCAGGCCAACCGCTTCGCCGAGCTCGACCTCGACCGCCGCAACGGCGTTATCCGGGCACCGGAGAGCCCGTTCTCGAGGGACGGCGGGCTCGCCGTGCTGAAGGGCAATCTCGCCACCGACGGCTGCATCGTGAAGACCGCCGGCGTGGACGAATCGATCTTGAAGTTCGCCGGCCCCGCCCGCGTGTTCGAGAGCCAGGACGAGACCGTCCGGGCGATCCTGGACAACGTGATCCAGCCCGGCGATGTCCTGGTCATCCGCTACGAGGGCCCGCGCGGCGGCCCCGGCATGCAGGAGATGCTCTACCCGACCAGCTACCTGAAATCGAAGGGGCTGGGCAAAGCCTGCGCGCTGGTCACCGACGGGCGGTTCTCCGGCGGCACCTCGGGCCTGTCAATCGGCCACGTCTCGCCCGAGGCGGCCGAGGGCGGCTTGATCGGGCTGGTGCGCGAGGGCGACATCGTCGAGATCGACATCCCCAACAGGACGATTGCGCTGGCGGTCGACGAGGACGAGCTGGCCAGGCGGCGCGAGGAGCAGGACCGCCTGGGCTGGAAGCCCGTCCATCAGCGGCCACGCCGGGTGACCCGTGCACTGAAGGCCTATGCCGCCTTCGTCACCTCCGCCGCACGCGGCGCCGTGCGCAATCTGGGGGAGCTCGAGTAGCGCGGCGCTAGCCCAGCCAGGTGACGGCAGCGCCGGCGGCGCCCGCGAGCGTGATCGCGATCGTCGCCAGCAGCACCGGCCGGCGCAGGGCCGGGCCACCGAGGCTTGTCACCATGGCGCACTTCACCAGCGTGTTGCTGACGGCCGCGATGACGACGGCGAGCGCCGCCACGCTCGTTGGATTGGATCTCGCATAGTCGGCCATGGACAGGGTGATGGCGTCGACGTCGGTGAGCCCCGCCAGGGCCGCGAGGATATAGACACCCCCATCCGGAAGGTAGAGCTGGGCGACCTTCACCAGCAGCAGTACGGCCGCGAACAGCAGCCCGAACTTCACGGCAGCCGTCAGGCTGAACGGGTTGCGCAGGGGCACGTCCTCCTTGCCCTCCGCCTTGCCGCTGTGCCGGTAGAGCAGCCAACAGCCAACGAGGGCCACCGCACCCATGGCGAGCATCGGCGGCAGCAAGGGCCAGAGCAGCTCGCGGTTGACGGCCAGCACCAGGCCCAGGATGCGGCCGAACATCACCGCCCAGGCAATCAGAATGCCACACGCGAGCGCGGCTGCGGCCTGCGGCTCGTCGCGCCCGCGCTTGGCGAAGGAGAGGGTGACCGCCGTCGAGGAGACGAGGCCGCCGGTGATGCCGGTGAGCACCGTGCCGCGGCCCGAGCCGAGCCAGCGCGTCGCGACATAGCCTACGAGCGAGAGGCTGGAGATCAGGATGACCAGCAGCCACAGCTTGTAGGGGTTGAGCGCCTCCCACGGGTCGAGCGGCCGGTCGGGCAGCAGCGGCAGCACGATGAAGCTGGCGATCAGCAACCGCACGCCGGCATAGACGTCGTCCCAGCCGAGCTTGGCCACCAACCCGTGCAGCGGCTGCTTGTAGGCTAGCACCGCCGCGATCACCACGCCGAGCCCGATCGCCAGCTCGCGATGGCCGAGCATAGTCATCGCACCCAGCAGGCAGACCGCGATCGCGGCCAGCTCCGTGGTCAGGCCCAGCGAATCCGGCCGGATTCGGGCCAGCGTCACGTAGCCGGCGATGACCGGCCCGGCCACCGCGACCACAGCCGCCACCACGAGCCAGGGCAGCGCCGCGACCTCGGCCAGATAGCCCGCGACAGCGCCGATCAGCGCCACCAGAATGAAGGTGCGCAGGCCGGCGATGCCCTGGTCGCCTTCCTCGAGCTTGCGCTTCTCGCGCTCGACGCCGACCAGGACGCCGATCAACAGCGCCGTGGCGAATTCGCTCAGGACGCCGAGGTCCAGGAGATCGGCCATGATGGGAATGGTACAGCGCAATGCCGCGAGGATAAAGCCGTCACCGAGCGGCGCGCAGGCCGTCGTGGCGATCCGCGAGCGGGCGGCGCTGCTGGGCCTCGATGGCGTCCGCTTCACCAGCCCGGCGCTGCCGGCGGAAGTGGCGCGGCGCTACCGGACGGCCC
>JBATRI010000647.1:0-2316 GCA_049292515.1 Geminicoccaceae bacterium
CTCGGGCACGTTGACGACCGCCAGCGCCTTATGGCCCGCGGCGCGCAGATGGCGCATGGCCGCCAGCGTGTCCGCCGTCTCGCCGGACTGCGAGACGAACAGGCCGACCTGGCCCGGCACCAGCGGGGCGTCCCGGTAGCGGAACTCCGACGCGATGTCCCAGTCCACTGGCAGGCCAGCCAAGCTCTCGAACCAGTACTTGCCGACCAGGCAGGCGTAGGAGGCGGTGCCGCAGGCGACGGCCGCGATCCGGGTCACGTCGGCCATGTCGAACGGCAGCTCTGGCAGGACGATCCGATGGGTGGACGGATCGGCGAACGAGCGCAGCGTATCGCCCAGGACCGCCGGCTGCTCGAAGATCTCCTTTTCCATGTAGTGGCGATGGTTGCCCTTGCCGATCAGCGCCCCGCTCAATGCGGTCTGCCGAATCGGGCGCTCGGCCGGCTGGTCCTGAGCGTCCAGGATCACCGCCCCCTTGCGGTCGAGGAAGCCGATATCGCCCTCCTCAAGGTACTGGATGCGGTCGGTCAGCGGTGCCAGCGCCAGGGCGTCCGAGCCCACGTACATCTCATCGGCACCGTAGCCGATGGCCAGGGGGCAGCCCTTGCGGGCGACGACCAGCAGCTCCTCGTGACCTTCGAACAGGATCGCCAGCGCAAAGGCGCCGTGCAGCCGGCGGATGGCCATGGCCGCGGCCTCGCGCGGCGGCACGCCCTGTTTCAGTTGGGCGCTGACCAGATGCGCCACCACCTCGGTGTCGGTCTGGGTGGCAAAGCTGTGGCCGTGCGCCACCAGCTCGGTGCGCAGGGCCTGGAAATTCTCGATGATGCCGTTGTGGACCAGAGCCACCCCGTCGCTGATGTGGGGGTGAGCGTTGGTCTCATTGGGGACGCCATGGGTGGCCCAGCGGGTATGGCCGATGCCGGTCACGCCACCCAAGGGCTCGGCTTCCAGGCGCGAGGCCAGTCGGTCCAGCTTGCCGGGCGCCCGGCGCCGCTCGATCCGCCCGGCCACCAGGGTCGCGATACCGGCGCTGTCATAACCCCGATACTCGAGCCGCCGCAGCGCATCCAGGAGGAGCGGTGCAGCCGGTCGGCCGCCGATTACGCCGACGATGCCACACATGAAGCTGCTCCCTTGCGCAGTGACGATCCGATTGCCGACTCGAACCTATAACAGGCGTCGTCGTCACAGCGCATCAGGAACCGTGCGCATCAGCCCGGGTAGATATACCCCAGTCCGCGCACCGTCTTGATCAGCTCCGGCTTCACGGGGTCCCGCTCGAGCTTGCGGCGCAGCCGCGTGATCCGGTTGTCCACGCTGCGGTCGAAACTGTCCTCGCCGCGCGGCGGCGCCAGCCGCAGCAAATCCTCGCGACCCAGCACCTGGCCGGGGCAGGTGGCGAAGGCCGCCACCAAGTCCAGCTCCATCGCCAGCAGCGGCACTTCCGCCCCGGTGCCGGTGGTCAAGCGGAAGCGCTTGGTGTCGAAGCGAAAATGGCCGAAGCGCAGCACGCCCTCGGGCAGCACGTCGGCGCGCGGCAGCCGGCGCCGGAGCACGGCCTCGATCCGCGCACTCAGCTCGGCCAGATCGAACGGCTTGCCCACATGATCGTCGGCGCCGATCTCGAGCCCGACCACGCGGTCGATCAGCGTATCGGCACCCGTGAGCATGACGATACCGGGGTCATGGTGCTCCCGCAGCCAGCGTGCGATCGCAAAACCGTCCTCACCCGGCAGCCCCACGTCGAGCAGGACGAGATCCACCGGCGCTTCCGCCAACAACCGCCGCAGCTCCCGGCCGTCGGCCGCCGTGCGGATGCCATGCCCCGCCAGCGTCAAATAGTCGGCCAGCATGACGCGCAGATCGGCCTCGTCGTCGACCACGATCAGCTCGGCCATCGAACCGCCCACCTCCACAATCTGCCACAATTGAAACACGCGCCATCGCTCTGGGCGATCAAACCGAAACTGAACGCGCGCAACAAGGGGGGAGTGCAGCCGGATCCCAGAAGGACCACCGCCATGACCCTGACTTCCGATCATCCCTGGCGGCAGGCGGTGCGCTCGCTGCGTGGCGGTCTGGCCGCCGCGCTGGCGTTCAGCTTCGCGCTGAATCTGCTCATGCTGGCGGTGCCGCTCTACAGCCTGCAGGTCTACGACCGCGTCCTGGGCAGCGGCCATGTCGAAACGCTGGTCCTGCTCAGCCTGATCGCCGCCCTCGCCCTGCTGGCGCTGGGGGCCTTCGAGATGGTCCGCACCAGCCTGCTCGCCCGGACCGCCTCGCGGTTCGAGCAGATCCTGGCCCAGCCGCTGG
>JBATRI010000648.1:0-12710 GCA_049292515.1 Geminicoccaceae bacterium
GCGCAGAGCGAGGCCGGGGCCGCCGCGCTGTCAGCCCTGGCCGTCTCGCTCGGCGCCGGCGATCCGCTGTCCCAGCTGAACACGCTGGCCCGCGGCCTGCTCGCCCCGGTCGTGACCATCCCGGCGCAGCTCGGCAACGTGGATGCCACCAACACGGTCGACCTGGCGCCGTTCATCCAGGACCCGTCCGGCTACGGCTACGAGGTGCAGGTCACCGACGAGCCGCCCGGGCTCAGCGTCTCGGTCGCAGGGTCGGTGCTGACCTACAGCGGCCTGGTCGAGGCCGGGTACGATCTGGGCTTAAGCATCAACGGCCTGCACCCGCTGCAGCCCAGGCAGCCCGTCACGGTGCGGATCCGGCTCGAGCTCGCGGCTGACCGCTGGCCCAACGGCTTCCGCTTCCGCCGCCGGATCAACCGCCTGGCCCTGGCCGGGGCACCCGGTTCCGGCACGCTTGCGGGCTTCGTGCTGCCGCTGCGCATCGGTGCCAGCTGGGCCGCCGATGTCGCCCATGGCGGCCAGCTGCGCGGCGGGGCAGAGCCAGATTTCCAGGTCGAGCGGCTCGACGGCACGGTGCTGCCGATCTCGGTCCGGCCCGGCTACGACCAGGCCGCCGGCACCGGCGTGGTCGACGTCGCGGTCGACTGGGATCCGGGGGCCGATTTGCCGCCGACCTACCTCTATTACGGCAAGTCGCTCGAGGCGCCAGTCTCGGATCCGGCCCGGGTCTGGCAGGACTATGTCCTGGTTCGCGAGGGTGGGGCCAGCGACCGCAACCCGGCCAACCCGGCGCTGCCCTGGAGCTCGGCCGACCTTGCCGTGGCCCTCGGCCTGCTGGGCGACGCGGACGACTATGCCGACGACACGGCCTTTGTGCAGACCCCGGACGCCGGGATCCTGGGCGGCGCCGGCAAGCTCGATCTGCTGATCTCCTACAAGGGCACCGGCACCGGCAATCAGCGCGGCCTCTTGGGTGCCGGCGATCTCACCTCGGATGCCACGGCCAGGATGGCGCTGCGCAACGCCAAGAGCAGCACGGCGCCCAGCAACACGCTCCGGTTCTTCGTCGAGACGACGGGCGGCCGGGTGAACTGGCGCTCGGCGGCCGACCGCCAGAGCACGTCATGGCAGGTTTTCGGGCTCACCTGGCAGTCGGGTGCCGCACCGGCGGGCTACCTGGACGGTGCCCCGGAGGCAAACAGCTGGCCGACCCCGCCGGCGACGCCGATCGTCGGCGATCTGAGCCTTTCCGGTGCCCTGGTGCTCGGCCTGGCCACCGGCGGCAGCGTCGCCAGCGGGTTCGGGCCGTGGGGCGGGCTGATCGACGAGGTGCGGATCGGCACGGCCAAGGCGCGCACGGCCCGGTGGCGCTACGCCGAGAGTGCCTCGCTCAACGACGACAGCTTCGTGACGTTCGGTGCGGAAGAGGCCCCGGGCAGCGCCATCGTCATTGTCACGGCCGCCGACGATGAGGTCACGGTGCCCTATGTCGAGGGTGGTGCCGCCCTGATCGACGTGCTGGCCAACGACCGGCGCGAGCCGGCAGGCCCGCTGACGGTCACCGTCCCGACGATCACCAGCGGCGGCGGTAGCGTTTCCGTCGACTCCAACAAGCTGCGTTGGGCCTACCCGACCGGGTTCTCGGGTGTGGGCGAGGGCGGCTACGTCGCCTCGGACGGCCTGGGCAACACGGCACCGGCCATCTGGCGCGCCCGCGTCGCCTCGATCCACAACTGGACCATCCCGTTCCCGAACGTCGGCGGCATCGACAAGGCCAGGGTCAGGGAATGGCGCAACGGCGACTCCGCGCCGTCCGGCTACGCCGTGGGCGACATCCTGCTGATGCTCGCGGAAGACGACCCGATCGACAAGCTGGACATGAACTTCGACCTGCTGGGCCACTTCGTGTGCACGGGACAGCGGTTCGAGCCCAGGCCGGTGAGCACGCTGTACGCGCCCTACGACAATACGGTCAAGGGCTGCGGCGTCATGGCCGGCGTGGAGTTCAAGGCGACGGCAAGAAGCCATGCGCTGTGGGAAGGTCGCAACTGGCCGATCTACTTCTTCCACAACAACTACATCGACTGGGCGGCGAACAAATGCTGTTTCGGCGACTTCATGAAAGTCACCCAGATTGGTGCGACGGCGAACGATTCCAGCTATGCGTTCACAGGTCCCAAAGCATCCGTATGGTGGCAGAAGAACTATGTGGCGAACGGGCCGTGCTACGTCAGTGACAATATAAACGCGGCATTCACGCCGCCGAAGACGGAGCAGCAGGACGGCCACGCCGACGGCATTCAGGTGATGGGCGGCGTGCCGATACTCAGGGTCGCCGATTGCCACATCAAGATGGGTGGCGGGCAGACGTTCTTTCTCGGCAAGGAGGCCGAAATCTGCGGCTTCCCGCGGTCGACCAGGTGGGAGCTTTGGAACACGGTGCTGGTCCATCAAGCACCGTGGGACAGCCGTATCCAGGTCCCGACGAGCGGCACCGGCCTGGCCAGGTTCCCCAAGTTCATCATGGGCTACGAGGGCCCGGCCACACTACAAAAGCCGAAGCACGAGTCGACCGACTACGCCACCGGCAAGTACGTGGCGACGAAGTTCATGAGCCAATGCTGGGTGCAGACCCGGTGGGCGTCGCTCACGACGGCCGAGAAGAAGATCTTCCTGGGGCCGACCAACGGCGTGGACATCGACGCGGACGGCAATTTCACGTTCGATACCGCGATCAAGACCTCGCACACCTACCCGATATATGCCGGCCTGCTGAAGTTCCTGGCCGCGGGCGCCACGACGCCGACCGTGGTCGACCCGGCACATACCGGGCCGGCGGCGGGCTTTGCCAACAAGGCCGCCTTCTTCGCCGCGATCGGCCTCGCCTAGCTGTGCTGCCAACTGACGCGTTGAGCGGACCCGACGGCGCCGATCGCCGGGTCGACCCCCATTACGTTCGGGTACGAGGATCCAAATGACGAAGGTCGGGCCCGGCACGACGCAGTTCCGGTGGCGGGTCTATCGCGGCGCCAGCTATGTCGAGCTGCTCGAGCTGGTCGACGAAGCCGGCGCGCCCCTCGACCTCACCGGGGCCACGATCCGGGCCCTGATCGGCCGGTCCTGGCTGCAGGAGCCACTGCTCGAGCTGACGATCAACAACGGGATCGCCGTGCTCGATGTGGCTGGCGGGCAGATCAAGCTGCTGCTCCAGGCCACGCAGACCACGACGCTACCGCTGGGCCCGGCGGTGCTCGAGCTGTACGTGACCGCCGCCTCCGGTGTTCGGCGCCTGATGCTGCGTGCGGTCGGCAGCGTCGAGCAGACCCAGCTCGCCGTGCTGGGCGATGCCGTGGTGCAGGGCCTGGTCGATGGCCTGACCGCCGTGCTGAGCGACCTGCCCGAGGTGACGGGCGAGATCGTCGGGGCGGGGGAGTTCTTCCCGGCTGTCGATCCCGATCGGCCCGCCGGCCGACGCTCCGGGCGCAGGTCGCTGGCCACGCTGCAGACCCAGATCGGCCAGGCGGTGCTGGCCGCCCTGGTTGGTAGTGCTCCGGAAGCACTGAACAGCCTCGACAAGCTCGCGGCAGCCCTTGGCGACGATGCTGGCTTTGCGACCACCATCAGCAACGCCCTGGCGCTCAAAGCCTCGCTGGCCGCGCTTGAGGAAGGGGCAGCACCCGTCGCCGCGGCAGGCGTGATCGTGGCCGCCGCGGGCCTGTTCGCGCACAATGCCAATGCCGGCTTTGCCGAGCTCGCCGAGCGCATGGGCACCGTGGAAGCGGGCCAGGCCAGCACCGGCATCGGTTATGCCACCAAAGCCGAGCTCGACGCCGACCTGGCGCATGCCGATCGCTCGCTGGCTTGGGTGACCAACGACTCGGTGGCGGCGAACAACGGCATGTTCCGCAAGTCGGGTGCCAGCGGCACCGGCTCGTGGGTGGCGGCATCAACCGACCGTATCACCACACTGCTGCCCAATGCCGGCTTTCAAGTGCTTGCTCCCGAGAGTGGCTACATCGCGGCCTGGGTCGATCCGGTCACCGGCCGCAGCCCGATGCGGCTGACGGTGGCCGGCAAGCTCGAGATCGACGACGTCACCTTGCCGGCAGCCGCGGTCCTGCTGAGCAACCTGGCGCCCGCCGTCCAATCGCTGATGCCGACTGCCCTGTCGATCGAGAGTGGCTATGTCTGGGCGCTGCTCGACCCGGTGACCGGCCGCGCACCGGTCAGGCTGACGATCGAAGGCGCGCTCGAGATCGACGGGTTTGCGTTGCCGGACGAGAGCGTGACCGAGGCCAGCCTCGCGCCCGCCATGCAGACGCTGCTGCCGGCCACGCTGCCGATCGAGACCGGCTATGCCTGGGCACTGGTCGACCCGGTCACCGGCCGGGCACCGGTCCGGGTGCGGCTGGACGGCACGTTCGAGGCCGACAGCTTCGCGACCGGAACATCCACCGTCGGCATGGCGGCACTGGCCGCTGATGCGCGCCGCCAGCTCGCTCCCAACGCCCGCGACGTCGTCCCGGTCAGGCCGGATGTCTGGCGGGGCAGCAGAGGCGAGACCGCGGCGCTGACCGAGGCCGATGGATCGCTCTGGGCCGAACTCGGCGCGCTGCGGACCCGCTGGGTCGGTGGGATCAACGGGTCCGGGGCAGCGCTCGAGATGCGCCGGTCGGCTGGGCTGCCGATCGCCGGTCGCAAATACGGTGGCGCAGGGTTCGACACGAGCGTCAACCCGTCGATCGCCTACAAGGGCGACCTCACCTCCACCAACCCGTCGACCCCTTCCGGCAGTTTCGTGGCTGGGGATTTTTATCGCTACGTCAACGGCGACGGTGCTCCCGGCACCTACAATGCCACCGCCCTGAACGTTGGCGATCTGCTGGTCTACACCGGCTCGGCCTGGGTCGCGCGGGCAGCGCCGGGCACCTACGGCTCGCGCAGCCGGGGCCTTTGGTGGGATGTCACCGCAGCCGGCTGGTGGGACGGCATCCCGTATGCCGTCGGCGAGCGCATCCTCTATGTCGGCATCCAGATGGCCGGCGGCGCGTCGCGGACAGAGCGCTGGGCTCGCTTCGCGGTCGGGTCCGGCCGCTGCTTCTATCGCGGCGAATTTGCACCCGGGTCAGGGCTGCCGGCCACCTATCTCGATGGCGACCTGTTCCAGGCGAGTGCGCCGGGCAGTGCCGGCGGCTTCACTTTCGCGGCCGGCGACTACCTGGTCCGCGACGGCGGCGCCTGGGGTGTCATAGCCAACACCGCCGTCGTCGCCGTCGCCAGCGGTGCCTATGCCTCCATGCCTTGCACGGCCGATGCCGCGGAGTGGGAGGTGCGTCGACAGGACAAGGCTGCCACGGCCACCGGCGTGCGGTTCAGCGCACTCACGCAGTCGGTGATGCGCCGACAGCAGGACACGCTCACGCTCATCTCGGACTCCATGTTCGGCGTGGCGGGAGTCGGCAACACCATCATCGCAGCAGCCGGCCGAACAGGATCGGTGCGCACCTATGGCGGCGGCACCTCGCTCAATGTTCTCAGCATGTTTGAGTGGTGGATCACGCAGGGCGACCCCTATGCCGGCCAGACGCTGCTGGCTTGGCACGGTCAGAACAATCAGCCGTCCAACGAGGTCAATGCGGCGCAGATCCGCGCGGTCAGCCTGCGCATGGTCGAGCTGGCCGGTGCGCGCGATGCCCGGATGTTGTTCTTGAGCGTGCTCGGGCAGCGCAACCATGGCTGGAACGGTACCCGAATCACGGCGACGCAGCACGAGGCCCAGTTCAATCGCACCGGCAGCCTATACACGCTGAACCAATGGTACGAGACGACCTTCCCCGGTCGCTGGATCTCGCCGTGGCAGGTGCTCCTGGCCGCAGCGACCGACGCGCCTGATCCGACCTTCCCGGGCATGACCGAAAAGCAGGTCGCCGCGGCCTATGGCATCGTGCCGTGGAGCTTCTTCGGCTCCCCTGGTGGCAGCTGGACGCCGGCGCAGCTCGTCTACCAGGGCACCTGGACCTCGGCCGACCTGCCCAGCGGCGGCGCCGACCTGGACTACTACTTGCGGATCGGTGGCGGCACGATCGGCAACCTCCTGGTGAGGGAAGCCGGGGCCTGGGTCGAACGGTCGATCGACATCACGCATCTGAGCGGAGCTGGCGCTGCAGCCTTGGCGTCAGGTGGGCCGGGGCAAAGTGGTATTCCGGCCAGCTCGGGCGTCGCCGGCTTCCTGCTCGACAACCTACTTTAAGGATAGAGACATGGGTCAGAAATACGCGCTGCAGGGCGCCAGCTTCATCAACCCGGCCTTCCGTAAGCTGTATGACGACAAAGGGCTGACCGAAGGCTCGCTGGCCATGCTCGACTTGACCCATTCACTGGCAGCATTCTCTGGCGTACCGGGCGCCGGGGCTTCGATCTATAACATCGCTTGGAATCAGGCCAAAGCTATCCTCGGTGCAGGCGACGCGGCGAGCTTGGCTTGGTCCTTTGCTAATTCCCAGGCCCCGACATCGGCTTTGTTCGAGCGGACGGCCAAGGGCGCATTGCACGGTCTCGTGTCGCAGGTGGCCAAGTCGGGCGCCACGAACTTTATCCCGCCGTTGGCGGTCCGCGATTATTTGCGAGTCAATTCCACCCGCAATTATGCCGTATTCTTCTGGTATCAAATCACTCGCGTGAGCTCATCTACCCCCAACATGAAGGAATACGGCGTCCATAGCGTGACGTCCGCCGCATCCAACCTTCTCTTCCAGGGCAACTTCAGCAACTCCCTTACCGGCGCCCCGCAGCGCAGCTCGCTCAATCGGCCAACGGGCTGGTCGGGCACCGTGGCGTCGAGCGATGTAAATCTGGTGGCACAGATCCCGTCTTGGGGTAATGTGTCCGGCTTTACCGGGCTCAACACGACAGGTAGCAAGAGCTACGTCCTCTACCGGACGCACATCGTCGACGTCCTGCTGTCGGGCATGACCTTTGCCGAGCTGGAGGCGGCCGACCTTGCGCTGTTCACCGAGCTGTTCGCCGCCGGCGGCCGCTTGCACGGCGATAGCTGGGAGCTCGAGCCAAGCGACCTGGCTTAGAACCCGCGCCGTGCCGCCCCGATGTCGCTCAGCTATGGCGTCGCGTGAACCATTCCGGATTGATTGACTAAATTGCCGCGCCCTGGCCGGGGCGCCGATGCCTGAGCCTTCCCTCGAGGATCTCAAATGGCGCATGGCTCTCCTCGAGCGCGAGGTGGACGAGCTGCGCGGCATGGTGGGCAAGGCCGACGAGAAAGCGGAGAAGGCCGCCAGAGCTCTCGAGGCGAAGGAGCAGGACGAGCGGGCCGAAGCCCGTGCCCGACACCTGGTCGCAAAGTGGCTGCAGATCGCGCTGGGTGCCCTGGTCCTGATAGCGACGATCTGGAGCGGCAAGCTGGTCACCGGCATCGACCAGCTGCGGGCGCTGCTGGGAGCCGGCCGTTGAGGCGCATCGGGCCCCTGGTGCTCGGGATCGGCATCGGCGCCGCGACGATCTCCTGGGGCCCCGGCCTCGTCGAGCAGTGGCGAACATTCGCCCTGCTCTCGTCCCCGCCGATCAGCATTCCCGCGGCAACGGCGCATTGGGTGGACGAGCGCAACTTCGATATCGAGGCGCCGGCCTATTTCTGGAGCGACACGTGCCCATCGATCTGGGTCAACTGGTGGGTCCAGACGCGATGGAACGGTGCCGTCCCGATCACGACCAAGGGCATCGAGGGCCCGTTCAAGGACAGGGGCACGCTGCCGCCTCGCTACCGTATCAGCATCACGCCGCAGGTCGGGCCGCCGCTCCGGATACGCGCCACGATCCCCGAGTGGCTGGCGCCCGAAGACGTGCTGTTGGTCGGCGTCGACGACACGGTCCCCGACAATGAGCCCTGCGTCTCCGGCTGGGCCGGCGTCATTCAGATCTTTCGCCTGCAGATCACGCCGGCGCCGGCGGTCGCCGACGCAACTGGCCCCGGGCGGCGTCACACGGACGAGGTCACGCCGAAAGGGCCCTAGGCGCCGGCTTCGGTGCTCTGCGGCCATCCTGTGCAAGGCCAGCTCGTAGGTCGTCAACGTCTCGCCTGGCGGGTGTCCGTCCGGCCGGAGCGACGCCTCCAGCCTGTTTCCGGTGCCTTACGATTGACGGGGATAGAAGGGCGCGCGGCTGGAGCCATTGGATCGACGTCGTGAGTCCTAGGGTCGTCCTCTGACCGGGTGTCGACCAACTTCGGCAGACTGCGGGCCTGGCCTATCCACGACGTAACCTCGTCCAGATTGGGCGCCCGCCTGAGCATGTCCTTGGCTCGGTTGTGCTGGTGCAGCCGTCTATGCAGGTCCGCCTCGTCCTGCTCCGCGAGCGTGGCGACGCCGACGATGCCTGCGTCCAGTAACAGCCGCGAGAAGCCCGTACCAAGTCCGTTGATCCGTCGTAGGTCGGCTTGGTTGACAAGAGCGGTCAGGTTTTCCAGCGGCACCCGCGTGACGTCTGCCAGAGCCGCCCGTTGCGCGGCCGAACCGGCAGTGGTCAGAAGCTTCGCGCAAGTGGAGATGCCGTAGACCTTCAGCGCGCGTTGAACCTCTCGCGGAACGTCAGCGAGCGTGCTTATGCTTATCGTCATGGCAGTAAGCCGTGGCGCGGGTCTGTCCGAAGTCAGAACGGTCTGTCACATCATCATCGCATTTCTGTTGCTAGATCTTTTTCTGCGCAACGCAAGGCCAAATTATTGATATCGATCTAAAAAAGTTAAGGTTATAGTGTAAGTTGATCTCTATCAACTGTGTTCTACTCAGCAGAGTCGGCTGGGCAACTGGCTGATGTCCCTCGGGTTAGAGACGGATCTCCAATGCACTCTCGGTGCCCTGTGATTGCCGAGCTCGATAGAGCCGATGCGACGTCAGAAGTGCCGGCTTTAGTGCTTCGCGATCCGCTGCCCGGTTCGCCAAGTGCATGATAGATAGTCGAGAAAACCCAGCAATCATGCGGTATCGGCGGTTTTCATGGCGACTTTCAAGACCGCTGCCATCGACCACTCGGCCACCCATCCGGCTCGCCAAACCCATGTAAACCCTGGAAACTGCCGGAACAACCCTGCCGCCTTCTAGGATCGGTTTCGGAGCCTCGTTGTGACAGATTGTGACAGCGGGGTGTGACAGGGCAGCGATGAGCAGCCGCTGCCGGGACGTGTGGTGCTCTGTGATCCTGCAGGCCGTGCTTGATGACGGGCACCGGGCTAACAACTCGCAGGTGCCGCAGAGCGCCCGCAGCTGGTTGGCGACGCCAAGCCGGGGCCGCAGCGGAGAAAGCAGTTGTTCGACAAGCCCGACTAGCATTTCAGGCGTCGCAGCTGAACCGCCTCCATGCTACGCTTTAGCGCAGCACAGATATCCCCGGCGACGAGGACGGGCTGCGCAAGGTAGAGGACAAGGAGTTGGGCTAATGAGAATATTTGCCAAGATCCGTCAGGTCTACGATCGGCTATGCGGGCGCAAAGAGGCGGGCGCTGATCGGATGCGCCAGGAGCAACGGCTCTATCTCGCCCCCGACGGCGTGCTGGCCGATGAAGCCCCAAATACGAGAAGGAAGCGCCTGCTAGCTGTTGAACGCGACTCCAAGCTGTTGGGCGCGGACTTCGGCAATGGAGCCTGATGGTTCGAGTGTGGCAGTGAAACCGACGGTGACCAGTCGGCGGCTTCAGACCGCGGCCTGAAAGTCATGCGCGCCGCTTTTTGAAAGTGCCGTCGCGTTTCCCGTGGGGTAAGCCGAGAGACACCGGCCGGTCCGCGCGTGTCATGGGCTAACTGGCACACGGCCAGGATGAGAACTGGTGAGGTTAATATGCCCTCGCTACAAGTCACCGGCGGGCCTCTTCAAGCGCTACTCGCCACGAGCTGCACCGATTTACACTGCTGAACCGTCTGTCAATGCCGCGCATTCTGATACGCTGTTACGGTGTCTTAAGGTCTCTTTGACCCTCCTCCTGTTACGTTCTCCTGAGAAATGATCGTGAGCGCGTTCTTGATCGTCGTCGGCGCCTTGCCGGCTGCGACCAATGCCGTGCGCCACTCCGCGATGTCCTGTGACCGAATTGACGCCAAGGTCCGGCGGGCTAGGTCATGCCTCAGCCACACCGCGATCCGCTGTTGTTCCTGCCGTGCTCCCTGCTTGCCTGGGGTCCGCTCGGTCTCGTACCGGCGCAGGGCCTCGGCGAGGGTAGTTCGCTTCGCCTCGGAGCGATCCGTCCAGTCGTCGCCGGCTATCCGGCCCTCGATCTGGCGCGCCCACTTGTCGGCCTCGCCCTGGTCTCAAACGTCCGCGTGACCTGCCGGAAGCCTGTCCGCCGGACCTGCACCTGCCACCGGTCGCCGCGCTTCGAGATCGTCGCCATGCTCGCACCTCTCGTGCGAGCTGTGTTGCAGATTGTGGTTAAGACGCCGGAAACCCGCTGCCGGCGCCGCTCTCAGTCATTATCGGCGACCGTCACGAAGATCCTGTTGCCGGTGCGGTTGCCGCATTCTTGGCAGCGGAGCTTGTCCTCGATTTCGGTCAGGAAGGTGTGGGCCTGCCGCCCAGCCGTGATCTGCCATAGCCGCATGAAGCTTCGGTGCGGGCATGCGCCATAGCCGCATGAAGCTTCGGTGCGGGCATGCGCCGCACACCGCTGTGAGGATGTGCCGGCTGCGAAGGTCGCTCAGCCGGATCGCATAGCGAGGTCCTATGTTCGCTCTTTGTTCTGCCATACTAGCAAGGTAGCGCCGCCTTCGACAGCCGGCTAGCCCGTGACGACGTTATGCCGCGCGAGAGCGCTGAGGTGCTCGGAGTCGGCTGGCGCCACAGGTCCATCGCGACCGGACATGGCCGCTAAGCCATTGATAGTTGGTGCGCCGGGACGCACTCCAGAGTCCGCATTCCGAGGCTTAAGTCATTCATTCGGCTACATTATTAGAATGGACTGTTAATCCGTTGGTCGTAGGTTCGAATCCTACCGCCGGAGCCATCTCAGTCAAAGGCTTAGCTTACAAAGCCTCGCTTCTTGCGGCCTAGCGATTCCTTCTGCGCTTGGTGTAACCGGCCGCTGTAGCCACCGAGACAGCGGTACCGACTCGTGCGTTCCCCTGATCGTCGAGCGAGAGCAGCCGTGCTTACATAGCGTTGGCTCGAACGCTAGACGAACTGGCGCAGCAGTCGGCTGTCAGCATGTCGCCACGCTGATGCAGCGCATAGGCATCGCGGCGCTCGACCGCGGGCCCAGCACCTCAAAGCCGGCATTAGAGCACAGGATCTATCCCTACCTCCTGCGCAACGTGCCGGTCACGTGAGTATTTGATCTTATAAGGAGTTTGGCCGCCCATCATGCGGTTCGGGATTAGCACGGCCGGCAATAGAGACCAGAACGCGATCGATCAGGGCGTCAGCACAGGGTGGTCGCTCGGCCTGCGCACGCAGGGCATCCCATTCCACTGGCGCCGACGTGCGCTCGGCCAGAATGTCGAGCAGATCTCGCCTTGAGGCCAGCGCGTCGCGACAGCCTTCCTCGACCAGCTTCTTGGCAGCCGCTCGTGGTAGGTGGTCGGCCAGCGCGAAGCTCGCGGCCTCGGCCAACAGCAAGCCGTGGCTCGCGGCGAGGTTCTGCCGCATCCGGTCCGCATCGACGACAAGCGTGCGGGCCAGCGTGTCGGCGTGGGTCAGCGCCGCCGCCGCCGCGGCCACCATGTCCGGCAGGACCTGCCACTCCACCTGCCACGCGGCGCCGTCGCGCTCATGGGCATGCAGCATCGCGTCGTACATCCCACCAAGCAGAGCGGCGTTACGGCGGGCCAGCGCCACCAGCGCCTCGGCGCGGATCGGGTTGGACTTC
The DNA here is from genome assembly GCA_049292515.1 of Geminicoccaceae bacterium. GTDB lineage: Bacteria > Pseudomonadota > Alphaproteobacteria > Geminicoccales > Geminicoccaceae > Benzoatithermus. The sequence continues at coordinate 11,867 of JBATRI010000648.1, forward strand.
TGCGGCATGGTCGAGGAGCCGCCGCCTTCGGCTTCGCGCACCTCGCCGACCTCGTTCTGCGCCAGCAGCAGCACGTCTAGGCCCAACTTGCCGAGCGTGCCGGTGAGCAGCGCCAGCCAGGACGCCAGCTCGGCCATCGTGTCACGCTGGCTGTGCCAGGGCATGGCCGGGCAAGCGAGCCCCAGGGCCGAGGCCAGCCCCTGCATGACCGCAATGCCGCTCGGGCCGAGGGCGGCGAGATTGCCGGCGGCACCACCAAACTGCACGGCCAGCAGGCGCGGTCGCAGCTCGGCCAGTCGCTCGCGATGGCGCGGCAGCGGCGCCAGCCAGCCCGCCACCTTGAGACCGAAGGTCGTCGGCAGGGCCTGCTGAAAGCGGGTGCGCCCGATCATCGTGGTCGCGCGCTGGGCCACCGCCAGGTCGGCCAAGGCCGTGCCCACGGCATCCAGGCGCCGCTCAAGCACGTCCAGTGCCCGGCGCAGCTGCAGCACCAGGGCGGTATCGACAATGTCCTGCGAGGTGGCGCCCCAATGCACGCAGTCGGCATCGTCGCCCACCGCCCGCCGCAGCTGGGCCACGAGAGCGGGTATGGGCACGCCGGCCTTAGCCGTGCCGTGGGCAAGATCGTCGAGGTCCGGCGCAAACGTCGCCAGTGCGGTCACGATCCGCTCGGCCGCACCGGCATCGATGACGCCGAGCCCGCCCTCTACCTCGGCCAAGGTGCTCTCGACCCGGACCATGGCCTGCACCATCGCGGCATCGCCTAGAATGACAGCAATCTCGCTGTCGGTCAGCAGCGGCTCGAAGACGCGCGGGCGCACCGGCCGGCCTCACGCCGCCGGGG
>JBATRI010000649.1:0-1535 GCA_049292515.1 Geminicoccaceae bacterium
TGCCCCTGGTGCGGATCGAGCATCGCCACGACCTGATCCCGCATCTGCCGCTGCCGCCCAGCCTGGCGAAGGTGCTCGGGCGCGGGCTGATCGATCCGCTGGTGGGTGCATTGGACTGGCTGTCGCCGGCGCTGCGCGGCTGCCGCGTCGCCGACACCGAGTACGTGCATGCGGGCCAGCTGTTCTACGACGACGGCGCGAAGGCCCTCTATCGCGTGGCACCGGGCGATTATCTGAAGCGATTCGGCCCGCTGCTGCGCCAGGAGCTGGCGGCGGACCTGTTCCGTCGCGGCGACGCCCCCGATGCCGACGCCTACCGGGCGGCCTTGTGCCCGCGCTGGGCGACGCCGGTGCCGGCCAGGCTGATGGACGGGGTGCGCCTGTCGGCGACGCTGACCCAGATTCTCCGGCAGGCCCGGCAGCGCCGCCTGGACTTTCTGCTCGACCACCATATCGACGGGGCGCTGGCGTTCGTGGACCGCATCGAGCGCGGCGTGCGCTGAGCGTCTTGCCATCGGGCCTCGCTGCTGCCCTTATCAGGCGCCGTGGCGAAGCAGCCGCTGGTCGGGGAGGAACGAGATGAGCAGCAGCGATGCGCCGGAGAGGCGTCTCGTGGTCGCGATGGATCATGCCAGGGCCATGGGCGTCGTGGGCGGCCTCGAGGATCCCGGCCGCATCATCGATCTCGTGGTCGACGCCGGCGCCGACGCGATCATGACCTCCTTCGGCACGCTCAAGGGCTTCCGCGACCGGCTGGACGACCGGGTGCCGGCCTATCTGCGCCTGGACGGCGGCCCGTCGCTGCTGAAGGAGCCGTGGCTCAAGAGCACGCAATGGTCACTTCTGCACACGGTCGAGGAGGCCCAGCTGCTGGGTGCCGAGGGTGTGTGCCTGATGTACTTCATGGGTGCGGCCTGCGAGCTCGCGACCCTGGAGATCGTGGCCGACGTGTGCGGGCAGTGCCTAGAGAGCGAGTACCCAGTCATGGTCGAGGCCCTGCCCTGCCCCGGTCCCGGCGTGGCGGACCCGCTCGATGCCGGGCTCCTGGCCGATGCCTGCCGCATCGCCTACGAGCACGGCGCCGACCTGCTCAAGACCTACTATCCCGGGACCCAGGAAGGCTTTGCCCGGATCGTCGCCGGGACGCCGGCGCCGGTCCTGATCGCCGGTGGCCCGAAGCTGCCCGACGAAGCAGCCATGCTGGCGATGGTGGCCGACAGCATCGAAGCGGGCGGGGCCGGCGTCGTCTTCGGCCGCAACATCTGGCAGAGCCAGAATCCCGCGGGCATGGTCCGGGCATTGCGCGCCATCATCCATGACGGTGCGACGGCGACCGAGGCCATGAAGCTGGCGCGCGGCTGACCGTGGCCGGCCTCCAGCCGCTGTTCTGCGGCATCGACGCGGGTACGAGCCAGGTTCGCGCCCTCGTCTTCACCGCCGACGGCACCGTCGTCGCCAGCGCCGCCGAGCCGACGCCGATCCAGGCACTGGGGCCCGATCGCGCCGAGCTCGACGCCGAAGCCCTGTGGCAGGTC
>JBATRI010000650.1:0-40947 GCA_049292515.1 Geminicoccaceae bacterium
CTCCGCCTCCGCTGCCGTGTCCGTTGGCTCGCCGGCGTCCGCGGTGGTCGCTGGCGCAGGCTGCGCCGCGAGGCTGGCATCGCCAGCCCGAATCGCCTCCACCAGGGCCGCAGAATCGTAGAACGGCAGGTAGATTACTTGGGGATCCACCGGCTCGATGCGGATGATGTCGGCCTCGACGAGCACGTTCTGCTTGTCGTCGCTTTTCAGCACGCCGGCGGCATAGAACTCGGCACGGTCCTGCTGGACCGACTGCTGAACCCCAGCCAGGTTCTCGAGCACTGCGTCGCCGGCATCCTCGACCCAGTCCATGTTGGCTGCCATGGCCCGCAGCACGGTCGGGAAGCCGAGCAGGCCGATTACTGCCGGGTCCCAATTGGGATCGGGTTGAAGCGAGTTGTCGGTCACGTACGCATCGAGGAACTGAGCGGCGGCGATGACGTCGACCGGCACCACGCTGGCCTGCAGCACCGCCACCAGCAACGGATCGGGATAGAGCGCGATCGGCGCCATCAGCACGTCCAGGTCCGTCGCCGGGTCGGTCTCGGTCTCGGCCGCGCCAACAGCCGCGGACGTGCCAGCGGCGGCGGTGGGTGCAGCTACGGGCGCAGGCTCGGCCGCCTGCTGAGCCCAGGAGTGCGCGCTGCCAGCAAGCAGCATGGCCAACACGGTCACGAGGCAGGTCGCGCTCTGCAGGTCGCCCAGTCGACCTTGGCGTCGGCTCATTGTCCGCCTCCTCGCTATTGCCCCAGTCTACCGCATCAGGCTCTCGTCGGTCTCGCGCCATGTGCAGCGCTCGGCCACGATCGGCGCCACGTCGGGATTGCCGGCGCCTCGAGCGAGCAGCGCGCCCACCCGTTCGTCGCCGGCGTAGCCGAGATGCGCCCCCAGCGGGTTGGCGACGTCCCCGAGGCCAAGCAGCGAGTTCACCGTGACGACATTGATGGTGACGTTGGTCACGCTCGGGCACAGGCGTGACTCGATGTATTTGTCGGCGAATTTGTCCGGTACCGGATAGCTCATCAAATCGTTTGGGTCGGAGAAGGCGATGATTTCGGTCTTGTCGAAGAAACGCCCGGGCTTGGTGGCGCCGGGGCCGCAATAGGCGCCGATCTGGTTCACGACCTGCTGGCCCTCGCGCCCCGCCTCAAGCAGCGGCAGCTGGTTCGAGAGCATGAACACCTGGATGTCACGCGTGGCGAAGGTGTCGGCGATCTGCTTGAGGTGGGGATCGGCGGACATCGGCAGATTGGTCAGGCGCTGCATCGCGTCCAGGGTCGCCCGGCTACCCAGGCTGTGCGTGATCAGCACGAAGTCGTCGAGTTGCACGCGGCTGCCGACGCCCGGCAGGCTGGACCCGCAATAGGCCCCCTCGGTGAGCTCGGGCAGGTCGCTCCAGCTGCGCGAGACCATCCAGCAGATCGACTGGGTGACCGAAACCAGGATCGGCTCACGTTTTTCGCCGGCATAGGCCAGGGGATCGGGGGCGACGTCATTGATGAAGCTGCGCATCGCCTGATTCACCGCGGCACGGCGCAGGACGTAATCCTGCTCCTTGTCGAACGCGATCAGTTCCTTGTCCGGCTGGGTGATCGGCGACCAGGTGAGCTCGTAGAACAGGAGGTCGCGCCGGTGCTGCGCGTCGGTCAACCGGCTGACGTTGATCTCGCCCAGGTTCTGGTCGGGAAAGCTCGGGCTGGCGATCACGATCCGCTTGGGACGGGGGGCGCGGATATCGAGCCCGAGGGCCTTGGCCAGGGTCTGCCGCAAGGTGGTACCGTCGCCGGGAACGTGGGTACCGATCCCGTGCACGTAGAGCACCTTGACCTCGGATCGATCGCCGACGCTCGCGCCGAACGGCGGCAGCTTGTCCTGGGCCCGCAAGTAGGGCTCGATGCCGGTGAACGGACGGCCCTCAACCTCGCAGCTCCGCTTGTCCTCGGCCGGCTCGCCCGAGCCCGTGAGCACGGCCTGCGTCACGCCCCGGCCGAAGCTCTCGCATCCGGCGATCACCAACATGGCCAAGAGCGGCAACAGCGAGGCCATTCGGGTGTTCATCGTCATGACCGCACCATGTCGGAGTCGTCGAGGAGTAGAATGGTACCATGTGATGAGGATGTCATTGTTGTTCCGAGCCTAGCCCCGCTTATCATTTGCACCCCCGACGGATCGATTGTCCTTCAGCTTAGAGCGCGTTGACCGGCTCCAAGCAATGCGTCATGGCGGGCCACGCTCCGGCAAGCTTGGAGTAACGAGGTGCTGCGTTCCATGTTGCCGACTTCGGCGTCGATCGTGCATGCATCGCCCAGCGCCGTGCCGTAAGCTTCTTGCAAGCATCAGGAGATGCCAACCGCTCGGGAACACAGGCACATGAGCCGTATCATCTACTTTCTCAACGGGCCGAACCTCAACCTGCTCGGCAAGCGCCAGCCGCAGATCTACGGCTACGAAACTTTGGCCGACGTCGAGCAGGACTGCCGCAGGATGGCGGACGAGCTGCAGCTCGAGCTGCGCTTCCACCAGAGCAACCGCGAGTACGAGATCATCGACTGGATCCATGAATCGCGGGAAATAGCGGGCGGGCTCGCGATCAATCCCGGTGCGTTCACCCACACCTCGATCGCGATCCTGGATGCGCTCAATGCCTGCGAGTTCCCAGTCTTCGAAGTGCACATCTCTAACGTGCACAAGCGCGAGAGCTTCCGGCATCACTCTTATGTTTCGCTGCGGGCCGACGGTGTCATCGCCGGCTTCGGCACCCAGGGCTACGAGCTGGCCCTGCGCCGGCTGGCGCGCCTGATCGACGACAAGGCGCGGCAGGCCGGCGGCTGACGCTTTGACCAACCGGGTTCGCGGCGGCAGGCGCTCGTCATGAGGCTGCGCCGACGAACTCGGCGCAGCGGGCGCCCAGCATCATGGCCGGTGCGGCGGTGTTGCCGGCATTGATGTCGGGCATGGCGCTGAGGTCGCAGACCCGCAGGCCCTCGATGCCGCGGACGCGGAGCCGCGAATCGAGCACGGCCAGCGGATCCCCGGCGGGCCCCATGCGGCAGGTGCCGCTCGGGTGGTAGTTGGTCTTCACGAAGCGCCGGCAGTGCCGCGCGATAGCGTCGTCGCTCAGATCGTCCGGGGCAGGGATGGACACACTGCTGATCCGGTCGGCCAGCGGCTGGGTCGTAAAGGCGCGCAGGAAGAAGCGCTGGCCGGCGATCATCGTGCGCATGTCGTCCGGGTCGCTCAGCAGGTGGGGTGAAACCAGCGGCATGGCGTCCGGGTCGGCCGAGCGCAGCCGGACATAGCCGCGCGACTTCGGCTTCACCACCACGGTGGTGATCGTCAGCCCGTAGCCGTCCTCGACCAGCCCCACCGTGTCGCGGTCCAGATAGACGATCGGCACGCAGAAGGCCTGGATCGATGGCTCGGCCGCGGGATCGGTCGGGTTGACGAAGGCGCCGGCCTCCACGCCGGAGGAGAGGATGCGGCCGGTGCCCAAAAGCTTGAACTGCAGGCCGTTGCGGATCATCCGCCAGCCCCGGCCCTGCCGGTAATAGCCGTAGGGCCCGCTCGCCTTAGAGACCATGGGCACTTCCGGATGATCGATCAGGTTCTCGCCGACGCCCGGCAGATCGACTTGGCAGCGGATGCCGTGCACTGCCAGCTGCTCGGCCGCGCCGATGCCGGAGAGCATCAGCAGCTGCGGCGTGATCAGCGTTCCTGCCGCCACGATCACCTCGCCGTCGGCGAACGCCTGCCGCTCGGTGCCGTTTTGATCGCGGTAGGTGACGCCGACCGCCCGGCCGTGCTCGATCTCGATCCGGCGCACCGCCGCGTTGAGGCGGACGGTGAGCTTGGGGTTGCCCGCGAGCGGCGCGATGAACGCATAGGCGGCGCTGCTGCGTTTACCCTGCCGGTTCATGAACTGGTAGAAGCCGACACCGTGCTGGGTCGGGCCATTGAAGTCGTTGGTCAGCGGCACGCCCAGCGCCTGGACGCTCTCCACGAACCAGCGCGACAGATCGTCGATATGGCCGGGGTCGGAGACCAGGAGCGGACCGCCGGTCCCGTGCCGCTCGTCGTCCAGGCGGTTGTTGCCTTCCATGCCGCGAAAGTGCGGCAGCACGTCCGACCAGCGCCAGCCGGGATAGTCGTTGTCGCCGCGCAGCCGCTCGTGCCAGTCGTCGTAGTCGGACGGGCGTCCGCGCATGTAGACCTGGGCGTTGACGGAGGAGCCGCCGCCCAGCACGTTGCCCTGCGGGATGTCGTGGACGCGACCTTCCAGGTGTGCCTGCGGCACCGTGTGATGGTAGCGCATGAACTTGCTGCCGCCGATCAGCTTGAAGATGCCGGGCGGCATGTCGAGCAGCGGGTGCCGGTGCGAATGCCCGGCCTCCAGCAGCAGCACGCGCGCGCCGCTCCTCTCCACCAGCCGCGCCGCCGCGACGCAGCCAGAGGCGCCGCCACCGACGACGATGTGATCGAACCGCTCGCTCATGCGCGGATCGAGTCCAGCCCGCGCCAGTCGAACGCGATACCGTGCCCCGGCCGGTCCGGGGCGATGGCACAGCCGTCCTCCAGCACCAGCGGCTCGGCGACATAGCGCTCGAGGCCGAAGCCGTGCGCCTCGAGATAGGAGCGGTTCGGGCAGGCGGCCAGCAGCTGGACGGTGACGTCGTGGGCGCCGTGCGAGGTGACCGGCAGGTTGAACGCCTCAGCGAGCCGGGCGATCTTCATGAACACGGTGATCCCGCCACAGTTGGTGACGTCGGGCTCCGGGTAGGTGACGCCACCGGCGGCGATGAGCTGCTTGAAGTCCCAGAGCGTGCGCAGGTTCTCGCCCGAGGCGACGGGCAGGCCGCCTTCGGCCACGACCCGCGCGTGCCCGGCGACGTCGTCCGGGATCACCGGCTCCTCCAGCCAGGTCAGGTCGTAGGGCTGGAAGGCGCGGGCGGCACGGATCGCCTGATCGGCCGTCCATTTCATGTTCGCGTCGGCCATCAGCGGGAAGTCCTCGCCCAGATGCCGGCGCATGGCCGCGACGCGCGCCACGTCCTCGGCCAGCCGCGGTCGGCCGACCTTCATCTTGATCGCCCGGAAGCCCTTGGCGAGGTTGCCGTCGGTCTGCGCCAAGAGCCCATCCAGCGGCAGGTCGAGGTCGATGCCGCCGGCATAGCAGGGGACCTTGGGGTCGTAGCCGCCCAGGAGACGCCACAGGGCCGTCCCGGCACGCCTGGCCTTGAGGTCCCACAGCGCCATGTCGACGGCCGAGATCGCGAGTACGGTCGGCCCGCCGCGGCCGCCATAATGCAGCGCCCACCAGAGCTTCTGCCAGAGATGTTCGATCAGATCCGCCTCGTCGCCGGCCAGGATCTCCGGCACCTCGCGTGCCAGGATGTCGTGGATGGCGCCGCCGTTGCGGCCGACCGTGAAGGTGTAGCCGACGCCCTCCGCCCCGTCCGTGTCGCGAACGCGCACCGTGCAGAGCTCGAAGGCGCGCATTTCGCCATGCGTGCTGTCGGTCAGCACGGAAGGCAGCGGCACCCGGTAGAACCCGGGCTCGATGGATGCGATCGCGGTCATGGGAGCCTCACCGTTGGCGCTTCTGGGTAGCATCGTCGCCGTCGGCAATGGCTTACCTCGCATCGAGCGCCAGCAACAGGGCCGTCGACGACTTCGATGACATGCCACACGCGGCGACAACGCTCGCGGCGGTGGCTGGAATCGGAACCGGAAAGTTACGGTAACATAAGGGGGTAGCGCAGCGGACCTGCTTGCCGCAGCAACCCGAATTCGATATTCGTAGCGTAGCAGGAGGATTATTATTGCCTGCTATAATTGCGGACCAGGTTCCGCCATAGGGGAGGATTGCAATGCATAAGCTAATTGCGGCCTTCGGGGCCCTCATCTTGGTGCTCGGTGCCGGCGCCGCCATGGCCGAGCAGGCCACCGGCACGGTGGACAGCATCGACCCGACCACGCGGACGGTGGTGGTCGGTGGCCAGCCCTACATTGTCGAGACTCAGGCGTCCGGGATGAAATTCGACGAGATCAAGGTCGGCGACAAGGTGACCGTCGAGTTCGACGTCAACACCAACGACGTCTCCCAGATCAACCACGCCAAGTGAGCTGTCGACAGCGGAGCTGATTGCAGCCGGCTGGCCGGCGCTCGACGTGGCCGGCTGGCGTCCACAGGGAGAGGATCATGTCCCCATTGAGGCTTGTCCTGGCCGGTGCCGTGCTGTGTACGGGGCTAGGCAGCGGCGTAGCGTTCGCCGATGCGTCCGCGCTGGAGAAGTTCACCGGCGCCCGAGAGGCGATCATGAGCTACTATGCGGCGAATGCCCGCGAAGGCAGCGGCAATTGCGGTGCTGGCCACATGGCCGACATCGGCAGTGCGAGCGTGGTCAGCGAGAGCGGTGACCAGGCCGTCGTCAAGGTGGACTACAGCTTCAGTGCCACCTCGCAAGGTGGCACTGCCGAGTGCAGCGGCGACAGCTCGCGCGAGTTCACGCTCGCCAAGGGCGGTTCCGGCTGGTCGGTCGCCGGCATGACCGGTCAGACGCCCTGATCCAGCGAGCATGCTGCCGTCGATCCGCGCATCGGCGGCAGCAGAGCGCTTAGTGTGGGGACTATGGTCGCTAGTGCGCCGTATCCGTGGCGGCGCCGATCCGCAGCACGGGAAGCGGACGCCCAACGCCGCGGAACTCGGCCATGGTCGCTTCCTGTGCGTACGGGGCCAGGAGGTCCAATACGCCGGGGAATGATCGGACCTCATCACTGATGCAGATCTCGGCGGCATTGGCCATCGCCTGCACCCGGGCCGCGACGTTCACCGTCTGACCGAAATAGTCGAGCTCGTCGTTCAGCGTGACCGCGATCGCCGCTCCGTGGTGGATACCGATCTTGAGCGACACCGGACGCTCGGGCTGGCCGAGGTTGAACCGTTCCGCCGCAGCACGCATGTCGAGTGCCGCGGCGACCGCGCGGGCGGCGTCGGGATAGGCTGCCATCACCGCGTCGCCGATGGTCTTCACCACGGCGCCATGATGGCGGACCGTGGCCTCGCGCAGCCAGTCGAAATGCTGCTGCACGAGCTGGAACGCGTTGAGGTCGCCGATCCGCTCATAGAGGGCGGTCGAGCCTTTGATGTCGGTGAACAGGATCGCGATGTCGCGGATCGCCAACCCTTGCGCGCCGCCCACCACCTCGGAGCGGAACAGACTCCTAAAGGTCTGGCTGGTGAGCAGATCCTTGCCGGTGAGATAGGGATCGAAGGTGAGCAGCCCGTCATCCTCGTCGCTCGCGAACTGCAGGGCTGCCATTACGACCCGATCGTCGGTGGCATTGGCGATCTCCAGCCGGACCGGCCCCGGTGCCAAGGTCACCTCGTCCGGGCTGCAGCCGGCGCCGCGATAGGTCACGCGGACGGGCTGCGCCTCGGTCGCGGGCGAACCGTCGATCCGCAGCAGGAAGCCCGCTTCCGTATCGGCGCTGATGCCGGCGATCAGACCCGGCGTCACTTCGAACACAAACGGGGCCACGGCGCCCGGCTCCACGGAGCCGATCGCGCGCATCGCCTGTCGACAGGACTCGATGTAGGGCGCTCCGTCCGGTCGAAACCCCTCGCGCACGCTGCGGAAATGGAACATGTAGTCGAACGGGTCGAGCGTCTCCGGTTGGTGATAGCGGATGGCGCGGACTTGCGGCGAGACGTTGAAGTAGATCGCGATGAAGTCATCCATCGCCGCTTCGTAGTCATTGTGGCACTGTGGGCAGCGGAACTGTCGGAGGACGGCGCGCAGCTTGGCGAAGCTCTCGACCGCACAGGCGCAGCGCGGGCAGATCAGCAGCCAGTCCATTTCGAACAGACCCTGCGCCGACGCGTGCAGCAGGAGATCGGTGGCCTCGCCGGGGTCGAGGTCGCGCTGCCCGGCGAGCGCGAACGGGTTGACACGGAACAGCGCCGCGTCGTCGCCGTCGCGGATCAGTGCTTCCAGACGCGAGACCACGCGCGGGCTCCAGGCCCGCGCCGCCTCCAGCCGCGCCAGCCGCTCATCGAGCGCCTGTTCGTCGACAGTCGTGGCCATGGTCTCGCCCCTTCGTCGGCGCCTGGTACGTGCCCGTCATCCTACGATGTCCGGGCACCGTGACCAAGCAGTGCGGTGGGGCTCAGGCCGCCTGGCTGAACGGGGTCGGGCCCAGCGGCGGCGTGCGTGCCACCATCTCCAGCGCATCGTGGCGGACATGGTTCTTCGCCATCTCGTCGCGCACCATGGCCTCGGTCACGATGCCCTGCTCCAGACACTCCTTGAGCAGCCCGAAGAAGAAGCGCTCCTGGTTGGCATCCGGGTGGCGCTCGTAGGTGCCGGCGAAGCGGTACTCCCCGAACAGCAGCCGGCGGCCGCGATCCACCCAGCCCTTGGGCGGGAACAGGCGGAATTTCTCCGCCGTCACGAAATCGACCGGGAGCCCGCTCTTCCAGGGCTGGGTGTTGCGCTTGGTGTTGTGCAGCAGGCGCGTTGCCGGGGTCAGCCGGTCGAAGTCGTTCCACTCGTCCTCGATCGGGCCGATGCTGTCCGGGTCCTCGAGCTTGAGCTCGATCCAGTCGATATAGTCGCGCTTGAAGGTGAACAGCTCGTCGAACGCCGCCTCGGTGTGCCAATGAGTGAGCTTCGCACAGTCGAGCAGCATGACGCTGGTGGCCCAGCCGCCGGGGCCGGTCTTCTTCGGCGGGCGCCGCCGGCACATGATGGCCTTGCCGCCCATATCACGGGTCAGCAGCTCCCAGATGTCGCCGGCGGCGAACACGTCCGGGTCGACCAGCACCGCCCGGCCCTCGTAGCCCATCAGCTCTGGCGGCAGGAACCGCAAGGGGGTGAACGACTGCAGGTCGTCGTTGCGCCAGACCCGCTTGTGCCCACCGACGTTGTAGCTGTCCCCTTCATGACGCTGGAAGAAGGGGTAATCCTTGTGGTTGATGACCTCAATGCGCAGCTCGTCGGCATGACTGGAGGCCCGGCGCATCGAGTAGGCCGAGACCAGGGCGCCCAGATACTGCTTCGGGTTGGTGTGCACGAACACGCCGAGCTTCATCGCACTTTGCCCCATCTGTCGCCTTCGCCGCTTGGACGCATGCTGGTATCAGACCACCGGGCCGACGCCAAGGCGTCGCGCCGCGCAGATGGGCCGGATCAGGCGGCGGGAGATGATGGCGATGGCGCACCGCGTGCTGGTTCTGGGGGCCAAGCCCGAGCCGATCCTGCCGCCGCCGGGCAGTTTCGACAGGGTGGCCTGCGCCAACGCCTCGGGCCATTCGGCCGCCGCGCTCGGCCTGCCGGCACCGGATTTCACCGTGCTGACCGCGCTGTTGACCGACGGCAGCGCCGCCGGCCGGATGCGGATCGAAAGCCTGCGCGGTCTCTCGACCGACACGGTGCACTTCTACCCGCAGCGATTGAAGGGGCGGACGGCACTGCAGCGCTGCCTGTTCCGCCTGCGGACGTGGCGCACCATGCCGTTCATGCTCAAGCGGGCGCTGGCGGGCGTCGGGTACCACTACAAGCGCTTCGAGCAACGCGGCACCGACGAGTACCGGCGCCTGTTGCTGGAGCTGTGCCGGGGCGATCCCGAGGTCGCGGCCCAGCTCGATCGCAAGCAGGCATCCTCGGGCACGTTGGCAGTGGCGTTGGCGCTGGCGGAGCCCGGTGTCGCGCGGGTCATCATGAGCGGCTTCAGCTTCGAGCTGACCCAGGCGGCGGGGATGGACCCGAACATCGCCCGGCGCGGTACCACGACCAGCAAGCACACCCCGACCGACGCCCTGGTCCTTCGTACCCTGGCGCGGCACCACCCGGCACTCGTCACGACCGAGCCCGTCGTCCACGAAATCGCGGGCGTGCCGCTGCTCGGCTAGTCCGCTTCGATGTTGATGGTCAGCGTCTTGCGCATTGCGGGCGAGCCGTGCCCGGTCATCGGCCGGACGCAATGCCACGAGTTGAACGTCTTGACGAAGACCACGACCTGGTTGGGCGTGAACTCGTAGCAGTCGAGCGCCTCGACCTGGTCGAACTCGGCCTGCCGGTTCAGCTCGTTGTAGGCGAGCCGCGTATCCTTCGGCCGGTTGACCTCGGTCCCGCCGCCGAAGGCGGGGTTCCATTCGCCCGCCTTGACCATGGAGACGACCAGCGTGATGAGCTTGCCCGGCGCGTCGGTGTGCGGGATCACCGAGCCGCCGTCCGCCGGCAGCATTGAGAACTCGAACCGCGCGCTGAGGCCGGGCTCGCCGGCGTCGAGCTTGCCCTTGCCGAGGTTGGTGACGAACTTCTGTAGTCGGGCCATGCCCTTGCGGCGCCGGTCGACGCCGAGGTCGACATGGTGGTCCTTCAAGGCACCGACCACGCCGGCGATGAATGCGTCGCTCTTGATCCAGCGATGGAAGTCGCGCCAGAGCGGCGAGCCGTCGACGAAGCTCCGATATTTGTCCGGATTATAGCGCTCGGACAGCGAGTATTTCTTCCCGATCTTCGGGATGTACTGGAATAGCTCCTGCGGCGGATAGGCGGCCACGAGCTGGTCGTAGAGCGCCGGATCCATGGCGGGCTTCGCCATCCCGATCGGGAACGGCTCGTAGCGCAGGGTCAGGTGGTCGTAGTTCAGATAGGACATTTCAGCTCTTCGATGACGGCCGAGACCGACGCTCAGGCACTTTTCCGGAACACGACCTGGGTCCAGCGGTCACGCCGATGCTGGCCGAGCTCGCGCACCTCGACAACCTCGAGACCACCCAAGGCCGCAATCTCGGCCTGCAGCGCCTCGCGGCTCTCCCAATGCATGGACTCGTACCGGCCGGGCGTGAAGCCTTCGACATAGCCGTCGAGCATGTCGACGACGAACAGGCCGCCGTCCGGCCGCAGCACGCGGCGCACCTCGCCCATGATGCGGCCCATGTCGAACACGTGATCCATGACGTTGGTGTAGATGGCGTCGACAGAGCCGTCCGCAAAGACCAGCTGGTGGAAGTCGCCAGTCAACACATAGCGATTTTCCGGACCGGGGTTCAGGTCGATGCCGACGGCGAAATAACCCAGAGCCAGGAAGGCCTCGACCTCCGTGCCGAGCCGGGCACCGAGGCACAGCACCGAGCGTGCGCCCTGCAGCGGCGCGCAGATCTCGAACCGCCGCTTGAACTCACGGAAATCCTCGTCCTTCGTCTCTTCCAGGCGATCGCTGACCAGGTCGAGCTTGGTCGCCTGGTGGCGCAGATAGGCCTCGTAGGATTCGTAGCGCCGTGTCGCAAACCCAGCCTGCCGTTCCCATGCCTCGCTGGAAGCAAAGCTGGCCTGGCGCGCGGCGGTCTTCTGCGCCCTCTTCTCCTCCAGCGCTTCGGCGCCGAAGCCAAAGCGCAGGATGTTGTTGATTCTTTTCAGAAGAGCCAATGCCTCAGGCCTTTCCCGCTGATCTCCCCCAACCAGGAGATCGAACATTATCCCGCCAACGCCACCACGTCAGCCCACACTGCACATCTCGGCGCGCAAGCCGCAAGTCGGCTTGACCCGACGGCGGCACCGGCCCGTCTACGGCGTGGCCGCCTTGGTGCCGGCGGATTTGCCCTTGGCACCATCGGAGAACTGGCCGCGATGGCGGCTTTCCGCCCGCCGACGCAACCGCGTCCCCCAGCGAATCAGCTGCCAGCCCAAACTGGCATATAGGCTTTCCACCCGTGCTTGTACCACCGCCGAGCCGGTGCCATTGACGTTACCATAGCGACGCAGCAGTTCGCGCACTTCCGGCGTCGCCTCGACCTCGCCGCCGAAGCGGCCCACGATGCTGGCGAAGATCTGCGCCTCGGGCTCCAGATCGTGAAAGACGCCACGGGACTTCCGCTCGTCCTGCCAATAGACGCCCTGGCCGCTGCCGGCGGCGCCGTAGAACGTGAAGCCGGTGAGGAACAGGCGCTCGAGGCGGAACAGGTTGACGAAGCTGTAGAGCGCGTTCGTGCCCATCGTCACTGGCCGCGTCCGTGTTACCTGTGCCGCGGCCAGCAGATCCGGGGCGAACACGGTGAGCGTCGGGAGATCACCGGTCCAGTCGGCGAAGGCCCGGTAGTCGATCTCGGCCTGCGGCTCGAGGAAGCAGACCACGCAGCGCGGCTGCAGCGTCGCCGCCGGCGCCGGAGCCTTCTTCAGGTTGTAGTTGCGGTTGGCGACCAGGATGTCGGTCCGCCGCCCGACCTTGTCCTCGATCCCGTCGACGTGGGCGCGGTTGAAGCGAACGACGATGTCACAGCCGTCGATGCGCTCGCCACTGGCATAGTCGAGGATGGTGTCCGCATTGCCGACGAGCGCAATCGACCGAGCGTCCGCAAACATCTCGTGGAACGTGCGCAGGCCGATGGCGGGCATATCGGCTCCTCAGGCCGCCAGCGGGTCGCCGGCCGCCTTCGCGGCGCGGTACCGATCGCGCCACTCCAGCCAAGCCGCACCATAGGGATGGTCGCGACACTCCTCGAACCAGGGGCCGCCGCTGGTGTAGTGGACCAGCTTGGTGTTCTCGTCCATCCAGTCCAGCGTGTTCCAGGTCTTGGGCAGTTCGCCGATCTCGGCGTCCGGTACGTCCTGGAAGCGGTGCAGATAGGCGCCGCTCTGGGTCTCCACGACGCGCTTGGTCCACAAGCCGAGCTTGGCGCAGTTCATCAGCATCAGGCTCGACCAGTTCTTGCGCGGGTACACGGTCTGCGCCTTGCCATCCATCTTGGTCGTCGCCGCCGGCCGGTAATCGTGCTGGACCACCCGAAGCGCGTAGCCGGTCATGTCCAGCGCATCGAGCTCGGCGATGTCCCCGAGGCAGAGCATGTCGCAGTCCATGAAGATCGCCTTGCCTTCATAGCCGCAGAGATGCGGCACGAGGAATCGCGTGTAGGTGAACTCGGTCGACTGCAACGGATCCTGGGCGCGGTCGAAGTGGAGCTGGCGCAGGTCGAGATAGTGGATGTCGAGCGGGATCGAGCTGTGCGCGCGCAGGCTGTAGGCCAGAATGTCCGAGCACTCCGCCTCGCGTGAATCGAAGCCGATGAAAATACGCAGACTCACCTGTCAGCTCCCCTGATCTCAAAGTTGTCGGGCATCGCGCCTGCGCCCCAGGCCGAGGCGGTTGCCGGCGCTGCTGAACCTATCACCGAGGTCATGGCGCTCGCCACCGCATGCAGCTTGCCCGCGAGCGGCCTCATGCCGCGGCGACGACCGGGGCTGACGGCGTGCCACGCATCGCTTCGGCCTTCATCCAGTGCTCATGCCATGCCTGGAACATCAGCACGTTCCAGAGCAGCTGGGGATGATCGCGCCGCTTGCTCTGATGCTCATTCCAGGTGGCGCGAACCGTGCCGACATCCAGCAGCCCATCCTCGCGCAACCGCCGCTCGTCCAGCAGTGCTTCCGCCCAGTCCCGCAGCGGGCCTCGCAGCCAGGGGCCGACGGGGACGCCGAAGCCCTGCTTCGGCCGCTCGAACAATTTCCGCGGCACGTAGCGCTCCAGCAGGCGCCATAACACCAGCTTGCCACGATCCTGCCCCAGCCGCATGGCCACTGGCAGGCGAAAGGCCAGTTCAACCACCCGGTGGTCGAGCAGCGGCGAGCGCAGCTCCAGGCCTACGGACATACTGGCCCGGTCGACCTTGACCAAATTATTGTCGGGCAGATAGCCGGCCAGATCGAGGAACATCATCGTCTGCAGCGGATCGACTCCTCGCGGCCACTGGCCTGCCTGGTCGACCAGATCGGGCAAGGCCCGAGCACCACGTACGAGAGCCGCCGGGGCGTCGGCTCGGCTGCGCTCCATGGCATAAAGCTCGAGCAGGCCCTTCGCGTTCACGCCCTCGAGCCGCCGAACCAGCTTGCTGTGCGCCGGCAGGCGGTCGCGCAGCCCTGCCAGAAGATTGCGCCCAGCTTGCGGCCATGCACCCAGACGGGCCCAGCGGTCGCGCACCCGGCGGTAGCGCCCATAGCCACCGAAAGACTCGTCGCCGCCGTCGCCGGAGAGCGCCACGGTCACCGCGGAGCGGGCCAGCCGACAGACCAGGGTCGTCGGCAATTGCGAGGGGTCGGCAAGGGGCTCGTCGTAGATCTGCGGCAGGTCGGGGATGACCCGCAGCGCATCCTCGCCCGTCACGTAGAGCTCGGTGTGCGCGGTACCCAGATGCTCGGCCATCGCTCGGGCGGCCGGGGCCTCGTCCCACTTGGGCTCGCGAAACCCGATCGTGAAGGTCTGTACCGGCCGCGTGCCCAGCCGCTGCATCAGCGCCACGACCAAGCTGGAGTCGATGCCGCCCGACAGCATGGCACCCAGTGGCACATCCGCCACCATGCGGCGCCGGACGGAGTCGGTCAGCAGGGCCTCGAGCTCGCTGGCGGCGTCGTCGAGCGAGCCCACGAAAGGTGACGTCGCCAACGCCTCCGCGGTCGCCCGCGCCGACCAGAATACTCGCGGCTCCGAGATGGAATCGTCATCCGGGCCGCACACCAGGAAGCTGCCGGCGGGCAGCTTGCCGATACCGCGATAGATGGAGCGTGGCCCCGGCAGCCAGCCGAAGCGCAGGAACTGGGCCAGCGCGTCACGATCGATCTCGGGCACGAAGCCGGGGTAGGCCCGCAGAGCCTTGAGCTCGGAAGCGAACAACAGCCGGCGACCGACCCGGCCGTAGTAGAGCGGCTTCTTGCCGATGCGGTCCCTGGCCAGGGTCAGGCGCCTGTTCTGCCGATCCCAGAGGGCAAACGCGAACATGCCGTTGGCACGCCGGAGCACGGCCTCCACCCCCCAGATCGCGATCGCCTCGACCAGGATCTCGGTGTCCGAATGGCCACGCAGCCGTACGCCCCGCGCATCGAGATCGGTACGCAGTTCGTCCGCGTTGTAGATCTCGCCGTTGTAGGTGAGGACCCAGCGCTCATCGGCGCTGAGCATCGGCTGATGCCCGGCCGGCGACAGGTCGACCACGGCCAATCTGGTGTGGCCAAGGGCCACGCCGGTCGTAGGGTCCAGCCAGATTCCGGTATCGTCCGGTCCGCGGTGGCGCAGCTGCCCTACCATCGCCTGCAGCACGTTGGCGGCGGCATCATCGAGGCCCGGAGCGAGGAAACCGCAGATGCCGCACATGGCTCAGGCCTGCCCGATAGGCGTGTCGGTGGGGCTGCCGAAGAGAAGCTGCTCGTACCGATCGACGGCACGGGCCAGGGAGAATTCCTGGCCTCTGGTGCGGAGCAGGTCCGGTGATGGAGGAGCTGCCAGTGTTGCCTCCAGCGCATCGGCCATGGCAGCATCATCCCCCACCGGCACTAGGCGGCCGAACCGGCCGCCATCCAGGATCTCGCTCGGCCCACTCGGGCAGTCGGTGCTGACCACGGGGCAGCCGCAGGCCAGCGCTTCGGCGATGACGTTGCAGAAGCCCTCGTGCCGGGAGCTTACGGCGAGCACGGCGGCGCGCGCCATCCAGGCGTAGGGGTTGGCGACGAAGCCGGGAAAGTCCACGGCGTCCGCGGCACCCAGCTCCGCCGCCTGCGTTCGATACTGGGAGATGCGCTCCGCGGTCTGTCGCGGCCCCTTGTCCTTGCCGAGGATGATCAGGCGCGCCTGATGCCGCTCGCGCAGGCGGCCGAAGGCGCGAATCAGCATGGGAAAATCCTTGGCGGCCCCAAGCCGCCCCACAGCCAGCACCACGGGCGGGCCGTCGCCGGTGAGCCAGGGATGCGGGACGGGCGCCGCGCTCAGCGCCGTGATCTCGGGGCCGACGGCGGGATTGTAGATGACCTGGATGCGCTCGACCGCCAGGCCAGTGCGCGCCGCTACGTCCTCGGCCACGCCCTGCGAAACCGCAACGATCGCATGCGCCGTCGGGTAGAGCGCGCGCTGCAGGCGGATCAACCGTCGTCCGCACAAGCCTCGGCTCAGCGGGTGGCCGTGCCGCAGATCGTTGTGCTCGCTCACCACGACCCGCATCGGCCGTCCGGCGACGCGCCGGGCGAGCAAGGCCTCGAGGTTGCGATAGGGTGTCGCCGCCAGCAGGGACTGGGGCTTGGTCTGTTGCAGATAACGGGCGAGCCCGGGCAGGTGCCGTAGAGCCGCATCGTCGTCTCGGCCGAAGGCCGTCGCGGCCAGGGCCGGAAGCGGGTTGCCGATGGTTGCCCGTAGGGCACCGGCAGCGGTGGCGAGCCGCGATGCCACGGTCAGTTCCGTCACGGGAATCTCGGCTGGAACCTGTTCCACCAGCGCCCCCTTGGCCTGCCCCACCACGAAGCAGACCCGCCGGCCGCGTGCGACCAGTTCCCGCGCAATCTTGAGCCGCATCGCCTGAACCCCGCCGCCGTCCAGGTTCTCGATGTAGATGGCCACGTCCGGGGGAAGGGTCGTCACCTCATGCCGCTTCGACGTCGACGCCGACATGGTAGACGCGGTCCGCGACATCGATCCAGATGGGCCGATGGGTGATCGTGATGATCGTCCGTTCGCCGGCGATCGCCCGGACGTTGGCGCAGATCTCGGCCTCGGTCTCGGGATCGAGCGCGCTGCTGACCTCGTCCAGGATCAGCAGCTTGGGCTCCAGCACCAGGGCACGCGCCAGCGCTATCCGCTGCCGTTGGCCGCCGGAGAGGCGGGCGCCGCGCTCGCCGACACTCGTCTGCAGGCCCTCGGGCAGCTCGCGCACGAAATCCGTGGCACCGGCGAGATCCAGCGCCCGCATCACCGCAGCCTCGGTGATGTTGGGATCGCCCAAGGTGACATTGGCGAACACGGTATCGTGGAACAGGCCCAGCTCCTGGGGAACATAGCCGACCATGGCACGCCAGCGATGCAGGTCGATGTCGTGCAGGGGCACGCCGTCGAGCAGCACCTCGCCCGCCTGGGGGTCGTACAGGCCCAGGATCAGATCGGTGATCGTCGTCTTGCCGGCACCCGAGGCACCGCTCAGCACGGTGAGCTGGCCCGCCCTGGCCACCATCGAGAACCGCTCGAGCACCGGCTTGTCGCCATAGCTGAACGAGACGTCGGCCAGCTGGATGGAATGCGTCAGCGTGGGCAGGCGACCGCCGCGCAGCTCCTCGCGCTGCTCCTCGGCCTCCTCGATCAGATGATGCACGGCCCAGTAGGACGCCTCGACATTGACCGCAGCCTGGAGCTGTTCCTGGGCATCGCCGATCGAGCTCAGCAGGCGTCGGAACAGGACGCCCATCACGATCAGCTCGGGCAGGGGCCAGCCGAAGCGGCCATGGGCGAGGTAGAAGCCGGTGGCCAGCACGATCGCCGTCAACGGCTCGCGCAGCGCCTTCATCACGTATTTGCTGAGTGCCTGCCGCCGCAACGCCCGCCGGAGCTTGTCGACCTTGTCGTCGAAGAAGCTCTCGAGGTGGCGCTGCCGGGACATCGCCCGCAGCGGCTTGATGCTGGTCAGCGTGTCGCTGGTCAGCATCACCAGCTCCTCGGTGCGCCGCCGCTGCCGCCGGCTCCAGATTTTGGTCAGTCGCACGAACGGCTGCAGCAAGGCCACCAGCAGGATGCCGGCCACCACCGCGAACAGGGCGATCTGCCACGAGGCGACGATCGCGATGACGACATAGATCAGCGTCTGCAGCGAGGTGGCGATGAAATTGGCGGCCAGCGAGAACGCTTCGGCCGAGCGCGAGGCGTCGAGGCTGACGGCGTTGGCCAGGCGGCCGACCGGCTGGCGGGCGAAATAGGACCACTTGACCTGAAGAACACTTTTGACGAGCCGCCGCCGCACCTCGGCCGCGACGTCCGAGACCGCGTAGTTGATCGTCCGCAGCGTGATCAGGGTGAGCAGGGCCTTGGCCGTGATCGCGATCACCACCAGGACCAGCAGCGGCCCAAGCCTGGGCTCCACGCCGATCACCGCCAGGGCGCGGACCACGGCTGCCGAAATGCTGGAATCGAACCCGCTCTGGCCGTCGATCGCCACCGTGATCAGCGGCAGCATGCTGGCGATGCCGATGCCGTCGGCGACGGTGCCCAGCAGCACGCAGGTGAGCACGACCCAGCGGAAACTGCCGCCGGTGTTCAAGAAGATCTGGATGACACCGCGCATCGTTTCGCCAAGGCCGGACTTCGCGCACCGCGTGGGAGCCGGCAGCCATTTGTTCAACGCAGGGCCTCTTTTCCCGGATGGTGCCGGTCAGATCAAGGCGCTTGCGCTTTCCTGGGGCAATCTGTGCGCCGGGCGGCCGCTTGACAGCCACCCAGCGTGCCGCTTTGGTCGCACGCCGATCCGAAGGCCGACGATGCATGGACGACGATCACCGACCGCGCCTGCGTCTTGGAGTCTTTATCGCGAGTCTCGCCGGTGGTGGCCTCGAGCGGACCATGCTGGCGCTGGCAGCCGGGCTCGCCGCGCGTGGCCACGCGGTGACCTTGCTGCCCTGTCGGTGCGAAGGCCGTCTGGCGAACCTGCTGCCGCCGGGGCCCGTGCTGCAGCCGCTCGAGCGTGGCTCCGCCATCGCCGGCAGGATTGCCGCCCTGTGGGCCGATCGCTCCGCCTTCCTGCCGCTGCTGCGACCGTTCCTGCTGGCGCGCAAGCCGCCCGGACCGGTGCCCTACCTGCGTTCCCTGGCGGACTGGCTGCGGCGCGAGCAGCCCGACGGCCTGATCGCCTGCATGCCGCAGGAAAACCTTGTCGCCTTGATGGCGCGGGATCTGGCCGGCACGTCGACCCGCGTCCTGCTCACCGAGCATAACACCCTCTCGGCGATCGTGCGGCGGGCGCGCTCCGTTGGTCATCGGGCGCTGCCGCCACTGATTGGCCATGCCTATCGGCGGGCCGACGCCGTCGTCGCCGTGTCGGCCGGCGTGGCCGACGATCTGGCGGCGACCACCGGTCTGCCGCGCGGTATGATCGAGGTGATCCACAACCCGGCTGTGCCGGCGGACGTGGAGACTCGCGCGGCCGAGCCGGTCGAGCATCCGTGGCTCCAGCCCGGCCAGCCGCCGGTCGTGCTGGGTGTCGGCCGGCTGGCGCCGCAGAAGGACTTCGCCCTTCTGCTGCGCGCCTTCGCGCTGCTCCCGCCCGAGCTGTCGGCTCGGCTGGTGATTGTGGGCGAGGGTCCGGACCCGCAGGCCACGGCCAAGCGGCGCGCCCAGTTGGAGGCGCTGGCGCAGGAACTCGGCATCGCCGACCGTTTCGCGCTGCCCGGCCACACCGAGAACCCGTTTGCATGGATGGCTAAGGCAGGCGTGTTCGTCCTGTCGTCGACCCACGAGGGGTTTGGCAACGTGCTGCCCGAGGCGATGGCCTGCGGCTGTCCGGTGGTCAGCACCGATTGTCCCAGCGGCCCGGCCGAGATCCTGGAGAACGGTCGTTGGGGGCGTCTCGTCCCGGTGGGCGACGCCGTCGCCATGGCCGACGCCATCCGGGCGACGCTCGCCGCTCCACCCGACCGGGCCGAGCTTCGCCGGCGTGCCGCCGCGTTCCGCCTCGACGTCGCCGTGGACCGCTACGAGGCGCTGTTGCGGGCGAACTAGCCCGTTTCGGGACCGGCGCGCGTGTGTCCCAGGGGCTCGCGACGCCAGGGATTTTTGCCCGGTCGGGTGTAATTTCAACCGACTTCCCTGCGTCGGTGTTGCGTGCCATACGTGATGGCAGCGGCGGCGAGGGGGCAAAAGGTTCCCTGCTCGCGGCAAAAAAGGGAGGCAAAATGCGAAATCTGCTGATGTGCTCGGCGGCGATCGCGGCGCTTGTTTGCGCCGGCGGCATGGCCCAGGCTCAAGACAACATGCAGAAGCTGGAGAACATGCAGGCGACCGGCACCGGTTCGGCGACCTTCGGCTACGTGTCGCAGACCGATGCCAATGCCGATCAGCTGCGCAAGAATCTCGAGAAGATCAAGCTGCCGGAAGGCTTCAAGATCAATCTCTACGCCGTCGTTCCCGACGCCCGGCATATGGCCGTGGGTCCGCAAGGCGTCGTCACGTTCGTCGGCACCCGTAAGGACTCGGTGTGGGCAGTGACCGATCGCAACAAGGACGGTACCGCCGACGAGGTGAAGCTATTCGCACCGTCGCTCGAGTTCGCGATCCCGAACGGGGTCTGTTTCTCCAAGGACGGCTTCCTCTACGTCGCCGAGCGCAACCGCGTGCGTGTCTTCCCGGCCGCCGAGTTCTTCTACGAGAGCCCCGACGTCGCGGTTGGCGACGTGATCAAGGAGGGTGAACTGATCCCACCCGGCGACGAGTCGTTCAACCACACCGCCAGGGTATGCGTGGTCGGCCCGGACAAGAAGCTCTACATCCAGCTCGGCCAGCCCTACAACGTGCCGCCAAAGGAAAAGGTCGAGCCGTTCAAGGAGGTCGGCATCGGCGGCATCGTTCGCGTCGACCAGAACGGCGCCAACCGCGAGGTATACGCCACCGGCCTGCGCAACCCTGTGGGCTTCGACTTCAACCCGACCACCGGCGAGCTGTGGACCAACGACAACCAGGTCGACGGCATGGGCGACGACATCCCGCCCGGCGAGCTCAACCGCATCACCGGCCCGGGCCAGGAGTTCGGCTTCCCCTGGTACGGTGGCGGTCATGTCCGCACCAACGAGTTCAAGGACAGCGAGCCACCGGCCGGCGCCGTGTTCCCGGCCGTAGAGACGGTCGCGCATGCCGCTGATCTGGGCCTCGTGTTCTACACCGGCAGCAAGTTCCCGGAGCGCTACAAGAAGGGCGTGTTCACGGCCCAGCACGGCTCCTGGAACCGGACCGTTCCCGTCGGCGCGCGGGTCCTGTTCACTCCCATCAATGACGATGGCACGGCTGGGGAGCAGGAGGAGTTCGCCGCCGGCTGGCTCTCCCCGGAAGGTGAGTATATCGGCCGCCCGGTGGCGCTGGCACAGTTGCGGGACGGCTCGCTGCTGGTCTCCGACGACTTTGCCGGTGCTATCTATCGTATCTCCTACGGCAACTGATGGAAGCTCTGTCAGCAGTCTGATCTTCATCCCTCAACGCGCGGATCTGCCGGATGCATCTTGTGATCTTGAGTTGCCTGCTGGCAGCCGCAGTCTTTGTGCCCGCCGCCTCGGCAGCCGACCCGGCGGCGGGCAAGAAGAAAGCCGCCGCCTGCGCGGTATGTCACGGGCTCGACGGGCTGAGCAGAATTCCCGACGCGCCGAACCTGGCCGGCGACAGCGCCACCTACATCGTCAGCCAGCTCAAGGCGTTCCAGGCGGGCACCCGGCAGAACGAGCAGATGTCGATCATGGCGGAAGGCCTGAGCGACGACGACATCGCCAACCTCGCGGCCTGGTATTCCAGTATCAAGGTCAAGGTCGAGCTGCCGCAGTAGACGCCTCGCGATAATGACTGGGCGAGTAGAGGTGCGGATATGGGTCGATGAGAACTTCGGTTGGTTCAAATTGATGATCGATGACGTCGCCATCGGCAAGGTGAGCCGAGGTACGGCTTGAGCCCACACCAGGAGAACTTGAAGATCCTTTTTTGTGCTCCTGGTTTGGGCCAGTGTTGAGTAACGCTTGCAACTCGGGCAGCAATGCCCACGCGACAGGGAGGCTACGATGACAAACGAGAAGACGGCCACCGGAGACAAGAAGCGTCGTCGCCAGTTCTTGAGCGGGGCGGCCGGGGTGGCAGTGGCGACCGTGGCCGCGCCCAGCGTGGTAAAGGCACAGGGCCCGATCAGCATGCGCTGGCAGAGTACCTGGCCGGCCAAGGACATCTTCCACGAGTATGCGCAGGACTTCGCCAAGAAGGTCAACGATATGACCGGCGGCGACCTCGTGATCGAGGTGCTGCCCGCGGGTGCCGTCGTGCCGGCGTTCGGCCTGCTCGATGCCGTGTCGCAAGGTACGCTCGATGGTGGGCACGGCGTGCTCGCCTATCATTATGGCAAGCAGCCGGCGCTGGCGCTCTGGGGTTCCGGCCCGGCCTTCGGCATGGACGCCAACATGCTGCTGGCCTGGAACAAGTATGGCGGCGGCAAGGAGCTGCTGCAGAAGCTCTATGCCTCGATCGGCGCCGAGGTCGTCTCGTTCCCTTACGGCCCGATGCCGACGCAGCCGCTCGGTTGGTTCAAGAAGCCGGTCGGCAGCGCCGAAGACCTGCAGGGCCTCAAATTCCGCACCGTGGGCATCTCGATCGACGTGTTCACCGGGATGGGCGCCGCCGTGAACGCCCTGCCGGGCGGCGAGATCGTCTCGGCACTCGATCGCGGTCTGCTCGACGCCGCCGAGTTCAACAACGCCTCGTCGGATCGGACGCTGGGCTTCCCCGACGTGTCCAAGGTCTGCATGCTGCAGAGCTTCCATCAGAACGCCGAGCAGTTCGAGATCATGTTCAACAAGGCCAAGTACGAGGCGCTGCCGGAGAACATCAAGGCGATCATCAGCAACGCCGTCGAGGCAGCCTCGCAGGACATGGCGTGGAAGGCGATCGACCGTTACTCGCAGGACTACCTGGCGCTGCAGACCGAGAATGGCGTCAAGTTCTACAAGACCCCGGACGCCATCCTGCAGAAGCAGCTCGAGGTCTATGACGAGGTCGTGAAGAAGAAGTCGGCCGACAATCCGCTGTTCAAGGAAATCCTGGATTCGCAGATCGCGTTCGCCAAGCGGGCGACGCGCTGGGAGCAGGACACGCTGGCGAACCGGCGCATGGCGGTCGACCATTATTTCGGGCCGACCGCGGCCGCGACGAAGCTCTGAACACCAGCACGACGCCGGGGCGCCGTTCGGCCGGTTCCAACCGGATGGCGCCCTACGCTCCCCTCATCGCCGCCCCGGCGGTCGGCTGTCGCCCATGAACGTCCAGCGTTTTCTCCACACGGTCGATGGCATCACGACCTGGGTCGGCAAGGCCGCCGCTTGGCTGGTTGTCGTCCTGATGGTGATGGTCTGCCTGGAGGTAGTGAAGCGCTACCTCCTCAACATGCCGACGGCCTGGGTGTTCGATGCCAGCAACATGCTCTACGGCTCGCTGTTCATGCTGGCCGGCGCCTACACGCTGGCGCAGAATGGGCATGTGCGCGGCGATTTCTTCTACAGCTCGATGCGGCCCCGCACGCAGGCCGCATTCGACCTCGTCCTCTACATCGTGTTCTTCCTGCCCGGGATCGCGGCCCTGCTCTATGCCGGCTACCGTTACGCGGCGCTGTCCTGGCGGATCCACGAGCACTCGACGGTGACCGCCGACGGGCCGCCGATCTATCCCTTCAAGACCATCATCCCCATCGCCGGAGCCTTCGTGATGCTGCAGGGCGTGGCCGAGATCGTGCGCTGCGTCGAATGCCTGCGGACCGGGGTCTGGCCCAGCCGCCTCAAGGACGCGAGCGAGCTCGACGTGATCGAGGAGCAGCTCGCCCACAGCGAGCATGTCGACGATGCGGCACGCAACACGGCCATCGCGCGGGCCCATGATATCGAGGACGCAGCCCGCCAGCGTGGTACCAGCGACGGGTTGCGCTCATGAGTGATCCCGCCCTCGGGCTTCTCATGCTGGCCCTCATCGTGGTCGTGATCATGATGGGCTTCCCGACGGCCTTCACGCTGATGGGCCTCGGCATGTTCTTCGGGTTCTACGCCTTCTTCGACCCGTCGCAGCACTGGATCGACAACCGCATCTTCGACCTCATGGTCCAGCGCACCTATGGTGCGATGACCAACGATGTCCTGATCTCCATCCCCCTGTTCGTGCTGATGGGGTACGTGATGGAACGCGGGGCGCTGGTCGACAAGATGTTCTACAGTATCCAGCTGTCGTTCCGCCGCGTGCCGGCCTCGCTCGCCGTGGCAACGCTCATCGTATGCACTTTTTGGGGCATCGCCAGCGGCTTGGTGGGTGCCGTCGTGGTCCTGATGGGCGTGATCGCGCTGAACCCGATGCTCAAGGCCGGCTACGATGTGCGGCTGGCGTCTGGCGTGATCACGGCCGGGGGCACGCTGGGCATCCTTATCCCGCCTTCAGTGATGATTATCGTGTTCGCGGCGGTAGCCGGCCAGTCCGTGGTCAAGCTCTACGCCGCCGCGATGTTTCCCGGTTTCTTTCTGGCCCTGCTCTACCTCCTCTACATTCTCGGCTGGGCCTGGCTCAATCCGAAGGTCGCTCCACCCGTGCCGGAGGAGCAGTCACGCGTCCCGATCCCAGCGTGGCTGGAGCGGTTCCGTCAGGCCTACTCGCCCAACATCCTGGTCGGGCTGCTGAAGGCATTGTTCTCGCCCGGCAGGACCGCGGGCCTGGTTACGGAAAGTGGGCCGCTGACCTATGGCCGCCTCGCGTTGAACTTCGCAATCTCGCTGGTCCCGCTGATCCTGACGGCCACCGTCCTCGGGCTGGTCTGGTGGTACGTGGTCATCCACTCCCAGGCCGCAGTGGAGGAGGCCCTGCCGGCCGGTCTCGAGCAGCTGGGCGCACCCTTGAACGTCGCGCCCACCGAGCCCGTAGCACAGGGGCCCTCGACCGCCTTCCTCGCGGTATTCGGAATTATCGCGACCTTGGCCACGGTCATGCTCGCGCGATATTACCGGCGCATGGGCGTCGAACGCTTCGAGGTCCTGAAGCTCCTCACCACCTCGATCATGCCCTTGGGCCTTCTCACCGTCATCGTGCTGGCGGTGATCCTGTTCGGCATCACGACCGCCACTGAATCGGCCGCCGTGGGCGCCGCCGGCGCCTTCCTCCTCGCCCTGCAGGCCCGGACGCTCGACTGGAAGCGCACCAAGGAGGCCGTGTTCCTGACCGCCAAGACCACGGCGATGGTCTGCTGGCTGTTCGTGGGCTCGGCGCTGTTCTCCGCCGTGTTCGCCATCCTGGGCGGTCAGGCGCTGCTCGAGAGCTGGGTGCTGTCGCTGGACATGACCCCGATCCAGTTCATGCTGCTGTCGCAGGCGATCATCTTCATTCTCGGTTGGCCGCTGGAGTGGACGGAGATCATCATCATCTTCGTGCCGATCTTCCTGCCGATGCTGAAGCACTTCGACATCGACCCGATCTTGTGGGGCACGCTGGTCTTCGTGAACCTGCAGGCGGCGTTCCTATCGCCGCCGGTCGCGATGTCGGCCTTCTACCTCAAGGGCGTGGCGCCGCCCCACGTCACGATCAATCAGATCTTTGCGGGCATGATGCCCTACATGCTGATCGTCATTCTCTGCATGGTGCTCATGTACATCTGGCCGGGCATCACGCTGTGGCTGCCGAACTATCTCTATGGCAACTGAGGACGGCATCAGCCTGTCACCGGCGGCCAGCATGCCGCGACCCAGGGCGACGATGTGGGCGACGTGGTCGATGAAGATGCAGGATCGGCCTGAATCGTCGCGTCATGGCGCTCTGGCGGGAAATAGATAACGCGGTTCACGCGTGCTCGGCAGCGCGGTCAGCAGTGGGCCTATTTGATCGGCGTCGTCCAACCAGCTAGCGATCAGTGCCAGCTGGTTGGCGCAGCTCAGCGCCGGCGTATGGCCGGTGGCGGGAATCCGGATGCAGCTGAACGGGCGGATCTCCAGCATCCGGTCCAGCGTCTCCGGGGTCAAAGCGTCGGATTCGAGCCCGTGCAGCATCAAAACCGGGCAAGCCACCTGCGCCCACACCGACCAGAGGTCGAGATCCTCCCGGGCCATGTCGCGGTAGGCCAGCAGTGCTCGTAGGTCGTGCCGATAGACCCGCCCGCCATCGGCTTCCGACCACCGGGTCTGGTGGTAGCTGTTGTGCAGCAGCACCGCGTCCTCGACCGGCCCATCGTGCTTCTGGGCCGCGCCGCTGCGCCGGAACATGTCGGCTGGCTGCCGGAAGACATAGTGCCGGCCGACCGTCATCGCCCGCCGTTGGCGGCGCTGCCAGGGCATGAACGCGCCGGAATCGTTGAGCACGATGGCGCCGACCAGATCCGGTCGGGCGGCGGCGAGACACAAGGCAGCACTGCCGCCGATGGAGGAGCCGATGACCGTCACCGGCCCGGTCCCCAGATGCTCGATCAGTGCCTGCAGCTGGTTGACATAGGCCGGGAAGCCGTAATCCTCGACGTCCGGGAGCCAGCCGCTGCGACCGCGGCCGGCCCAGTCGAGGGCCACGGTGCGGAACCGCCCGGCAAGGTCGGCGCCCAGGAAATCAAAGCGGTGCGCTGTATTGGCGATCCCGCCGGCGCAGACGACGGTGCGCTCGCTTGGCCCC
The DNA here is from genome assembly GCA_049292515.1 of Geminicoccaceae bacterium. Classification (GTDB taxonomy): domain Bacteria; phylum Pseudomonadota; class Alphaproteobacteria; order Geminicoccales; family Geminicoccaceae; genus Benzoatithermus. Next base: position 26,158 of record JBATRI010000650.1, read on the forward strand.
GGCCAGATGGTGTAAGCGGTGCGGACCGTTATTGCGGTCAGTTGGATCTCGACTTCGGGCCCACAGGCGAGCTCGAGCGCATGCTCCTCGCGGTGGCGCCCGAACTCCTCATCCACAGCGGCGGCCAGGGCCAGATAGTCATCCCAGCCGATCGCCTGAGGGTCGATGATGCCGCGTGTCGCCAGCTGGACGCTCAACCGTGCCTGCGCCCGCGCGGCGGCACCTGTCGGGATGGTGGCGCGGCTCAATCGGAGTGCTCGCGGCGCGGCCGGAGATGGTAGATCGGCTCCTGGCCGAACTCCTTGGCCAGTGGCAACAGGCCCACATAGGCGCACACGAACGGCGAGACATGCTCCTCGCCCACCTGCATGGCCTCGCTGGCGCGCACGCTCTGCTCGGAGGTGAGCAGGGCCACGAACGGCTGCGTCGCGTAGACGTGCCCGGGCACCGTCACCGGCTCCAGCCGGGCAGCGCGATTGATGTCGAAGCCCCAGAAATTGGTCCGCGCCGTGAACGGGTCCGTGGTCTTGAAGACCGGACCGGCGTGCAGCGAGATGCGGATGTCGAGATCGCCGGGAAAGCCGCATCCGGCATGGCCGAATTGCTGGACGAGCTCGCACAGCCGCAGAGCGAACGCTGCCAGCTCGGACGCTTCCTGCATGACCACGAACAGGGCATCGCCCCAGCTGTTGACCAGCTCCGGCTGATAATCGGCGGCCAGCATCGCCTGGAGACGTTCGAGCAGCCGCAGATAGGCGGGGATATGAGCGTCACTGAGCCGACCGAAGCCCAGTATGTCGGCGAACAGCATCACCCGCAGCTCGCGCTCCGGCTCGACACGGGTGGTAGGCGGGAGCGCCGGTGCCGACTCGGGGGGAGAGGGTAGGGGTGCGTCCTCCAGCTCCGACAGGTCGATCAGCGACAGCCGGGCGATGTCGCCCCATTGATCGATGAAGTCGGCGGCATCGCCGGCGAGCGATCCGTCCTCGTGGTCCCACGCAGCCAGCAGATACGGTGCCGTGCCCAGGAACTGGCCGCGCAGCGTCGCCAGCCCATGCAGGATCTGGTTGCCGTAGCGGAACAGCAGATCGTGGCCGAGATAGGGCCCCTGGCTCGCATAGCTGACGCTTGCGCTGGCCGCGAGCGCGTCCTGGAAGCGCTGGGCCCAATCGGGTCCGGCATAGGCAACGCAATGCCGCACGAAGTCGTCACGGGCGAAGGGCAGGATCAGGTTCACCTCGGCGCCGCGGGCCAACATCGCCTCGACGAACAGGAGCCCCGCACCCGCCGATGGGCTGACGTAGCCGATCCGGGCGCGCAGGCGGTCGAGTCGGGCATCGAGCTCGGCCCGCAGCGCCGGCAGGCGTGCTTCGGTCAGCCGCGGTGGCAGCTGCCCGGGACGGTCCAGCTCATGACCGGTGAAGACGATCACCGTGGGCGGTGCCAGCAGGCGCAGGACGGCGTCAGGGACAGGAATGCCGGTCCGGCCCAGCTCCAGCACCAGCTGGCGGAGCGTCACCATAAGCGTGTAGTCGGTGCCCGCCGCTGCAGCCACGCCCGCCGCCCGCACCTCGAGCCGCTCCGCTGGCTCGGTCAGAATCAAGCCGGCGAGCAGCAGGCCGGCCTCGTCCAGCACCTCGCCGGTGTGCGGTGCGGCCATCGCCGCCTTGGCATGGTGACGGGCGCGATCCGGCATGTCGGCGAGGTGGGCGAGGGCTGCGGCATGGGCGCAAGCCCACACCCCCGGTTCACGCTTGGCGACGAGCTGGGCTATGCGCACCGCCTCGGCGAGCGGTGCGGTCATCCCCGACTGACGCCAGGCTTCGTGGTAGACGCCGATCACACGCACCAGGTCGGCGCTGCGCCCGGCGGCGATCACGCGGTCGAGCCACGGTGTCAGTTGAAGCACGGCCTCGTTGACGGCGCCGGTGCGTGCCAGCGCCAGTGCCCGCAGCACGCGCAGGCTGCCATTGTGGGTGAACTGGTCGAGCCCGGCGCTGGCAGCCTCGAACGCCTGGAAGACCAAGCCTGCCGCCAGTTGGGCTTCGACCGCGGCCACGATCTCCGCGGCGGGCGTGTCCGTCGACATCAGCGCGTGGCCCGGGTGCTGAGACGCACACGGTTACGGTCGCCCTCGCGGCGATAGCTGACCTCGTCCATGAAGGAGCGGACCAGGTGCACCCCGAGCCCTCCCACCGGCCGTTCGTCCAGATCCTGCTCCAGGTCGGGCGGGGCCGCGTCGGCGAACGGATCGAAAGGCCGGCCGTCGTCCTCGACCTCGGCCGTGATCATGTCGTCGGCGAGGATCAGGCGCACGCGGATGGCATGCGGCCCGTCATCGTTAAAGCCATGGCAGATGACGTTGGTGACCAGCTCCTCCAGTGCCAGGTTGAGCTGGAAGACGAGCTTCGCCGGCAGGTCGTGTTCCTCGCCGAATGCCTCCACGGTCTCGGCCAGGCCTGGGATCTCGTCGAGACTGTTGGAAAGCTCGATCTCGACTTGGTCCATGGTATCAGTGGACAGCCGCCAAGGCCTCGGCGGAGCCCGGCCAGATCGACAGGATCCGGTCGAAGCCGCTGACCTCGAGGACCTCGCGGATATTCTCGCGCACGGCAAACAGACCGAACCGGCCATTGGCCGCCTTCTGCCGCTTGGCCGCCATCAACAGTACCCGCAGACCGGCGCTGCTGACGAACTCGAGTTGCGTGCAATCGACCAGAACCACCGGCTCGCCGGCCTCGACCCGGCCGAGCAGATCGACCTCGAACTGCTTGGCGGTCTTGCTGTCGATCCGGCCGCTGGGCGCCAGGATCAGGACATCGCCAACGCGTTGCTCGCTGCACTCCATTGCTTCCCATCCTCTCGCAGCACCCGTTTGTCTTGTACGGCGCCGTGGTAACACAAGGCCACACACGTGATGTCGTCGGCCTGCGGCTCCGAGCCGGCAAACGCGCGGATATCGTCGAGCACCAGCTGGATCATGGTCGCGGCTTGGTTGGCCCGGGAGGCCACCAGTCGAGCCGCCAGCCGCTCGACGCCGTATTCCTCGCCGCCCGGCCCGATGGCCTCCGTGATGCCGTCGGTGAAGAACAGCACGGTGTCGCCCGGCAGGATGTCGATGCTGGCCTCGGCGTACGGGACGTCGTCGAAGACCGCCAACGCCATCCCGCCGGTGCGAGGGAGGAAATGCGTCTGGTCGCCGCGCATCAGGATCGGCGGGTTGTGACCGCCATTGGCATAATCCAGCCGGCCGGTCCGCCGATCGAAGATCCCGTAGAACACGGTGACGAACAGCTCCTCCTGGTTGTTCTGGAGCAGCAGCTCGTTGAGCCGCTCAAGGCAGGGCCCCGGCCCGTCGAAGCGCTGGGCCACCGCACGCAGCAGGGTCCTGCCGATGGCCATGAACAGCGCCGCCGGCACGCCCTTGCCGGACACGTCGGCGACCACGATGCCGATGCGTGCATCGTCGAGCTCGAAGAAGTCGTAGCAGTCGCCGCCGACCTCGCGTGCCGGCACCATCCGCCCCACCAGCTCCAGATCGTCGGTTGCGGGCAGCGCCTCGGGCAGGCTGGCGAGCTGCACCCGCTGGGCGATCTCCAGCTCCTGCTGCAAGGCGAGGTAGGCGGTCTTGGTCTCCAGTGCTGCACGCAGCTCGGTGATCAGCTCGCCCATCCGGTCCTGCTGGTCACGTACCCGCGTGGCCATCTTCTCGAAGGCCAGCGCCATCAGGCCCAGGCCTTCGGCACCCTGCGCGTCGAGGATCCCGACATTGGTCTGGCGCTGTGCCTCCAGCCGGGTCTCGATCTCCTCGATTTCCCGCAACACCTCGTGCCGCGCCGCCGGGTCGAGCGTGGCCGCCAGTCCGGCCATCTCGCGCCGGATGAACCGCTCCTGGCGGTCGCGCTGCTTCTCGCGGGCGCGGCGCAGCCGGGCGAAGGCCAGCATCTCCTTGCGCAGGCGGCCCACCGCCTCGCCGATGCGGCTGACCTCGTCGTGGTGCGTGCCGGGGTCGAGATGCACCGTCGTGTCGCCCTGGGCCAGGGCGTTGAGCGCGCCCACGGCGGTCCCGAGACGGCCCAGCGCATGGCGCAGGTAGATGTAGAGCACCGCCAGCGCCACCAGCAGGAAGAGCCCGAACAGGGCGGCCGAGACCCAGACGATGAGCTGCTGCTGCCGGTAGGACGTGGTGATGTCCTTGGCCATCACCAGCCAGCCGACGAGGTTGCCGAGATCGGCCGCCACCGGGATCATGATCAGCGATTGCACGCTGTCGCCCATGTCGATCACGGTTTCCGTCTCGCGAAGTTCGATCTCGCGCCCGGAGGTCATCGCGTCCCACAAGCCCCGGTCGGTGCCGGCGAGGGCGCGCCCGCGCCGGTTGACGAACAGCACCTCGTTGCCTGTGCTGGCCTTCATCTCCTCGAGCGCGGCCTCGATGTCCGTGGCCAGCACGCCGGCGCCGACAATGCGGCCGCCCTGCCGCAGCGGCAGGCCGATGATCATGGCGACGTTGCGCTCGGCGTCATTACCAATGCCGCGCAGGCGGATGCCGTTGGCGAGAAGCCGCTTGGTCGCCGCCGGCGACATGATCGGGGTCGGAAACAGGCTGGGCGCGGACGAGTAGAGCAGGGTGCCGTCCTTGTCGACGATATCGAGGCGTGCCGCCACCTTCTCCCGACGGAGCTCGGCTACGAGCTCGCCCGCTCGCACGGTGAGCTCGGTGCGGTTGCCCGTCGCCACGAAGTCGGCTGTGGGCGCGTCCTCGGCCACGACCCAGGCCTTGTCCTCCATGCGCTGGATGACGCCTTCGACGATCTTGCGCCACAGCGTCGACCGGTCGCCCACGACGGACTGGGCGTTCTGCTCGCGCGCCGTCTCCTCGCGCAGCCGCAGCTCGACCGCGGCGCCGAGGATGATCGCCAGACCGAAGCCCAGCGTGATCAGGATGACGCGCGTGCGGATCAGCATGGCTGCTAGCGTATGATGTCGGCGATGCCGAGCACCCGCATCGGCGGGTAGAAGCCCAGCCGCTTGATAACCGGCAAGTTGAGGACCAGCGAGAAGCGGGAAAGCTGCGCCACCGGCAACGTGCCCGGCGACTGGCCGGCAACGAGGATCTTCTCCGCCTGGCTCGCGGTGAGCTTGCCCAATGCATAATACGGGCTCACGAGCCCGGACATGGCCTGGGAGTTCTTCAGCGGCAGCTCGGTCGCGGCGAAGCTGGGGAGCCCCTCCTGCACGGCCGTGCCGGTGAGCGCGTCCGCATGGACGGCGGTGAAGCTGTCCGGCCCGATATACAGCCACTCGGCCCCTTCGGCCTTGGCCTCGCGGACCAGTTGCGGCACGGCGTCGCCCATCGGGTTCCCACTGCCGTCCAAAGGGGCCGGCTTCTCGACGAGGCGGAACTGGCCGGCCTTCGCACGTTCGCGCAGCTCGGCGACATTGATCAGGGAATTCTGCTCCGCGGGGTTGTAGACGACGGCCAGGCTGTGCAGCGCGCGGTAGTTCTGGATCGCGGCCAGCTGCGAATCGATGGGGGCCAGGAACCGGACGCCGGTGACGTTGGCCCCGGGTGCATTGTCGTCCGCCACCAGCTTGGCCGCCAGCGGATAGGCCACGAGGGTGAACACGACCGGGATGTCGGTGATGTACCTGGTCGGGTCGCGGACATCGCTGGGGCCGACGATGCCCAACGTCGACGTCGTCCCCCATGTATAGACCAGGTCCGGGCGCAGGCGGCGAATCTCGTCGACGAAGCCGGGCAGCCTGGAGCGGTCGGTATTCAGATCGCGGACGATCAGCTCATGGCGGATGCCCCGCTCGTTCAGGTAGGCCTGGAAGCCCTGCTCGACGTCGGTGCTGCCGCGCCAGAGGACCATGTAGATGCGGTAGGTGCGGCTGCTGTCCGCGGCCCGCGCGCCGGCCGACCCCAGCAGCAGCCCGGCCATCCCGGCCCGCAGGAACGTTGCCCGCCTCACGTCGGCCGCTCGAGCAGCTGCCGCGTCGGTGCCGGAGGCCGCAGCCGGCTGAGGGCGAACGCCAGCGAGCACAGCACGACCAGACCGCCCATGGCCGCCGTCGCCGTCGGATAGTCGAAGTTGCCCAGGAAGATCGCCGCCACCAGCGGCCCGATCACGGTGCCGATGCGCTCGAGTAGGCGGTAGGCGGCAAGCACGGTGGCACTGCCGATGCTGGTCTCGTAATCCAGGGCGATCTCATGGATGACCGCCAGCTGGTTGGGCAGGGCCGCAGCCTGGCCGATGCCCAGGGCGACAATGGCGATCAGCACCGCCCAGCTGTCCGAGTGTCCGAGGACCAACAGGCAGCCCAGGCCCGAAACGACGCCGCCGACGGCCACGAACACGGCATGGCGGCCGAGCCCATCCGCCCAGCGGGCGGTCAGCGGCGCCAGGATCACCGTGGCGATGCCATAGGTCATCATGATCCGGCCGATCGCCGGCTGGGTGTTGTGCAGCTCGAACAGGTAGAGCGGCGCCAAGTAGAAGAGGAAGCCTGCCAGGATCAGCTTGCCGGGGATCGCGGCGAACAGCACGGCTGCCACGAACCGGAAGTCACGCAGCAGGATCGTCACGTCGCGCAGGCGGAGACCGCGACGGCGCCCGGTCGTCGGGCGCTGATCGTCCAGCGCCGCATAGACGATCCAGGCCGCGGCCAGGGCCAGGGCGAGCGAGACCAGGAAGGTCAGCCGATAGCCGATCCGGTCGGCGATGATCCCGCCGATGGACGGGCCGCAAATGCCCGCAGCGGCAACGGCTCCCACGAAGATGGCCATGCCCTGGGCACGGCTGCCCGTGGTCGTCGTCTGGGCGATATAGGCTTGGCTTGCGATGAAGATCATCCCGTAGCCGACCGCCGACAGCGCGCGCCAGAACAGGAAATCATAGATGTTGTGAGCGAAGCAGGCGCCTGCATAGCCCGCCATCACCGGCAGCACCGCCAGCAGGAAGACGCGGCGTGCGCCATAGCGGTCGGTGAGGATGCCGGCCAGCGGCGTCACCAGCGCCACCGTCGCCATGAACACGGTGATCGGCAGGCCGACCACCATGGCGACACTGAGCCCGGGAATCGGCTCGTACAGCTCGCGGACGAACAGCGGCAGGAACGATCGCGACAGCTCTTCGGAGAACATGAACAGGAACAATGGCGCCCGGATGCGCATGCCGAATCGCGATTCGACCCGCGCCTCCGCCTCGGGCTCGGCAAAGCGGAAGCGCCGGCCGAGATTGCTCACCGCGGCTTCGATCCGGGTCGCGAGGCCGGCGTCGATCTGCCCGGCTCGTGCTTCGTGCGCTTCCTGGCGCAGATCCAGGAAGCGCTCATTCAGACGCCGGGTCAAACGGTCGACGCTCATGCCGAACCGGCCGATCTCGTCGGTGCTGCGCATCGTCAGGATGCGGGTGAAGTCGCCCGACGCGAGCCGGCCCATCATCTCCCGGACGAGGCGCATCGGCGCCGAGATGTGCACCACGACGAAGAACAGCAGCAGCTCCAGCGTGACCAGCAGGGAGATGACGAGCACCGTCAGCACGTCGCTGAGAATATCGTTGAGCTCGCCGCGCACGAACGCCTTGTCGACCCCGACATGAAGGCTGCCCGCCGTCTGGCCATCGACCATGAGCGGAAACCCGGTGTCGTAGGCTGAGGCGTGTTCGACTCGTGCCGCCTGTTGCTCCGCGGCGTCGGCACTGACGGCTGTCGGCACCAGGCTCGAGGCGACATCGTCCGGCAAGTTGTTGGCATAAAGGACGCGGCCGCGCGGATCGACCACGGCGAGGTAGAGGATGTCGGCGTTGTCGGCGATGATATCGCCCAGGAACGCGTCCATGCCGACCAACCGATCGAGCGGGATGCCCAACTCCACCGCGGCCTCGATCTGGGCACCCACCGACCGGCCCACCACCTCCGCCTTGCGATGCAGCTGCGGCGCGAGCTCGTTCTCGAACGCCCGGACCGCGAACCACGATACGGCCCCCTGGGCCAGCAGCAGCACCGCCACGCACATGCCGATCAGCCGCCAGAGCAACTGCCCGTCCAATTGCGCCGAGGCTGCGATGCGGCTCATCCGTCGCGATCCAGCCGATGGATTTCGGCCTCCGCCTCATCCAACGCTCTGGCGGCGTCGGTGGCCGTGCCGGCGAACTCGGCATAGGTGGAATCCGGTGCGGCGGGCAGTTCTGCGTATGCCGATGTGGCGCCCAGCAGGCGCTCCGTCCCGGCCTGCATCAGAACCAGCTGGCGGCGCATCGGTCGCAGGAGCAGGTAGCTGCCCAGGCCCACAAGGAAGGTGGCGAGGGCCACAACGACCAGACTGACGCCGGCCAGCTGCAGCGCCATGCGGTAGAGCAGCCCGTCCTCCAGCCGACGGTCGTAGCGAAGCGCGATGGCCCCGGCGGTCTGGCCGAGATTGTTCTGGAGCGTGATGCCCAGCGTGTCGGCGTCGTGTTCCCGCGTGCTCCAGAGCGGCTCCGTGCTCTTCTGCCAGCGGTCGAGCCAGCTGGTGGCCACGAGATCGCCGACGAAGCTGGAATCCGTGCTGAACAGGACGGTGCCGCTGGGGTCGAAGATCTCGATCGACAGCACTTCGGGGTTGCGCGCGGCATTGCCGCCGATCAGCTCGGGCACATTGTCGAGTTCCCGCAGCGGCAGCCCGAGATCCATCCCGGTCTCGAGGGTGTGGCGCATGTCACGCAATAGGAAGGTAAATCGGGAGCGCAGCAGGTCGGAAAGCGTGCTGTCGTACTTGTAGAAATTCAATGTTGCGGTGAGCGCGACCGCGAACACGCAGATCGCACCCATGGTCGCGACGACTCTGCCGGGTAGGTTGGCGATCATGTTTTGCGCCGATCGACTTTGACGGAGGCGCCTGCAACGCCACCGAACGTTGCGCGACAGTAGGTAGACCTCCCTGCGATGTCCAGGCGGCGGAACAACGTTGCAAACTTCGCGTTTTGCAGTGGTGCGGTTGTCTTTCGAGGCAGCTGTCGGTTGTTGACATGGCGCGCACCGCTGGTGTCGCCGGGCTGCCGTGTAGAACCGAAGGCCATGTCGAACAGATGGAGGTCGTCGTGCAGGCATCAGCTGCCGAAGTTCAGTTCCCGCAAGGTCTGGGCAATCGGGCAGTGGCGTGATGCCGCATCTCTATTGCGGACCTGGCCGCGCTGCTGTGTTCGGCCGGCACAGTGGGCAGGGGTTACAATCCGTAACCCTAAGTGAATTGGCTATGGCGGGGGGCGAGGGCATGTATCCGTCGTGAGAATGATGTTGACCCGAGAAAGTTCATGATCTCCCGCTCCTTCGCCACCCCGCTCATGTCTCGCGACGCCAGCAGCCTGGAACGGCCGGCGTCGCGGTCGCTGACGCCGGCGGCGTTTGCTCGCGGTGTGGCATCCCCTCGCGTTTGGGTACTGTCGTCGCCGCGGGCTGGGGAGCGCACGCAGCTTCTTGCCCTCGCCGAAGCCCTTGGCTGCCCGTTCGTGGTCAAGCGGATCGTGCATCATCGGATGGGCGGCGCCGTCAGCCTGGTCAGCGGCGAGCACCTGCTCGGCGTCGACCGCCAGCGCTCCGACGCCTTGGATGGCCCGTGGCCGGACCTGGTCCTGCTGGCGCATCAGAGCAACGAGAACGTGGCACGTTGGATCCGGCGGCAGTCGGGTGGCAAGACCCGCCTGGTGCTGATCGGTCGCCCGTGGGCGTCGGCCGACGCCTTCGATCTCGTCGTCACCACGCCGCAGTACGATCTGCCCGAGGCCGCGAACATCCTGCACAACCCGCTGCCGTTGCATCTGGTGGCGCCGGATCGGTTGACCACGGCGGCGGCCAAGTGGGAGCCGCGTCTGGCTCACCTGCCGCGCCCGTTCGTCACCGTCCTCGTCGGCGGCAGCAGCGGCCCTTACGATTTCGACGCCGCTGCGGCGTCGCGGTTGGGCCGTGAGGCCAGTGCCCTGGCGAAGAGCCTGGGCGGCAGCGTGCTGGTGACCACCAGTGCACGGACGCCTGCGGCATCGGTCGATGCGCTGTTCGCAGCGATCGACGCGCCGGCGTGCCTGCACCGCTGGGCGCGCAGCGACAGCGAGAACCCCTATTTCGGCTTCGTGGCCCTGGCCGATCGCCTGATCGTCACCGCCGACAGCATCTCGATGCTGGCCGAGGCCTGCGCCACCGGCAAGCCGGTGCACATGTTCGCCTTCGACGCCGGTGCGCTGCCGATGCGGAACGACGGCGCCAAGTCCAACACCGGTGCGTCGCTGCGTAGCCGGATCCGGGGCGGCCTCTATGCCGCCTACAGCCACCTGCCGCGTGGGCGGCTGAACCGCTCGCGGGACCTGCGCATCGTCCATCGGGCGCTGCTGGCGACGGGTCGGGTGAGCTGGCTGGGTGACATGACCCCGGCCGTGCCCATGCGGCAAGTGGGCGACGAGATGACGCGCACCGTCAATCGGCTGCGTGGTCTGATGCAGGGCCAGTTGGCGGGACGCATGGCGGTTCCGGCCGACATGGGTACGGGCGAGCTGGCCATCGCCTCGGCCTGATCGCCGCCGGCCAGCGTCGGCGGGGTGCTCCGTGGCGTGGGCTCTTGACCTGACCCCACGCCACGCCGTACTTGCCGCTGGCTCGAAAAATGCCGGGAGAAGCCGTTGGCCCGCCAAGGACTGCGCCTGGAGCCGGTGGCTGGAAAGGCGGGCCTACGGGCCTTCATCGACGTCACCCGCACCGTCTTCGCCGATGATCCGTGCTGGGTCCAGCCGCTCACCTTCGAGCGGCTCGATCACCTGAACCAAGCCAAGAATCCATTCCTGCGCGCGATCGACGTGCGTTACTGGATCGCCTACCGGGGCGACCGCCCGGTCGGGCGGATCAGCGCCCAGGTCAATCAGCGCCACCTCGACCGTTACCAGGACGCCACGGGCCATTTCGGCTTCCTGGATGCCATCGACGACGCCGACGTGTTTGCGGCCCTGATGGCCACCGCCGAGGGCTGGCTTCGCGAGCGTGGCATGGCGCGGATCGTGGGGCCGTTCAGCCTGTCGATCAACGACGAGTCGGGGCTGCTCATCGATGGTTTCGACACCCCGCCGTCGATGATGATGGGCCACGCGCGGCCGTACTACCGCGACCGGCTCGAAGCCTTGGGCTACAGAAAGGCCAAGGATCTGATCGCCTACGACGTCGCCGTCGCCGCGGCTTGGCCGGAGGTCACGCAGAAGCTGATCGCCCGCGTGCTGGCAATGCCCGGCGTGCGCATCCGTCCGCTCGACATGAGCCGGTATCGCGAGGAAATCGGCACCGTCTGCTGCATCTTCAACGATGCCTGGGCGGACAATTGGGGCTTCATCCCGTTCGGCGAGGACGAGGCCGCCTACCTCGCCAAGAGCATCCGACCACTGGTGACCGCGGCGAGCTTCGCCATCGGCGAGATCGACGGCGAGCCGGTCGGCATGACCGTCACCCTGCCCAATCTGAACGAGGCCATCGCCGGGCTGGACGGGCGCCTGCTGCCGACGGGCTGGCTCCAGCTGCTGTGGCGGCTCAAGGTGCGCGGCGTCACCTCCGGGCGAATGCCGCTGATGGGCATCGCCAAGCGATTGCACGGGACCACCAAGGGGGCGGCCATTGCCCTGGGGATGATCGAGAGCATCCGCGTTCACTACAAGAAGCTGGGTTACCATCACGGCGAGCTGTCATGGGTGCTGGAGGATAATCGTCAGGTCCAGGCCGTGATCGGCGCCACCGGCGCCGTCCCCTACAAACGCTACCGCATCTTCGCGAGGGAGCTGACGTGACGGGGTCGGCACTGGTTTCGGCACTGGTCCTGGCCGGCAGCCGCCGCGGCGAGCAGGACCCCGTCGCGCGCTACCGTCAGGTCTCGTGGAAGTGTCTGGCAACCGTCGGCGGCATACCCATGCTGACGAGGGTCGTGCAGGCTCTGACTGCCTGCCCGCGGATCGGCACCATCCTGGTGTCGCTCGACGACGCCGCCCAGCTCGATCTGTTGCCCGAGCTGGCGGCTCTCCGTGCGGCCGGCCGGATCTGCACGTTGACCAGCGCCGCCACCCTCAGCGGTTCTGTTGCCGACGCATTCGCCCAGGCCGGAGCGCCCCTGCTGGTGACAACGGCCGATCATGCCCTGCTGTCGCCGGCCATGCTCGAGCATTTCCTGGCCGCGGCCGATGCTGCCGGGGCCGACGTCGCCGCCGGGCTCGCCTCCGAGGCGATCATCGGCGCCGAATACCCGGCCACGAAGCGGACCTACCTGCGCTTTCGCGGCGGTGCTTATTCCGGGGCCAACCTGTTCGCGCTGCGGACGCCGTCGGCGGCGGACGCGATCGCGTTCTGGGCCCGTATCGAGCGTGACCGCAAGCGCCCCTGGCGCCTTGCCCGCGCCTTCGGGCCCAGCCTGCTCCTCGCCTATCTGCTGCGCGTGTGCACGCTCGACCAGGCCATGGCACTGGTATCGCGTCGCTTGAGCCTGCAGGCGGTGGCGGTGCAGATTCCGATCGCGGAGGCGGCGATCGACGTCGACAAGCCGGCCGACCTTGACCTGGTCGAGGAAATCGTCGCCCGGCGCGAGCGTGCGGCATGAAGGCCGCCCGCATCGCCGTCATCAGCAACCCGCTGAGCGAGCGCAACCGCAACGGAATGGCTGACGTTGTGGCCACCCTCGCCGGGCGGCGCGACGTCCAGCACATCATCTTCGAGCCGGGCCTCGACCTCCAGGCCGTGCTGGTCGACCTCGCGGCCTGCGAATGCGAGCTGATCGTCCTGAACAGCGGCGACGGGCTGGTCCACGGCCTGCTTGGCGCCCTCTTTCTCGGCGGCGCCTTCGCCAAGCCGCCGCCACTGGCCTTGCTGCCGCGCGGCATGACCAACATGACCGCGGCCGATGTCGGGCTCGGCGGCCGGGACGCCGGCACCCTGGCACGCCTGCTGGACATCGCGGCCCAGGGAGATATCGACCGCCATCTGGTCCGCCGACGGGTGCTCAAGGTCGACTACGACCCGGCACGGCCCGGCGAGCGCGGCATGTTCTTCGGCGCCGCCGGCATCTACGACGCCATCCACCTGTGCACCGGCACCATCCACACCCGTGGCCTCACCGGCAGCTGGGCCAGCACGGCGACGCTGCTGACCATCCTCGGCCGGGCGCTGGTGCGCGGCGTCGATTCCCTGGGCCTAGGCGGTGCCGAGGTCGGCGTCGTCGCCGATGGGGTCGCAGGCGGCAGCGGCCCGCGTGCGCTGGTGCTGGCCACGACCCTGGATCGCCTCGTCCTGGGATCGCGCCCGTTCTGGAACAATGGCGGCGCGCCGATTCACTTCACGGTGGTCGACCACCCGGCGACCGGCCTGCTGCGCTACAGCCGACAGATCCTGTTCGGCGGCAAGAATCGCCGTCTGCCCGACCCGCCCTATCACAGCAGCTCAGCCGGGCGGCTGGAGCTGCGGCTCGACGTGCCGTTCACGATCGACGGCGAGTTCTTCCAGGCTGCCCCCGATACGCCGGTGGTGATCACCGCGGCCGAGGAAGTTCGCTACGTCAAGCTGCGGCCGTGATCACACCGGATCGCGAGGCACTGGCCCTCCTCGTGGCACCCGAGCTGGCGACGCCCGTGGCGGATGCGGTCAAGGCGGTCTCGGCCGCCGCGCGTGCCACCCACGGGGAGGCGGTCTGTGCCGTCCTGTTCTATGGCAGCTGCCTGCGCGATGGTTACCGCGACGGGCTGATGATCGATCTCTATCTGCTGGTCGACGACTATGCCGCCGTGCACCGCTCGCGCCTGATGCGCTGGCTTAACCAGCTCGTCCCGCCCAATGTCTACTATGTCGAGACCGGCCACGCGGGAGGCGTGGTCCGGGCCAAATACGCGTTGGTGAGCCTGCCTCAGTTCGAGCGGCGCGTCGGCCCGGCGACCCGCAACCCCTATTTCTGGGCCCGGTTCGCCCAACCCACCGGTCAGGTCTGGGTGCGGGACGAGGGTGTCGCGGCCCGGATCCGCGCGGCTCTGGTCCAGGCCATCATCACCACCGACGCCGCCGTCCGGCCGCTGGTGACCAATCCCGGCGATGCCGTCGCCTTGTGGACCCGCGCGCTGAGCGAGAGCTATAGGACCGAGCTGCGGGCGGAGAAGCCGCACCGGGCGCAGTCCATCATCCAGCATGACGTCCAGCGCTACCGGCGGATCAGCACGGCCCTGTCCGGCGTGGCGCCGGCCACCAGCGTCGCTGCCGCTGTCCGCCTGTGGCGTCGGCGCCGGCTGGTCGGCAAGGTCCTGTCGGTGCTTCGGCTCGCCAAGGCGTCGGCCACCTTCGCCGGTGGTGCGGACTACATCGCCTGGAAGATCAGCCGCCACGCCGGCGTGCCGGTGGAGTTCGGCCCGTGGGAACGGCGCCACCCGATCCTGGCTGCACCCCTGGTCCTCTGGCGGCTGACCCGGCAGGGGGTTGTGCGCTAGCCTGCCTGCTTACGTTGACGAAGCGGTGGGCGGCACCGCCGGGCACGGACACGACACCGCCGGTGTCGGCGTGGAAGCGGTTGCCGTCCACTGGTCATGGTACGGCCCGGGTTTCGTGGATGCGGTCGAGATAGTCGCCCACCGCGGCCCATTCGCCGCGCTCGGCCACCATGGCGACATAGCCGTCCGGCCGTACCAGCCAGATGCCACCTTCGGCGAACGGTGGCCGGCATTGCCGCTCCAGCAGCGCGCCGTGGCGGGCAACCAGGGCCGCATTGGCCGCATCCGCTTCGGCGAACAGGGCAAACAGCGGCGTCGAGCC
>JBATRI010000651.1:0-2115 GCA_049292515.1 Geminicoccaceae bacterium
CAGCAGCAGTTCCGCCGCACTTGGCACGCCTACCGCGCCTGGTACCTGCGCGACGGCGAGGCGGCACGGCCGTCCTTCGTCCAGTGCCGGCTGATGCTGCGCCGGCATCTGCCCGAGCTGCTGCCGACCTGGGAGCGGCTGGTCGAGCTCGCCGGCGGCGGCGACCTCGAGGCGCGCTTCCTCTCGCTCTACGACCCGCCGCCGTTCCTGTCGGGCTGCACCCAGGCGATCTGGACCCACCGCACCCCGGCCCTGGTGCGCAACTACGACTACGCCCCGCACCAGTTCGAGGGCCTCGTGCTGCGC
Source organism: Geminicoccaceae bacterium (assembly GCA_049292515.1). Taxonomy (GTDB): domain Bacteria; phylum Pseudomonadota; class Alphaproteobacteria; order Geminicoccales; family Geminicoccaceae; genus Benzoatithermus. Next base: position 307 of record JBATRI010000651.1, read on the forward strand.
AGCGCCTTCCACGGCACCGGCACGGTGGCGATGAGCGACTGTGTGTGGGGCGCGCTCGACGGCATCAACGCGCACGGGCTCGCGGTCTCGCTCGCCTATGGCGGCCGGCATCAGGTCGGGCACGGCTTCGCCATCACCATCGTGCTGCGCTACGTGCTGGAGTTCTGCCAGAGCGTCGCCGAGGCGGTGGCCGTCCTGTGCCGGGTCCCCGTCCACGTCGCCTACAACGTAGCCCTGCTCGACGCGCACGGAAGCCACGCCACCGTGTTCATCGCCCCGGACCGCCCGCCGCGGGTCGAGCCCTGGCTGGTCTCGGCCAACCGCCAGGCCCAGGACGCCCACCCCGACGAGCCCAGCGTCCAGGACTCGGCCTTGCGCGAGGCCGTGGTCCAGGCCCGCCTCGCCGACCCCACCGCCGGGCTCGAGCAGATCGTCGCCAGCTTCCTCACCGAGCCGGTCTGGCGCGACCCCGCCCGGCACGGCTGGGGCACCCTCTACACCGCCTGCTACCTGCCCCACAGCCGCAGCCTGCAGCTGCGCTGGCACGACGGCGAATGGCTGCAGGGGGTCGACGCCTTCACCCCCGGCAAGCGCACCATCCACTTCCCGCGCCACGGCCATCACCATGGCCACCGCGGCGGTGGGCCGGGCGTCGGCTCGTACTGAGCGCGGGCGGCCAAACGGCAAGTCCTTGAGATCGAGGCGTGAACGGCATTCGTTCGTGCAAACATGCCCCACCGACGCGACCCGGTCCGCCTTCCCGGCACAGCGCTCGGGTTCGTGCGTGCATGGCGTGGAAACCGCCGGCATCGATCGCCGGGTTCGTTTCATCGGTGGCCATGCGGCCTGAGCTCGGGTTCGTCCGTGCACGGGCGACAGGCGATCGGGCATGATCCTCGGGTTCGTTGCGTCGAACGGCACGCGGCGTGCCGTCGGGTTCGAACGTGCACCGCGAGGCGGTCGACCGCGCGAGGGTTCCGCGCCGGCATGGTGATGGCATGGCGGCTCGGGTTCGCGCGTGCAGTTGTCGTCGCTCGGGTTCGCTCGTGCGCCAAGCGCCGGTGAGCGATAGCGATCGCCGGGTTCGCTCGCGTCGATTTCATGGCGCCAGGATGCCGGGTTCGCGCGTGCGCTGGTCGGCTGTCGGGTTCGGCCGTGCGCCGATCGCAGAGGGTCGAGATCGATCGCCGGGTTCGTTGGGGTGCATTCCCCAGGGCGTGATCCTGGGTTCGAACGTGCACCAGCATGGCGCGATCGATCACGCGCGGCGGGAAGCAGCGAGGAGTATATAGGAATGACATCCTGCGATAATCCGGGACGGCGGCCGCAGAGTCAAGGGCGGCGTTAACCGGGTGTTCGCAGGGTTGAGGTTATCGTCGGGATGGTGGAGCAGGGCCCGCGCCGAGCCGGGAGCCCGAGCGGAGCGAGGGCGGCAGGTTGCCGGAGTGGAGTGTGATGGCAGGTCGGGATGGGCGCTGGAGTGATCGGCGGGGGAAGGTCCCGACAAGTCAGGGTGGCTGGGTAGGTGTAGCCTCGGCGGCGGCGAGGCGTCGCTCCAAATCCTCCACCATCCAAGCGTCGACGGGGGCGAGCCGGCCCGTCGCGGCGAGCGTGCGGGCGACGTCTAGGGCTTGGCGGTAGTAGGTCGCGGCTGCTGCTGGGTGCGGGCCCGCGCCAGCGACTCCGGCGAGCTTGACGTAGGACACGATCAGGTCGCGCTGCCAGCCGGCGTTGCCGGGGTCGGCCGCCGCCAGCTTGGCGCGGATGGTCTGGCTTTGGGTGTAGGCGTCGAGGGCGCCGGCGAGGTCG
>JBATRI010000652.1:0-1715 GCA_049292515.1 Geminicoccaceae bacterium
GTCCGGGCCGTCCAGCACCGCAGCCGCCGGCGCTCGAAGCGACGGATCGGCCGGCGGCAAGCGCCCCGACGCCGGCCGCCAACGTCGCACCTGACGCCGCAGCCCGCCAAGGCTACGTTCTGGGTACCGTTCCCCAAGGTGCGATACGCTCGCAGAGCCCGCCGCCGGCTGTGCCCCCACCGGCGCAGCTCCAGGCCGGTGGGGCCGATGAAGCCTACAAGCACGCCCTCGATCTGCTCCAGGCGGGCAAATGGGCCGACGCGGAACAGGCCTTCACGTCGTTCGTGCAGGACTATCCCGGCGACTCGCGGGCCCCTACGGCGTCCTACTGGCGGGGCGAGACCTTCTTTTTCCGCAAGGACTACGCGACGGCGGCGGCGACGTTCGCCGGCAACTACCGCACCTATGGCGAGGCCGCGCCGCGAGCCCCCGACAATCTGCTCAAGCTCGGCATGGCCCTGGCGGCAATGGGCGACCGCGACAAGGCCTGCCAGACCTTCGCCGAGCTGACCAAGCGGCACCCGAACGCGCCGGCGCCGATCCGCCAGGCTCTGAGCCGTGAGAAATCCGCCTCCGGCTGCAGCTGACGCCGCCGAGCCGCTGTCGGCTGCCGAATTCGTCCCGATGCTCGAGCGGCTGGGTCCGTTCGAGCGGCACCCGCGTCTGGCAGCCGCCGTTTCCGGTGGCCCGGACAGCATGGCCTTGGCGTTCCTGGCCGATGGCTGGGCGCGGCGTCGCGGTGGCTCCATCCTGGCGTTGGTGGTCGACCACGGGTTGCGGCCGGAATCCACTTCGGAGGCGAGACTGACCGCCGGGCGCCTTGGCGAGGCGGGCATCGAGGCGCGCATTCTGCGCTGGGACGGCCCCAAGCCCGAAACCGGCATTCAGGCGGCGGCCCGTATCGCGCGGTACGGGCTGCTCGAGGCCGCCTGCCGTGCGCAGGGCATCCTGCATTTGCTGCTGGGTCACCAGCACGAGGATCAGGCGGAGACAGTGGCCATGCGCGCCGCCAGCGGCAGCGGCAGTGCCGGCCTGGCCGGCATGGCGGCGGTGAGCGAGAGTTTCGGCCTGCGCCGCCTGCGGCCGTTGCTGGACGTGCCTAAGGCGCGGCTGATCGCCACGCTGCGGGCAGCCGGTTGGCTCTGGGTGCAGGACCCCAGCAACCTGTCGCCGACCTACGCGCGGGGCCGCCTGCGCCACGATCCCGCTTTTGACCCGCAGGCGGAGTTGGCGACGGGTGCCGGCCACGCCATCCGTCGGCGGGAACGGGATGACGCCTTCGCGGCATGGCTCGCCGTCCATGCGCAGCCGCACCCGCTGGGCTGGGTCCGGCTCGACCGGGAGGCCTGGAGCGCGCTCGATCCCGAGCAGCGGCAGCAATGGCTGGCGCGGCTGTTGCCCGCCGTCGGTGGCGGCATCTATCCCGTCGGGCGTCGACCGGCGGATGGCCTCGCCGGTCGTATCCAGGCCGCAGCCCCGGATTCACGCTGGACCGTCGGCGGCTGCATCGTGGAACGGCGTTTGCGGCATATTCTCGTTTGCCGTGAGCCCGGACGCGTCTGCGATCGGATGACCCTCGCGCCCGGTGCCGCCGCGGTCTGGGATCGGCGCTACATGGTGGAATATCGTCGCGGGACGGTGCCACTCGACGTGGCCCGTCTGGGGTCCGCCGGCCTGAGCCGGCTCGCGCCCGAGACCCGCGGGCGCGTCAGGGC
>JBATRI010000653.1:0-3644 GCA_049292515.1 Geminicoccaceae bacterium
GGGTGTAGCCGGCGGCGAGCGTGCCGTCGGCGGCAACGGCAGCCCCGCCATTGACGGTGAACAGCGCGTTGGCCGCGGCCGGGCCGAACGTATCCAGCGTCCATTGTGCGACCGCCCGCATCATGTACTGCTGCGCCGAGCCGAGCAGGCCCACGGCGGCCTCGCTGCTGGCCGTTGGTGTGGTCGTGCCGACGACATTGTTCAGAAGCGAGGTGAACTGGCCGCCGATCCAGTCCCAGGTCGCGGCCCCCGGGCTTGCCAGCACCTCCCAGCCGCCGCGCAAGGGGCTGTTCACATCAAGGCTGCCCATGGCCCCGGCTAGCGAGGCCACGGCGAAGGCGAGCTCGAGGTAGGAGGCGAGGCTGACGCCCTGCACGTCGGCGCAGCAGTCGATGTCGGCCGCCAGCACGCGCTTGCAGCTCGCCGGCTGGCCGGTGAAGATGGCACACTTGCCGGTGACCGGATTGCAGGCGCCATCTAGGGCGGCCAGCTCTAGGCCCTTGAGCGTGGCCGCGGTCTCGGCGAAGCTCGGGTTGGACTCCTGAGTGCCGTCGGTGCAGGTGTTGCCAAGGCACCTGATCTCGCCGTCGCACTGCAGCTCGGTCCTGACCGCGCCGTCGTCGACCACGACCTGCTTGCCGCAGTCGTAGGTGTCCTCGACGGCCTGGCAGTTGCCGTCGGCGTCCTCCGCCCCCTCGATGCAGGCCGACGACTTGAAGATGCACTCGGGCCGCTCGCGCAACGGGCCACAAGTGTCGGTCACGTCGAGGGGCGGCGCGGTGGCCGGGCAGGACCAGTGGATGTCGGCCCCGCCGGCGAGCCGGCCGAGATGGGTCTCGTCCGGGTCGAATGGGGGCGGGGGCATTGCCTGCCACCAGGCATCGCCGATGCAGACCTTGGTGCCGTCGATGATGGCACAGCCGTCTGCATCCGGCGGGGCGACGGCGGTGGCGGTCAGGGTGCAGGCGGGATCAAGACTCTGACCGGTGGCGATCTTAAGGCAGCTCTGCGGCCACCAGCTGTCGGCAGTGGTGTGGGTCTTGAGGATCAGCTCGGCCGTGGACTTGAAGCGGCCGTCGCCACCATCGTCGAACAACTGGACGATGCCGTTGAGGCCGTTGCCGCAGCTGGGCTGCTGCAGGATGCGCACGGCGATGGTCTCGTCCTCCTCACCCGGCAGTGGGGCGTCGGGCCAGGTGCCGGCGGCTTGAAGCGAGAAGGTGGAATTGAGCTCGCCGCCGCAGAACTCGGCCGGGTCGAGCTGGGGCACCTCGCCAGCGAAGTGGGTGCCGTCGGAGGGAGTGATCTGCCGCCAGCTGCCCTGCGCGAAGTCGAGCTCGAAGGTGTTGGTGATGGCACCATAGACCCCGACCCGGGCGTGGGTCTGGCTCTCGCTCAACGACGCGCTGTGCTCGAGCCGGCAGGCGCCGGTGCTGGGCTCCATCGCCGGCCGGGTGCAGAGCCGCAGGTCGGGCTGGTGCACGGTGCGCGGGTGCGTGCCTACCACCTGGGTCGGCACGCAGCGGCCGAACTCACCGCCCTGCCGGTCGATGTCGCTCAAAATCGTCCTGGTAGTGTCGAACCAGGGCTCGGTGGAGAGATCGCGCGGGCCATCATAGGGGCTGGCCATGAGCGTGCGGTAGGCCTCGCCCGTGCCGCCGGGCTCGTCCGCGAGGCGCTCCTGTGCGGCATGGCCCTGGTCGACCGTGGCGGCCTCGTCGCCGTAGCTTTCCTCCAACGCCGCCGGATCACCCGTGCGCTCCCCTGGAAACAGCTCCTCCAACGGGATCTCGTCGCCGCCCTCGAGGGTGACGGTGCCGTCCTCGAGCTTGAACAGGGTCTCCGGATCGATGGTGAGCTCCTTGCCCAAGCTGCGGCCTTCCTCCACCGGGTCCAGCGCCTGTGCGGTGCCGGGCGGCGGCGAGGCCGTGAGCACCAGGCTCGCCGTGGTGATGGCGGCAACCACCGCGCGCAGAGCGATCCTGAAGCTGTCGAGGCTCATGGCAGGGTGGCCCTGATGGTGAGCAGGACGGTCATGATCCTGGTGCCTGCGGTAGGCTTTCCGGCTGCGGCCGGAAGCGGTTGCCGAGGCAGACCGCGAGCATGCCGAGAGGCAGGGCGGCGGCGACATTCCAGGCGGCAAGAGCGCTTTCGGTCGGCAGCCCGAGGCAGAGGCTCAGCAGCAGGCGCGTGCTGGCATAGGCGAGAAGCAGGGCGAGCATGGCCTCGCTCGGCTGGCCGGCATGGGCGGCAGCCCAGGCGGCGTGGCCAAGGCGCGTGACGAGGCCGAAGGCAAGAGCGCCGACGCCGTAAGCCAGGGTGTCGGCATGGACCGCAAGGAATGTTGCCGGATAGAACGGCACATCGGTGACGATGTCGAAGCTGGCGCGCAGGCATAGCGTGAGCAGCGCGGCGACCAGCTCGAGACCCAGGCCGAGGCCGATGAGCAAAGGGGCGATGGTCGTGAGTGGCACCGCTGCTGCACTCGCCTGCATCCGCACCAGAAGCAGGAGTGCCGTGCTGCCGAGGACGAAGGCCGCATGCAGCGGCAGGGGCAGAAGGAGCATCGGTGGCGTGCTGCCGCTGGCCTCCCGGCCGATCGGGAGGAGCAGCAGGACCAGCCACCAGAAGAACACCAGGCCGCGGCGAAGCTCGGCGGCTTCGCCCTGGTCGTTCGGGTCCGTCGACGCGGCAGGTCGCTGATGGCGCATGCGTCATGGCACCCGGCAAGACACGATCTCGGCTACGGGCTTCTTCTTCTCGGCAGCACGCTCCTGGTCGTCATTCGGGTCGTTCTGCTGGTGGTCGTGGTGGGGTCGGAGCTGGCCAGCTGCGGCTTCTCCACCTGCGTGCGTCAGGAGAAAGGTTTCGTGCAGGTGGGAGGTCTCCACGCCCTGGGTGCGAGATATTTCGTGCGCCTCGTCGAGGCCGAGATGGCAACCGGGGCGGACCCCCAGCTGCCGGTCGTGGTGCGGGTGGACAGCCCTGGCGGGGACTTTCCCGCGGCGACACGCATGACGAAAGCACTCCTGGCGCCGGGTACACCCAGGCCGGTGCGAATCGAGGTCCTGGCGGGGGGACGGTGCGAGAGCATGTGCACGGTGCTCTGGGCGGCAGCCGCCGAGCGCGTGGCAGCACCCGTGGCCCGATTCATGTTTCACGGCCCGGGCTATGGCGCGAGGCGGCAGCCGGGTGCCGGGCTCGAAGCCAAGGCGGCCGTGATGGAGCAGGCGGTGCGCCGCGTCGATCCGGTGCTGGCCGATTACCTTGCGGCACGGCAAGCCTTCGTGCCTGCCGGCCCCAAGGTCGAATTGACGGCAGCGGAGATCGCGGCCTTGGGCGGCAACTATCTGCGCCTCGATCCGGCGCTGCGCTGAGTGTTGGTGAAAAGCCGAGCCGATGCGGGTCATGGTCGGATGCCGTACGGTCAGAAGGTCAGGCAGCAGTCGAGCCACCGCCAGGTCAGGTGCAGGAAGTCCTCGCCGACGGCCGGCAGCACTCGCCATTCGCCCCAGTTGAAGGTGTGCTCGCCGATCGCATGGCGGCCGTTGGCCTCGGGCTTCGGGTAGACTTGGCTGAACTCGTACTGGCTCTTCGGCAGGAAGGGCTCGATCTGCGCCTTGCACAGCGCCTCGTCGCCCATG